>JAPXRQ010000008.1:0-35622 GCA_033813515.1 Thermomicrobiales bacterium
CTTCGATATTGACGCGCCGTTCAACTTCGGGGTCTACGCCATCACGGTCTCGCTCGGTGGTATCGGACTCGGGTTGGTGAATTGGACCTGGGCGGCCACCCACCCAATTTCGGAACTGCTGCTCGCCGGTCTGGCCATGGCTGCCCTGGGACTCATCGTGCAGCGCAGCATGGACGCCTGGATCGTGCATATCCAATCTGGCCTCCCATTCCGCCAAATCCTGCGGGATGCCACCCTCGGTATGCAGGAAGCCGAACAGGCCATGCTCGGCGCCATGATCGCAATGGGCCTCATTGGCCTGATCCTCGCCGCTGAGGATCCGTGGCTCCTGCTGCTGCTCTCCGTTCCCGCCTTTGCCCTGTGGCATGCCCTGCGGCAGCACATCGCCACCCGCCACCGCATCGAAGCCAGCCTCGAGACTGCTCAGCGCGTTGCCCTGATCGGCACCCTCGATTGGGATCTCAAGAGCAATGACATGCGCTGGACCGACATCCTGTTCCAGATCCTCGACTACGATCCGGCCACTACCTCGCCCTCTTTCGAGACCTATCTCGCGCGTGTCGCCCCGTCCGATAAATCGACCGTCGCCTCCTCCTTTGTCCAGGCCCGCACGGGTGGCGAACACCAGTTGGAACATCGCATCGAACTCCCGACCGGCGAACACCGGGCGCTCGATGTCACCTTTTCCAACGTCTACGACCGGCACCATCGGGTCAAACGCACCGTCGCCACCGTGCACGACATTACTGATCGCAAACTGCTGGAGCAGCGGCTGGAGTTCCAGGCCTATCACGATCCGCTGACCCACCTGAGCAACCGGGCCATGTTCCTCAATCGCCTCGATCAGTCGTTCGCCCGCTACAGTCGCGACAGTTCGATCGCACTGCTCTTCCTCGATCTGGACCGCTTCAAACTGATCAATGACACCCTCGGTCACGATGCCGGCGATCATCTCCTCCGCACAGTTGCCCGCCGACTGGAGCGCTGCATCCGCCCCAATGACCTGGTCGCGCGGCTTGGTGGCGACGAATTCATCGTCCTGCTGGATGCCGTGCACAACGATCAGGAAGCAATCCAGGTCGCCGAGCGCATCCTGCGGGAAATGGAACCACCAGTCCCGTATCAGGGCGGCCGTGATATGCGCATTTCCACCAGCATAGGCATCGTCCGGCCGCTCCCCGAACACCACAACTCCAGCGACTTCCTGCGCGATGCCGATACCGCGCTTTACTTCGCCAAGGAGCACGGACGCGGTCGATACGCCGTCTTCTCATCCAACATGAGCGAAGGCAATCGCAATCGGCTCGATCTGGAGGAGGACATCCGGCTGGCGTTCGAGCGCGGCGAGTTCAGCGTTGTCTATCAGCCGCGCTATCACCTCGGCACCGGCCGGACCGCGGCAATGGAAGCCCTCGTCCGCTGGTCGCAGCCAAATCGGGGCGTGGTCCCACCGCTGCAGTTCATTCCGATCATCGAAGATCTCGGTCTCGCCGAGCAACTCCTCGATGTCACCCTGATGCTGGTCCTCGATGATCTCGCCGCCTGGAGCCGTCTGCCAGGTCCCGTTCCGCCAGTCAGTTTGAACCTGACTCCGAGACAGGTGCTCAACGATTCGCTGCCCGAACGCATCCGCACACACCTGACCTCGCGTGGACTCTCTCCCGATTCGTTACGGATCGAAGTGCCGGAGTCGGCCATCACCGAAAACGAGGCCATGATCATCCGTGTCCTGGGCGATCTCCGCATCGCCGGGATCCGTTCGTCCATCGACGATTTCGGCACCGGCCATGCCAGTCTTGCTGCCCTGAGCCGCCTCCCGATCGATATGGTTCAGCTCGATCAGTCGCTGGTCGGCGAACTGGAGCAGTCCGAGAGTGCCCGGACCATCGCTGGCGCGGTCATTGGTATGGCCCATGGATTGCACCTGGCAGTGACCGCCGAAGGCATCGAAACACGCGGTCAATTGGGCCTGCTTCGGGCGCTTGAATGCGACTTCGGACAAGGCCATCTCTTTGCAGCCGCGACCGCGATTGACGATCCTGCCGCTCTCGCCGAGGCTGATGCCGCCGTGCTCGCCATGCTCGGGCAAGATGTCGTACTCGGCGAATCGGTACCGAAAGGCAGGTCCGACATCGATTCCTGACCCCCTCACGTGGGACAATACGAGGCTGATTGTTGAGCCCGGCCCCGCAAACAGGGGAGACGGGTACGAAATCTGGTCTCGAGTTTTGATGTCTGATCACCCTGCCGATTGCGGAGCACTCGTCCCTGTTCCAGGCGAACAAGCCCACGAGTACGCTCGTCTGCAGATCGAAATCGAAATCCGGAAGCACTTCATCGCCGACCTTCAGGCCGACCGCGATTGGCTGGAGCGCACGCTGACCACCTTTGCCGTCGAGTTGCGGAGTCGGGTCGGATCGCTGCGTTCAGAGCTGAGTCGTGTGCGTCGCCAGGTGGCCGAATACCTGCGGCGCATCGAACGCCTGCGTGAAAACGATCTGCTCGATCCGAACCAGGTCGAGCAGGAAGTCGCCGACGAGTTCGCCGAGCGGCTCGAGCAGGAGCGCCTGGCCGATGAACAGGCTGCGCGTGAGGGTCAGCGGATCGCCATGGATCGCCCGAAAGTGCGGCTGGATCCGGAGATCGAAGCCGAAATCCTGCGCCTTTACCGGGAACTGGCCAAACGGTTCCACCCCGATCGCTCCCGAAACGAAACCGAACGGGTTCGCCGGACCGATATGATGCTCCGGATCAATGTCGCCTACAGCGATCGCGACCTGCTCACCCTGCAATCCATCGCCCGCACCGCCGAAACATCCGAACCGGCGGCCACGGTCATCACACCCGAAGAGCGCGTGCAGTGGGCGCAGCGCGTGATCGCCCGGCAAACCATGCAGATCGAGGAACTCCGCCAGCAGATCGAATTGCTGCGTGAGAGCGAAACCTTCCAGATGTGGCAATCGCCCGAAACCAGCGCGGAGAGCATTTCCCAGGTCGAGCGGCGCGTAAAGGACCGGCTCAATCGCGAACGCGACAAGCTCGATCACGCGATCATCGACTACAACCGACTCGTCCGCCGCCGCCGCCTGAGCCACATCACGCTCGAACCACACTTCGCGTCATCGCCCGGTGAGTGACCCGTTCCACTTCGCGCCCGCCACGCCTGATCAGCAGGATCTGCTGCAGGATCTGACTTTTCGCGCCAAGGCGTCCTGGGGATACGACGCCGAGTTCATGGAGCTGCTCCGGGACGACATCGCCATCACGCCCGAGATGTTCGCGCGCGACTCCTTCATGACAGCGGTCCGCGACGGCGCCGTTATCGGGTACGTGCAACTCACACCGACCGATCGCCCCGATGTTCTCTACATGGAGAATCTGTATGTCGCTCCGGAAGCGCAGGGCAGTGGAGTGGGTCGGGCACTGATCGAATGGGGCTTCGCCGAGACCGCACGCCAGGGATACGACTGGCTGGAGTGGGATTCCGATCCCAATGCCGCCCCGTTCTATGAGCGCATGGGTGGTGAGCGCATCAGCGAGACGGAGTCGACACTCCGAGCCGGCCGGATGATCCCGAAGTTCCGCAAGCGCGTGTCCTAGGACGACGGCTCGTCCGGCTTCTGCGGAAGATTGCGATCGGCCGGGACGACGTAGTCTTCGCCTTCCTGCATCACCCGGACCGTATCCCTGATCGTCAGGTCCTTGCCGCCGTAGAGTCGGTAGCTGTACTGGATCATCGAGGCGACCAGAACAAACGCGATCATCGGACCGATGACAAAGACGCTTTTCGGCCCGACCCAGCTCGAGATCGCCCCGAGGATGAGCACCGTGCCCAGCGTGAAGAGATTGTCCTGCACCTCTCCAATCCCGAACATCGCGCCCTGTCGTTCCACCGGTACCCGGGAGTTGACGTACTGCTGCACCGCCGCGCCCGACGCGGTCGAGCCGAAGTTGGCCGGTATCGCGATCACGCCAGCTGCCAGGACCGCATCGCTGATTTCGCGGTTGAAGAGCCACCCCAAAATGCGAAGCGGCGAGATCGGCGCGAAGAACTGGTCAATCTGATCGATCAACCCAAAGCCAATGAGTGAAATTGACATGATCAGGGCCGTCAAGACAGCCAGTTTCCGGGCGCCGATCTTTTCGACCAGCATCGGGGTCAGAAGCGTGCCAAACAGAAAGCCCAATCCCGCCGGAGCAAAGATGTACACCGCGTTGGTCGGGTTGGCCTTCAACACATCGCGCACGTAGACCGGAATCAGGGTGTTGAAGGCCTCGAACAGCGCGACCACGATCGTCCCGGTCAGGATGACGACGGCCACCTCGCGATTGTTGTACAGCCACTCCGCCGTTCGCTTGCGAGACAGCGCGACCGGTTTCCAGTCGATCTGCTTCGCCGCCTGCATAAACGTGCTGCTGGTGTCCGAGTGCGGCAGTTGCGTCGCGATGTAGGCGCCGCCCAGATAAATGAGCGAGCAGATGATCAGGAGCGTCGTCATGTTGGTCCAGCCGATCAGCAACGGTGCCAGCGCGGATGACCCAGCGGCCGAGGCGATCGAACTGGCCAGCGATATCGTCGCAGCAACGGTCGCCAGCTGGGCAGGCGTGGCAACCAGGGCAACGGCTGCTTTCAACGAAGGGGAGATCACCTGATTGATGGCGCTCGAAAGAAACATAATCGTCATCAACTGGAAGACGCCGATTCCGAAGAAGACCGGCACCACGAAGCACAGTGCGGCCAGGAACAGATACCCGCCCAGAATCGCTCGTCGCTTGGAAAGCGAATCTGAAAGCAGACCACCCTGCATGCCAAAGAGGACTGCGGAGAGGTAGGTCGAGGCCGAAACCAGCGACACCTGCAACTGCGACCCACCACTTGCTGCCAGCGCCACCATCGCGCCGTAGGAGACGGTCGAGCCCGCCAGACGCGATGCGCCGCGGGTCAGGGTGAGCGTGCGGATCGTTGGCCGTTTAAGGGATTCCAGAAACCCGATCTTTTCGTCGGGTAGCGTCGCGATATCCGGTGCGGCAAGATGGGCAGTCGACATGTTGCTCGTTCAACCTGGGTATGGCGCGGGCACCGGAAATGGACTGCGGGATCACCTGACGCGCGTACGGTACCACGTGGAAACGAAGGCCGTTGCCAGATCGTCACCGCTCAATCACCCCGCCGCCAGCCCGGGAACGCATGCCGAAGGTGAGGATTGCGGCGTCAATCAGCGTCCGGAAGAAGCGCTAAATTGGCTACAGTTGAGTTCTAGAATTGAAACTGGCGATTGACTTGGCCGATAGATTGGGTTGCCCGACGTGGGAAATGTTGCGTGATTAACGACAGCAGCCTGCACTCAATAGTGGTCTACCACCCCGCGGACACGAAGGTTTCTCCGCCGCATCTCCCTGCCACCGTCCACAATCGTCCACGTCTCAATCAGTTGATCGCACATTCCACAGCCCCACTGGTTGTGATCGCAGCACCGGCTGGATACGGCAAGTCGACCGTCACATTGCAGGCCTTTCACGCCGAATCCCGACCCATCGCCTGGGTTTCCATCGACGCCTACGATCACGACTTTGCAGAGTTCTTCCGCTTACTGGTCAGATCACTCCAGCACAGCGGCAATTCGCCCTGTCTTGAAACACAGCGGCTATTCGCCGAAACCGTGCGGCCATCACATGCGGCCATCGTTCACGCGTTCCGGGCGGATGTGCGCGCGGCTCATGATTCATTTGTGCTGGTCATCGACGACTACCACCTGATTAATAACACCGCGATCGATGATGCATTGGCAGTCCTCATCCCTCAAATCGCCAGCACCATGCGGGTGGTGATCTGCAGCCGCACCAACATTCCGCCGTCCCTCGCCCGGCTGCGTCATCAGATTTCGGTCACGGATATCACCGAAGCCGATCTCCGCTTTACCGATTCCGAGGCGTGGGAGCTCTTGCAATCCGGGGACCTTGCCGCACTCTCACAATCGGATGCCGCCGCGATCAATGACCGGGCGGAAGGCTGGGGTGTCGGACTGCAGCTTGCCAGTCATTACCTGCGCGGGCGATCGACAGCAGAAGCGAGCCGGATCGCACGCAACCTGCCCGAGTCCATTCGATCGATTGAGACCTATCTCTGGGAAGAGGTGATCGCGCGCTAGGCGGAACCCGTGCGGGAGTTCCTGCTCGCGACATCCATCCTCGACCTGTTCGATGGATCGCTCTGCGAAGCCCTGACCGGCAATGCTGCCAGTTCCGCAATCATCCGCACTTTGGATGACCAGAGACTATTCATGGTTGGACTGGACGAGCAGGGCCAGTGGTATCGCTATCACTACCTCTTCCGCGATGCCCTGCGCGACCAACTGGCCTTGACGGCCTCCCGGGATACGATCCGGACACTGCATGCGCGTGCGGCGGAGTGGCTGGAACAGCACGGCGCCATAAACGAAGCGCTCCGGCACGCGTTGGCCGCCGAGGATTGGACCCGAACCGAGCGCCTGCTGGAACGGGTAAGCACCGATCACTACGAGCAGGATCGTTTGGCCGCACTGTGCGAGGTGCTTCAGGATGTCCCGACCGCCGTCCTCGAGCGCAGTCCGATTCTTGCGCTCAGACTGGCCTGGGCACGGATTCGCACTGGCGAGTTTGAGTTGGCCGAGCGTCCACTCCAAATCGCACGCGACGCCATTTACGAAGCCAATGATCGCTCCTCCCTGATCTCATTGCTGATTCTCGAGGCCTATCACGATCTTCACGAGAACGCGACAAATGTGATCGATCTCTGCAATGCGGCCCTCGGTCTCTTGGGTGACGACCAACCGCTCGAGCAGGCAGCAGCGTTGACGATTCGCGGTTGGGCTTTCATGTATACCGGCGAAAGTGCACGTGCGCTGGATTCCTTCGCGAGTGTTCGCCAGAAGAACGGATATGCACCCGGAACCTGGACGCGCCTCTCGGAGATCGCCGGATCTGCCTCCGTTTTCGTCCAGCGGGGGATGCTCGAAGAAGCGATCGCGCTGCTTCAATCTGCCCTGCCCCTTGATGATCGGTATGCCTCGGTACTCCTCGCCAACATCTACCTCGAGCGGAATCAACTCGAGGAGGCCGACCACTGCCTTCAGACGGCAATCGGCGACTTTGGCGATCAGTCCCCGCTCTCGTTGCAAAGCCGGATCTGGCTCGGGATGTCCAGACTTGCATGGGCGCGTGGAGACCGAACCGGCGCGCTCCAGCACATCGAGGCTGCGGTTGGTTTCGCGCTGCAGATGAAGTCAATCCGCTTCCTGCGTCAGGTTCTCGCGCAGCAGGCCCGCTTCTGGATTGCCTGCGATCAAACAATGTTGGCAGCACGGTGGTCTGAGGGCGGCCGGCTTGATTTGGTATCGCCGCAAGACCACGAGCGCCAGTTCGAATTGCTTACGTATGTGCGACTGTTGCTCCATCAGGGAGAGATCAACCACTCGCTTGACCTCCTCCAGCAGATCGACGATTTGGCCGAGCGCCAGGAACGGTACGGAGATCTGGTAGAGATTCGCATGCTTCGCGCAATCGCTCTGACGCGCACCGGCGACCAGAAGGCCGCGCTGGCCATGTTTTTGACCGCACTTGATCATGGCGCATCCGGCGGTTACGTCCGGGTGTTTGCCAAGTTCACCGACGAGATCCGCCCACTCGTACGCCGGGCCGCGCGATTCGCTGGCCATGGAGACTACGCCCGGCGCCTCCTTATCGCGTTGGATGCGGATTCGGCGAGTTGGGATACGGCGCATGATCGCCAGTCGCAAATGCTGAGTTCGCGTGAAATCGAGGTCCTGCGCCTCGCAGACGCGGGGCTCTCGAACAACGCAATTGCGCAGCATCTCTTCATTAGTCAGGCCACGGTCAAGCGCCACCTGAGCACCATATACAAGAAGATGCTCGTCACCAGCAGGACCAGCGCAATCGCCAGCGCCCGGCACCAAGGCATTCTCTAAATCTCGGACGCGACGTCGCGCTCGACCCCAATCGCGCGTGATCATCTGCCCATGTCGCAGGGCCAATACACCTTTCGGCCCATGCCAGTTCTTCAGTCGCACTTTATGCTGCGCGATATTGAGGCGTATTGTTTGCATCGTCCGAACCGGATAGGTAGGGATCAGCATCCGTCACGGTTCGCACACCAATCCAGATGTTCAAGCCCGTAAAAGTGCAACACAGGAGACAGCAATGACCGCAGCAGGTGATGCCGCGCGCACGTATGCCGACACCAATGCCAATCGTTTTCTGGATGAGTTGGTCGACCTCCTGCGCATTCCCAGCCTGAGTGGCGATCCGGCGCACAAGGCCGATATCGTCGCCTGCGCGGAATGGCTGGCGGCCCATCTGACCGCGATTGGCGCCGAAAATGTCCATATCATGCCGACCGCCGGACACCCTGCGGTCTTCGCCGAGTACACCGGAGCCGGTCCCGATAAACCGACCGTCCTGGTGTATGGCCACTACGATGTCGTGCCCGCGTCGAAGGATGATGGCTGGGACACCGAGCCATTCGAACCTGTCGTCAAGGATGGCAAGGTCTGGGCTCGCGGGGCGACGGACGACAAGGGCCAGCTCTTCATCCATGTCAAGGCATTCGAGTCATTCCTGAAAGGCTCGGGCTCGGCCCCGGTCAATCTCAAGTTCCTGCTCGAAGGCGAAGAAGAAGTCTCCTCACCCAACCTGCTGCCGCTGCTGCTGGAGAACAGGGACCTCTTCACCGCCGATGCTTGTGTCATCAGCGACTCGTCCATGCCATCGATCGATCGCCCGGCCGTCCTCCACAGCCTGCGCGGCATGACCTACATCGAGGTCCATGTCGAGGGCCCGCATGACGACCTGCACAGTGGCTTCTACGGCGGTGCAGTCCACAACCCCGCGCTCGCCCTAAGCCAGATCATCGCGGCCCTGTTCAACGAGGACAACAGCATCGCGGTCCCGGGCTTCTACGACGATGTCGTGCTCCTGACCGACGAGGAACGGGCCGAAATCGCGAAGTGGGCGATGACCGAGGCCGAGCTGCTCGCCGCAACCGGCGTCCCCGCCCAGTGGGGAGATCAACACTGGACCATCACCGAGCGTGTTTCGGCCCGCCCAACCCTCGAGGTCAATGGAATTGGCAGCGGCTGGACGGGCCCTGGTCCGAAAACGATCATCCCGGCCAAAGCCATGGCCAAGATCAGCTGCCGCCTCGTAGGAAATCAGGATCCGCAGAAAATCTATGAACTCCTGAAATCGCACATCGAGGCGATCGCCCCGCCCACCGTCAAGGTGTCCGTCAACCTGATCACGACTGGCGATCCGGCACTGATCGATTTCCACATTCCGGCCATGCAGGCCGCTCTGCGTGCCTACGAGAGCGCGTGGGGTCATCGCCCGAACTTCACCCGGGGCGGCGGCAGCATCCCGATCGTGGCCGATATCTACAACAAGCTCAATATCCCCGTTGTGATGATGGGGTATGGGCTCGATACTGACGGTCTACACGGCACGAACGAGCATTACAGCGTCGAAATGTTCAACCGGGGCATCGCAACGGCTATTGCCTATCTCGACGAGTTTGCGGCCGTCGAACAGGACTGAGCCACCGCGAATGAGAACATCCGACGTTTGACGACACAGAAATGTCTGGTCTGACTTAGCGCAGGGAAGGTGAACAATGAGCGCAGCAGAAGCCACGGCGCCAGAAGAATCCAGGGGATTTGTTCAGCGCATGCTGGACGGCATCGAGAAGGTGGGCAACAAGGTTCCTCACCCGGTCATGATGTTCGTCTATCTCATCGTCTTCATCATGGTGCTCTCCGTCTTTCTGGACCTGTTCAATGTCGGTGTGACCGAGGAAGTTCTCGTCCCGGTCCAGCATCAGACCGAAGCGGTCGCGGTCGGCGGACCTTTCGAGTACGACCTGGTCGAGAACGACACCTGGGAAGACGAGTTTGAGGTCGTCACCGAGCGGATCGATGTCCGCAGCCTCCTCACCGTCGACGGCATCCGATTCATCTTCACCTCGTTCGTCAACAACTTCGCCAACTTCAGCGTCGTGGCGGTCATCTTCGTCGCCATGATCGGCGTCGGTGTTGCCGAAGAGGCCGGACTGATGGCCGCGCTTATCCGCCGCCTGGTCGCGATCGCCCCCGGCACCCTGCTGACCTTCGCCATCATCCTCGTCGGTGGCCTCTCAAGCGTTGCGACCGATGCCGGCTACCTGATCCTGATTCCATTGGGAGCCAGCGCATTCCTCAGCGTGAAACGTCATCCTCTCATCGGTATCGCCGCGGCCTACGCCGGTGTCAGTGCCGCCTTCTCGGTAAACATCCTGATCACACCGCTCGATGCGATGCTGACCGAGATGACCAATGAGGCGATCGCGATCGCTGATCCCAACACGTCGATCACGATCACGGCCAACTGGTACTTCAATGTCGTCTCGACAATCCTGATGGCCATCATCATGACGGTGATCACAGAGAAAGTGATCGCCCCCCGCTTTGCCGGATTCACCGGCGAGGCTGATCTCGATCCCGATACGGATGCCGAAGCCGCCGCCGCCCCCGCGCAACTCACCCCGGAACAGGAAGCCAAAGGCCTCAAATACACCACCTACGGCCTCATCGCCTGCATCGTTGGCGTTGTGCTGCTCTGCGCCCCATCTGGTGCCCCGCTCCGCGATCCGGTTGATGGCGGCCTGATCGGCGATACCCCGTTGATGGGCAGCCTGATCTTCATCATCACACTCATCTTCCTCATCATCGGCATCTGCTTCGGCATCGGCGCCGGCACAATCACGCACAGCAACGATGTCATCAAGGGAGTCGTGAAGACATTCTCAGGACTCTCCGGACTGATCTTCATGCTCCTGATCATTAGTCAGTTCATTGCCTTCTTCAACTACACCAACATGCCGCAGGTCATTGCGGGCGGCCTCGCCAGTGTGCTGGAGCGGGCCGATGTCAACGATGTCCTTCTCCTGATCGGCTTCATTCTGGTTATTGCCCTGCTGGACATCATCATGCCGGGATCCATGCCGAAGTGGGCCATCTTCGCCCCGATCTTCGTGCCCCTCTTCATGCGACTGGGCATCGCTCCGCAAACTGTGCTTGCCGCCTACCGCATTGGAGATTCGCCGATGAATGTCATCACACCGCTCATGGTCTACCTGCCCTTCATCCTGATCGTGGCCCAGCGATACGAACGCAAAACCGGCATGGGCACCATCATCTCGCTGATGATCCCGTACACACTCGTCCTCCTTGTCGCCTGGATCATCTTCTTCGTCGCCTGGTACCTGATCGGCATCCCGGTTGGCCCGGGCTATAGCGTCGGCACCTAAACCGGGCATTCCCGCACCTGACTGCAAAACAGCGCACCTTCCGGATCTCCCGCGATCTGGAGGGTGCGCAGACATTCAGTTGCACTGAGGCAATCGCGACAGGAGAGACAGGGTGGAGTTCACAGCCAACGAGTTCGGGTATGCACTGGTTATCCTGGCGCTGGTCTTTGCCGCCGCGTCGCTCATCCGCCGCCACACAGGTATCCTGCGTCGCTTGTTCATACCCACCGCCGTCATCGGCGGCTTCGTTGCCCTCGCTCTCGGCCCCGAAGGTATCGGCCACATCGGCAACAACAACGGCGTCTTCGCCGATCGCACATTCGCGGTCTGGGTCTATTTGCCCGGCCTGCTCATCAATGTCATGTGCGCCTCGCTACTCCTCGGAGAGAAACTGCCCCCGCTTCCGGAGATCTGGAAGATTTCGGGCTCCCACGTCATCTTCGCCGGCGTCATGTCGTTCGGCCAATACGCGATTGGCGGCATCTGCGCCCTGCTGATTCTCGGCCCCGCCTTCAATCTCACCGACAAATCCGCCGTCCTCATCGAGATGTCATTCGCGGGCGGCCACGGCACGCTGGCCGGCCTGACTCCCGTCCTGGAGCAGTACAACGCGAGCGAGTTGCTGGAGATCGGCCTTGGGCTGGCCACCATCGGCATGGTCACGGGCATTGTCATTGGCACCATGCTGGTCAACTTCGCCGTCAAGTCTCCGAAGATTCCGATCGCGCGGGATCGCCCTGCCGCCCCATCCGAGAACTACGACATCGACAAGCACACCGTCATCCGCGAGGACGAGAAGATGAGTGGTGACAAGGGCATGGCCCAGGTCACTGCCGCCGCCGTCTTCCTCGGAGTCTCGATCGCGCTTGGGATGGTTCTGCTCTGGATCATGCGGCAGATCTTCGGCTGGTTCGGATCCGATTTCTTCGAAATGTTCCCGCTCTTCCCATTCACCATCATCGGCGGTGTCCTCGTCCAACTGGCGGCGACCAAATGGGACTTCGAGTGGGCCGTCAATCGGGAGGCCGTTCAGGGCCTTGGCGGTCTGGCCGTGGATGGCATCGTCATCTGCGCCATCGGCACCCTCTCACTCTCGGCCCTCGGTGATCAGATTGGTCCACTCCTCGTCTTGGCCGTTGCTTCTGTGCTCTGGAGCGTGGCGGTCACCCTTGTCATCGGCCCGCGCCTCTTTACGAAAGACTGGTTTGAGCACAGCATCGCCGAGTTCGGGGAATCGCAGGGCAATGTGGCGACCGGCTTTGTGATGGTTGATATGGTCGATCCGCAGCGTCACACCGATGTCGTGCGCGGCTATGGCTACCGGCAGTTGGCGACCCGGCCAATTCTCGGCGGCGGGTTCATCACCGCCCTCTCCGTACCGCTGGTGGCCAGCCTCGGCATCAATCTGTTCACGGCACTGACCGTGGTCTTGACCATCGGCTTCATCGTCTGGGGCATGCGACACGCGGCAGCGGTTCGTGCCACAGGCTAGATAGTTCACCGGCCGGTTCATATTGATTGTGGAAGTGACGTGCACGTGTCAATCGATTGACACGTGCAATCGCCGTTCAGTTTGAGGACTCATATGACCGACCTGATTCGAATTGAGGCGTCATTGGAATGGGAGGAAATTGGCAATGTCTCCGTTTCTGAAACGGGAAGGCTTGCTATGCCTGATGTTCCCCTGGGCCCTGGAATCTATCGCTTTCGCATCTCAGGCAACGGGTGTAACGAGGTCTACATTGGAGAGACCATCAGCATTCACAAGCGCATGATCAGACGTTACGCGGGTCTGTCCAAGGGGGAAACTACTGTGCGCATCAGAAACCGTCTGTTGTCGCGAATCGATGAAGGCTGTTCGGTCAATCTGGATGCTGCCAGTGGTTGCACTTTGGAAGTAGACGGGCAGAAGCTCGCGGTGAATCTCGCAGACAAAATCCAACGACGACTGTTCGAAAACGCCGCCTTGCTGTCCGCTCGCGAACTCGGTCAAACGATTCTCAACCTCTGATGTGGTAGACCCGGCCGCACCGTCTGGGGCATGCGTCATGCTGCCGCCGTGCGTGCGGCCGCCTGATGCGGTTCTCATCCAACCCCCGGTATTCCCGACCGGAAACTGAACTCCAAGCCGAGGAGAGTCGCCAGGGCGGCTCTCCTTTTTGGTGCTGCTGCGATCGCCGATTGGTAGCCCGTGCAGCGCTCGCCTGTTGCCAAAACTACGTGACCAGGTGTAGCATCTGCGGACCGGACGCTCTGCGACGAGGCGTCCGCTCTTGTTGCGCCACGGTCGGCGTGGCCCCGTACATCGAGGAGTACTTCCCCATGGCAGAAGCGTTGGATCCCCGCGCGCGTGTATCGCGACGCGGCTTTCTGAAAGCAGGCGGCGTGAGCGCCGTGCTCGCAACCGGTGCCGTCGGCGCCGTTCCCTTCAAGGCCTCTGTCGCCTTCGCCCAAAACGGCTGGGACGAAGAGTTTGACGTCGTGGTTGTCGGCAGCGGTGGCGCCGGTTTTGCCGCCGCCATTACCGCCCATGGCTCCGGCAGCAAGGCGATCATCCTCGAAAAGGGCGCCTATGCCGGCGGCACCACCCTGATGTCCGGCGGTGGCGCGTTCATCCCCAACAGCCGCCAAATGCAGGATATGGGCTACGAAGACCCGCGCGACGAGCGACTCAAGTACATGGCTCGCTACTCCTGGCCGCACCTCTACCAGCCCGAGCACGAGACCCTCGGCCTGCCCCAGCACGACTTCGACATGATCAGCGCCTACTACGACAGCGCCGCCGAGGCGATGGAGTTCCTGGAGGGTGTCGGCGCCTCCCAGTACGGCGTGCAGATGATCGGCGGCAGCGTCCCATCGGTCCCGAATGTCGACTATATGGATCACTTCGTCGAGGATGTTCCCAAGGAAGCCGGCACCCTTGCCCCGCTTGATGCCGATGGCAACCTTGGCGGCGGCGCGCTCATGATCCAGAACTACCAGGCCTGGGCCGATGCCAACGGCCTCGAAGTTCGCCTCAATCATCGCGTCGAGCGTGTTGTGCTCGATGACAATGGCGCGGTCATCGGTGTCGAGGTTTCCATCACCGATCCGGCCGCCGCTGCCGCGACCAAGGCATCGCCTGTCGCCTCCCCGGTCCCGGCAACCGTCAAAACCTTCCGCGCCACCAAGGGCGTCATCTTCGGCAGCGGTGGTTTCACCAAGAACGCCGACATGATGCACCACCTGATGCCGGCCCCCCACCTGCAGGGTTGCGGCGCGCCGACGAATGAGGGTGATTTCCTCCGTATCGGGGCTGCCCTCGGCGCCCAGCTCGGCAACCTCCACAACGTTTACCGAAACGAAGGCGTCTACGAGCAGGGCATCGCCAGCCCCGCCTCGTACAACTGCATCTGGTTCCACAAGGGCGATTCCATGCTCATCGTCAACGGCGATGGCAAGCGGTTCCACAATGAGCGCCGCAACTATCAGGACCGCCCGATGGCCCACTTCAATTGGGATCCGAACAACGCCACCTGGCCGAACCTGCTCGGGTACCTTGTCTACGATCAGCGGGTTGCCGAAAACTGGGCCGGTAACTTCCCGTACCCGGCTGCCGATACCGAATCGCCGTTCGTGCTCCAGGCCGATACGCTCGAGGAACTCGGCGCCGCCATTCGGGAACGCGTCGCAAGCCTGCCCACGGTGACCGTCGGCCTCGGTCTGACCGACAACTTCGAGGCCAATCTGGTCGCATCCGTTGCCCGCTTCAACGAATTCGCGGCGGCTGGCAAAGATGAGGACTTCCAGCGCGGCGATCATGGCTACGACGAAGGCTGGCAGACCGAGCCATCAGTCGAAAACCCGACCGCAGGCCCATGGCCGTCCGAGGATCAGAAACTCAAGTCCATGTACCCACTCGCCGCCTCTGGTCCCTACTACGCCTTCATCGTCGCTGCCTCCGCGGTCGACACCAATGGCGGTCCGGTGATCAACACCGATGCCCAGGTCCTTGCCTACGATGGCAATCCGATCGACGGTCTGTACGGCGCCGGCAACTGTGTCGCCTCGCCGGGTGTCAACGCGTACTGGGTTGGCGGCATGACCCTCGGCAATGCCCATGTCTGGGGTTATCGCGCTGGTCTCCATGCCCATAACTCGGCCGGACGCTAAATAGCCGACAATCTGGGCCGGGATCATAGGGGTGATCCCGGCTCGGATGTCCGACAAGGCCTGCACCATGACCCGTCCACAAAGCAGACTGATCCACGCCCGCTTCAGCGAGTCCGCCGATGGGCCTCGCCTGATTGCGCTGCACCGCCAAAATGCCTTCGTCGACAGCATGCGTGAGCTGGCGATTGCCGCAAATCCGACCGGTTCATCGACCGGAGTTGAATCGTCCAAGGGCTACTACGTCGGTCGCAACATCCTCGGGTACACCTGGTTTGTCGGCCCGCTGAAGCAACCCTCACCGGTCCACTTCGGCGACTCCCTGATGCAACTGGAGGAGTTCGTTCTCGACGAGATCGACCGCCAGCAATCAGCAGCTCCGACCGCGCCATTTCTGCTGGGCGAAGAACAGGGCGGAGCCATGACGCTGGCCCTGGGTGCTGCCAACCCTGACCTGCTGTCCGGTATCGTCGCCATCGATGGCTGGTTCCCCGATGTGCCAGGCTGGGATCCACCCCTTGCCCCACTCAATGGCCTGCCGATCCTGCTGATCAACCCCGAGAACGGCGAATCACTGCAAGACCGCCTGACTGCGTGGGGCGCTAGTGTCACAATTGCAGACGGAGCATCCGACGATCGCGCTTCCATCATCGCCGCCTGGGTACAACACCAGCCAACTCGCATCGCGCCAACCGCCGGCTCCGTGAGGTAAGCCATACCGGAGTCTGAATTCCAGCATGCGTGCAGCCGACAGATCGCACCCGAACGACACGCCCCTCTCGTCGCTGGCCCGGACAATGGTGCTGACGCTTCCCGGCTTTGGAACCTGGGCAGGGCGCGTCCGTGAGTTCGACACGCCGTTTGGGCACGCCGGTATCCGCCAACTCGAGGTGCTGTACCTGCTGCGGCACAACCTGTTGAACACCGCGCAGCCGACTGCCACCCAGATCGCCGATCACTTCGGTGTCCAGCCCAGCGTCATCACCCGCATCGTCCAGAAGTTGATCGCTGCTGATTACCTGACCCGGCAGCAATGCGGTCATGATGGGCGCGCCTGGACACTCGCCATTACCGAGCGCGGTCGAAATCTCAGCGACTATGTAGAGCTCGAATTCTTCCGCGAGATGGAAACCGCATTAGTCGACATGGATGCCGGCGATCTGGAGCGACTCCGCAAGGCGATGGGGATCCTGGAACAGGTCGCCGCCCGCCTGCACACCCGCCTCAGTGAGCATCTCGCCGGCGAGCAGCGCTCCGATTCCTGATCGTTACCAGCCGCGCAGCTTGTTCGGGGTAATACGGATCACCGAGGAATACTGACTCTCGTACTGCTCACGAGTCAGATTGATCGCGACCATTCCCTCGGCATACTTAGCCGCATAGCGATCGACCAGATCCGCACTGATCGCGGACTTGTCGGTCACCTCGGCGGTGCCGGTAATGATCGTGATCTCTTCCTCGGTTTCGGTCGCCTCAAGATTGAACGACACCTTGCCATTGCGACCGATGTTATGCAGTTTCGCCTGGCCCGGCTTGCTGAAGACGACGATCGCCTCTCCATCGATGATGAACCAGACCGGATTGGGCTGTGGCGTGCCATCGCGCGCGATCGTTGTCAGCCAGGCGAGTTTCTGGCGCTCAAGCCGCTGCCTTGCCTTGTCGCCGAGTTCGCCCGCAGCCTGTAGTGCTGTTGAAACCAACTGAATCACCCTCCATGAACAACGAATCCACTGTGCGCTCGATGATAATGGAGACAAGCGCATGCAAGGACAGCATCCATGTCGTCACCGGGCACATCCCCCGCACCAATGAGCAATTCGCGCGTGTTCGTGCGCTTGCTGGTGTTGGTCGTCGGCTGCCTCTTGTTTGTCGGAGCCTTTGCGGTCGCCAGTCACCCGGAGCGATCGAAAGGCGATCAGGAGAGTTCGCCGGGCGCAATCTCCCTCGTGCGGGATGGCCTCCTTGCGCTTGGGCTGACCCTGATGCTGATCTCGCTGGTCTTCCTCGTCTACGTTTTCTGGCCGCGCAAGGGTGGCGAACCAATCGAGCGCCCACTCCGGGAGCCGTCGAACCTGCCCTGGTGGCTGCAGGTGATCATGGGGTTGCTCCCGTTCCTGTTCACGCTCGGCTTGATGTACTGGCTCCTGACGCACCGCTCGACCGATCTGCAACAAATGCTGTCCAATCTCGGCGCACCAGCCGACACCTCCTTCCAAACAGCCGATCGGGCCCAGGGACGAGATCGGGCGGTCAGCGATTACTGGCTCGCCATCACGTCCGGTTTGGCCCTGCTCGCCCTGGTTGCTGTCGGTATCGTGCTGTTCACCCGTCGGCGCACGGAAACCAACGATGTCACCTTCGTTGAAGCGGAAGAGATCGCCTCCCTCACCTTGCATCAGGAATTGCGGGCGGAAACCGAGATCCAGCTGGACGAGCTTGTCAACGCGACCGACCCCCGTGCAGCCGTCATCGCTGCCTGGGCCGCCCTTGAGCAGATCCTTGCCCGACACGGGTTCTCGCGCCGGGCGTCCGAAACCGCCGCCGAACTGGCCGCTCGGGTCACCAAGGATGCCCAGGTTCCTCCGTCCGCAATGGCCGCCCTCTCCCGCCTCTACGAACTTGCTCGATTCAGCAGGCATACGATCGATACCGACATGCAGCGCGAAGCGGTCTCCACCCTGATCGCAATTCGGGACGCACTATGAGATTTCTGCGACAGGAAATCATCTCCCTGCTGACGTTCATGGTCCTGGCTACCATCGCCATGGCCGTGCTGGCACTCATTCGGCCGGACGATAGCGCCGGCATTGTCCGCTGGTGGTTGATTACGCTGACCTGCGTCGTGCTGTTCACGGCCACATCGGTGCTGAGCAAGATGATGCCGATCTATCGCAAGCCCGGCCGAGCCAGGACGGTCCAGGCGCTGCCGTATGCAAGCCGGCCGGAACGAGTTGTCCAGATCGAGCGGATGGTCACCTCGGCCAAGTGGAGTCAGCGCGAGTTCCGGGCCAGATTACGACCGCTCCTCGCCCGTATCGCCGCCCAACGGCTGATCACTTACCGCAATATCGACCCGGTATCCGATCCGGATGCAGCCCGTGCGATTCTTGGCGACGCAACGTGGACAACACTCAAAGCAACGGTCATATCGGCTGGGAACGAAGGCCCCGGCCTCTCGGTAGACGACGTGCACAAGATCGTAACCACGCTGGAGGATATTGGTGGACCAACCCGTTTTGACCGTTGAGGATGTTGCCACGCGCAGTCGCGAGGTGATTGATGAGATCGAGCGCGCCGTTATCGGGAAACGCCCGATCCTGGAGTTGATCTGGCTGGCAATGCTGGCCAACGGTCACGTGCTGATCGAGGATGTGCCGGGCCTCGCCAAGACGCTGATTGCCCGCTCAGTCGCGGCCGTCTGTCGACTGGAGTTCAGTCGTATCCAGTTCACGCCCGACCTGATGCCGTCCGATGTCACCGGCTCACTGATGTACCACGCTGCCTCGGGTGAGTTCACATTTCGTCCCGGCCCGATCTTCGCCAATGTCCTGCTCGGAGACGAAATCAACCGTGCGCCGGCCAAGACCCAGGCCGCCCTGCTCGAAGCCATGCAGGAACACCAGGTCACGATCGAAGGTCAGACGCACGAGCTTCCCCCGCCCTTCGTGGTCATTGCGACCCAGAATCCGATCGAGTTTGAAGGCACCTATCCGCTGCCCGAGGCCCAACTTGACCGCTTCATCCTCCGGACCAGTGTTGGTTATCCGAGTCGCGACGACGAATGGATCATGCTCCGTGATCGCCAGGTCCGGCAGATGGACGAGGTCGATTTGCGTCAGGTGATCGACGGCCAGACCCTGATCGCACTCCAGCAGGCGGTCGAGCGGGTCCATGTCGACGAGAGCATCGGGCGGTACATGGTCGATCTGGTCGCTGCCACGCGATCCAGTCGCCGGGTCCAGGTTGGGGCGAGTCCGCGTGGATCGCTGGCATTGCTCAAACTCGCGCGCGGCAAGGCAGCACTGGCTGGCCGCGACTATGTCACGCCGGACGATGTCAAAGCCGTCGCCGTACCCGCGCTCAGCCATCGCCTCGTGCTGCTGCCCGAATACTGGGTGCAGCGTCTGCGGGTCGAAGATGTGGTCACCGAGTGCCTGGAAACGGTCCCGACGCCACCGACCGAGGACGAGTCCGCCAGGTGAACCGCACCTTCTCCCCACGGGTGCCCATGTACGGTGTGTTGGCCGTCGCTGGGCTGATCGCGGGCCTTGTGTTCCATCAACCGGCAATCGTGCTGGTCGCAAGTCCATTCGCACTGGCGCTGGTGATCGGACTCGGATTCGCCCAACCGCCCGATCTGGATGCCTCGGTCGATATCGCGAAGCAGCGCGCGATCGAGGGCGACGAGATCGACCTCGGGATCGATCTCGCCAGCCAGTCTCCGGGTTTTGCCGAAGCAACGCTGCACCTGCCGGCCGGTATCACCACCGTTGATCACCCGGGCGCCTGGGCCACTGCTGTGCGCCCGGGCCAGGATCGTCGTCTGGAAGGCCTGATTGCCTGCAACCATTGGGGAGGCTACGTGCTTGGGGAGGTGCGGTTGGTCGGACGCGATCGCTTCGGCTTCCTGATCACGGAACGCTCGATTCGGCCGAATCAATCACTTCGCGTCTATCCCAAGCCGCTCGCCTTGCGGACTGTCGTTTCGGCGGTCAATACGCACATGCTGGTCGGCAGCGAAGTCGCCCGCACGAAAGGAGAAGGGCTGGAATTCGCGGACATCCGGGCCTATGCACCCGGCGATCGCACCCGCAGGATCAACTGGCGCGTGAGTGCCCGCAAGCAGGAACTCCATGTCAACGAGTTTCATCGCGAACAGAATCACAATGTCGTGCTGCTCCTCGATACCTTTGGAGATGATGGTCAATTCGGTGGCATTGCCGTCGATCAAACGGTGCGCGCCGCGACCGTCCTGGCAGATCGGTTCCTCGCCCGTCGCGATGGTGTCGGTGTCATCTGGTTTGGTGGCCGCATGCACTGGCTCCAACCCGAATCAGGTGCACGGCAGGGCTACCGCATCGCTGAGGCGCTGATTGAAACCCAGATCGCCCGCACCTACGCCGACCGCATGATCGAGATCGTGCCGGCCCGCATGCTTCCGGCCAATGCGCTCGTCCTGGTGCTCAGCCCGTTGCAGGATGAGCGCATGATCACCGCCATCCTCAATCTGCGCGGCCGCCGATTTGATCTGGCTGTTATCGAGATCGATGGCAATGTCGAAGGCGATGCCAGGTCCGATCCGTATGGCCTCGCCGGTCGGATCTGGGAGATGGAGAAGGAGGCGCTCAGGTCGCGGTTGGGCTCCCTCGGCATTCCGGTCGCAATCTGGCGCCCGGGTATGGAAATCGAGCACGTGATGCAGGAGGTGCTGTCATTTCGACGCCACGCCCGACGCCGCTCCGCCTGATCACGGCCACCTGCGCCCTGATCTGGATTGCCCCTGCCCTCGCGGCCCTGCCCGCCACCTCAGGATGGAACCGCATGACAGCCGCGCTGGTCGTCATCGCTTTCGTCCTCGCGGTGCTGGCGATGGTGCTGCAGATTGCCAACCTGCACTTCGCGGCCCTGATCGCTGCCGGTCTGGGGACAGTCGTTGCGATCACCGACACCAATGGCCCAGGCACGGCATTGGCCGCCGTGATTGGTGTCTCGCTGCTGCTCTCGGCGGAGTTCGGATTCTGGTCGATGGAGATGGAACCGGGCCAGCGCTACGACGTTCCTGCAATCGTCTGGAAACTGGGGGGGATCGGCATCCTCGCCGGATCAGCCCTCGCCCTTGGCCTGATCACCGCGCTGATCGCTGATTCGAATGTGCACGGCAACCTGCTGACCACCGGAGTCGCCGCCGTCGCAGCGGTACTGGTGCTGATCATCGCGCTCATCTGGTCACGCAAGGTTCCGGCCTGAATCCGACTCCTGGGGGATCGTCACCCGGCGCGTGCCTGCCTATGCTCGGTTCAGTGCCCCGCGAAGGCAACTGGCAGGACGAATGCAGACTTCACCATCCATTACCAACACGAATGCTGAACGGACGTCGGCCCGCCTGATCATGCGCGTCGATCGCTGGATCTACCGGTTCGCCGGCCACTGGCTGCGGTGGGTCAATGTCCTCTTTGTCGGCTGCATTTCGCTTGTGTTGGCCGCGCCGTTGCTCACCTGGCTGGGACTGCACAGCATTGCCGATCCCATCTATGCCGTTTTCGGTGTCTTCTGTCATCAGCGCGACGATCGATCGTTCCACATCGCCGGCCATCCACTCGCCTGCTGCGAACGCTGCGCCGCCGTTTACGCGTCCCTTGCAATTGGCGGAGTCTTTTTCGCCCTGGCTCGCCCGCATGTACGGCGTATCCGGTACACCGAGGCCGTCGCACTCTGCAGCCCGCTGATCATCGACGGACTCGCCGTTGGAGCAGGGATGTACGACGGCAATGCGGCCATCCGGGTTGTGACCGGCATGCTGTTCGGCATCGGACTCGCCTGGCTGATGTTCCCCTGGCTGGATGACGGCTTCCGTCAGATCCGCAGCCGCATCGAAACCCTCTTCGATCGCCTCGTCGCCCAGGGCCGCACCTCGCCGCTTTAGCTCTCGCCCCCGGCCACCGCTCCCTGCGCGTGCAATCCGGCGATCGCCTCCGCGGTGAACCCGACTTCCGCCAGGATCTCGTCAGTCTGCTCCCCCAGCAATGGTGGGCAGTGATCGATGGTCAGTTCCGCATCGGAAAAGGCATACGGAAATCCGGTAACTGAGATCTCGCCCGCCGTCGGATGCTGAATCGTGCGTCGCTGTTTGGTGAACTGCACCTGCTCGTTGGCGAATACCTCGTCGACTCGCGAAATCGGGCCGCACGGCACGCCAACCACATCCAGCCGCTCGACAATCTCGGCAGTCGTCAGGGGCGCCATGGCCGCGTTGATGTGTTCGTACATGGCCGCCTTGTTCGCCACCCGGTCCCGGTTGGTCGCGAAGCGAGGATCGGTCGCCGCCTCGGTCATTCCCAATGCCGCACAGAACTTCTGATACAGACTGTCGTTCCCCACCGCAACAATCACATAGCCGTCTTTTGTCGGGAATGCGTCGTACGGTGTGATGATCGAGTGGGCATTGCCCGCCGCCTTGGGCGCCTCGCCGGTCGCAAAGTACGAAGCTGCCTGATAGGTCAGCAGCGCGATCTGACCGCCCAGCATGGAAACATCGATGTACTGCCCCTCGCCGGTCGTGCCCCGCCGCACCAATGCCGCCGCGATCGCATAGGCCGCAAACATTCCTGCCCCGATATCGCCGATCGGCACACCGTACTTGGTCGGCATGCCATCGGCCGTCCCGGTCACACTCATGATCCCGCCCATTCCCTGGACAACCAGATCGTAGGCCGTTCTCCCCGCGCCCGGGCCGGTCTGCCCGAACCCCGAGATGGACGCCATCACAACCTTCGGACACCGCGCGTGAATCGCGTCCCAGCCGAACCCAAGGCGTGCGATTGTCCCCGGCGAGAAGTTCTCGACCACGACATCGGCGCTCTCGATCAGCTTCCAGACGATCTCCTTGCCGGCCTCGCTCTTGAGATCGATCGCAATCGAGCGCTTGTTGCGATTGACCGAGAGGTAGTAGGCCGCCTCGCCGTTGAGGAAGGGTGGACCCCAGGCACGCGTATCGTCGCCTTTCTCCGGATGCTCGATCTTGATCACATCGGCGCCAAGATCACCCAACATCATCGTGCAGTACGGGCCAGTCATGACGCGCGTCAGGTCGATGACGCGAATTCCGGCGAGCGGCCGAGCGTCGGACGAATCGGTGATCACAGGTGCTCCTTGGGTGGTCTTCAGCCAATGCCTATTCAGATGAGGAAGTCTAGCAAGGTGTCACGATTTGCCCAGAATTGAAACCTTGGGCAGGCGTGGGCCGTTTAGAGTTATGGAAGGTGGCTCGGGCTTGACGACTGGTTCCGGCCCTGTCAGCATAGGGCGATCCCGCCAGGTCCCCGGCACGCCCCGCATCGCAGCCAATCAGGGAAAGCTCCAACCGCGTGTCCAGGTACAACTCGCCGTACGCAACCAAACGATCGTCGCACAACTGGCTCCTGCTGGTTGGGTTGGTCATTGCCCTGGTTTTGGGGGTCGGTATCGGCCTCGCGATGAGTGGTGGACTCCCGTCTATCTCTTCAACCGACAAGCACACGCCCACCTCCCAGGCGATCGCTGCCCAGGTCCATACACCCACCTCCGAACCAACTGAGGAACCGACCGATGCGCCGACCGAGGTTGAGGTCGACGATCCCACGGCGACCCTCGCCGTCGTGGAGGACGAGCCCACGGAGGATATCCAGCCGACCGATACGGCCGTCGCTCAACCAACGGACACACCGGAGGATCAGCCGACCGAAACTCCGGCCCTCGAAGATCCCTCCGCCGCCGCTGATCGTTTCGCCCAGCTCTGGACGAATGGAGATTTCGGCGCCGTTTACGACATGCTCGATGCCGATAGCCGCTCCGTTATCGCCAGGCAGGATTTCATCGACCGCTTCGCCGGCATCGCCACTGAGATCGGACTCGTCTCGACCACTGTCACCACCACCGGCAGCGCCAACCTCGATCTGACTGTTCCGATGCAGATGGTTTACGAGACGGGCACGGTCGGGCAGATCAAGGAGGACAAGACGATCCAGCTCGTCCGGGAAGGCGACGAGTGGCATGTCCAGTGGTCACCCAACCTGATCTTCAACAAACTGGGTGACGGCTGTGTCAGTTTCCAGGTCGAAACCGTCCGTCGTGGCAGCATTCTCGATCGCAATGGAGATCCGCTCGCCTACGACGGCACCGCTAGTGTCGTTGGCGTTATCCCCGGCCAGTTCGTGGACGAGGATGCTGAAGTCAAGGCATTGGCCAAGGTGGTCGGCATGAAGGAAGCCGACATTCGCGAGATGTACGCCGATGCGGATCCGACCTGGTTCGTGCCGATCAAGAACTACCCCAACCAGATCGACGACTCGTCCCGCTCCGCTCTCTCCAAAATCCCCGGTGCTGCTCTTCGATCGGAGACGATGCGGATCTACCCGCTCGGCGAGAAGGCGGCGCACATCACCGGCTATGTCACCCGAGTGACGCAGGAAGATCTCGACAACGATCCCACCGGCGAACTGGCCGGGATCGACTGGGTCGGTCGGGCTGGTGTCGAAGCGGGCGCCAATGATCTTCTGACGGGCACGCCGGGCGGTCGGCTCATGGCCGTCGATTGCAACACCCGCGTCGAACGGAGCGAAATCGCTTCCCGGAAAGCGGCGCAACCGAAAGACGTCGTGCTCTCGATCGACTCCGCGTTTCAGACCACCGTCTTCGATGCGCTCGGCACAGATGTCTCGGGAAGCGCGGTCATCATTGATCCGCGAACGGGGGGCATCATGGCGCTGGCCAGTGTGCCCAGTTACGATCCGAACTGGTTCGTCTCTGGCATGACCGATGACAACAGCGAGTACGTCAACGATGCCAAGAAGCGCCCCTTGCTTGATCGCGCCGCCGAAGCTGCCTATCCCACCGGCTCGATTTTTAAGGTCATCACCATGGCCGCTGCAATGAAGGACCTCGGTTACACCGGCGATACCCAGATCGACTGCCCACAGGAGTTCAGCCTCCCCGGCACGGATCAGGTCTGGCGCGACTGGACGTACGAAGAGGGCCTCGGCGCCCAGGGCATGCTCACGCTGCACACGGGCCTGGTCAACAGCTGCAACACCGTCTTCTATCAGATCGGTGCGGCGCTGGACGAGCAGAACGAGGATTGGCTTCCGGATATGGCCAAAGCCTTTGGCCTGGGCGCTCCTACCGGAATCCCGTATTTCCCGGAAGTAGCCGGAACGATCCCAAGTCCGGAGTGGAAGCAGGAAGCCACCGGCGACTTCTGGGCGCGTGGCGATGCCGTCAACATGGCCATCGGTCAGGGTTTTGTCGAGGCGACCCCGCTGCAGATGGCCAATGCCTATACCGCTATCGCCAATGGTGGCACCCTGCTGCAACCCTTCCTGGTCGAGTACATCAAACAACCCGATGGCAGCCAGGAGAAGGTTGGCAAGCGCACCGAAATCCGCGATCTGCCCTTGAGCGACGATCAGGTCGCCGAGATCCAGAGCGCATTGCGGGACCAGGCCAGCAACAGTTGGGGAGCCGGCGCCACCCGCATCTTTGGCAGCTGGACCTGGCCGATCGCCAGCAAGACCGGCACCGCCCAAAATCAGGCCACCACTGACCAAAAGCCGCACAGCTGGTTCGCCGCTTTCGGACCCTACGGCGAAGAGGCCACTATCGCGAGCGTGGTCATGATCGAGAGTGTCGGCGAGGGCATTTCATTCGCCGCCCCACGAACCGCAACGATCTACGAGGCCTACCTCAAGACCGACATGGCCGACACTGAAACCTGACGCCGCGATCTACGCGATCGGATCAACAACCGATCCCTGCGACAACCCGGTCAGCTTCTGGAAAGTATCGACGACCTGCGTTTCCGCCATTGACGAGATCAAATCGGCAATATGTCGTTTGATCGCACGAGTATCGGTCTGATCAACTGATTCCAGGAATTCCTGATAAAGCGGTGGAAAGACCTGAAGATTGTCTCTCCGTTTCTTCCCGGGACGGGTGGGAAGTGTTGCTTCGGTAAGGTAAATATCAAAGAGCGTTCTGATCATTCGCCTCTGGCCGTAGCGCTGCTTTTGGACCGACGGGCTCTCAATGACAAAATGCGTGGTCAAATCCTTCAGGACGGCTATGTCAAAAGAATCATCGGGATTGACGTGAAGTGACGGAAATCCATCGTCCGAATGGACCGCAATTCCTCCAATGAACCGATTGACCATAGACGATCTGAATTCGGCCAGTTGCGCCAGATTGGCGTATGTCCCCTGAAAGCGAGTAATTGTGATGCCGTCCAGAAACGCTGATGCTCGGTCTCGGTCCAGCCCCGATCGATCAAGAAACCACTGTCGCTCCTCGGAGAGATCGGACATTGTGTTCAGTGGCAAAAGTCCGGCCCGGAAAAAGTCTTCGGCATCATGAACGGCATACGTGATGTCGTCCGATATATCCATGATCTCCGCCTCAATCGACTTTCTGGTGGATTGTCCATAGCCTGATTCTTGTCGGCAGAAGTCGAAATCGTCGCGCTCCGAGAGGTAATAACCCCACTTTCGCTTCCTGTGCGTGCGAGAGTCCTGCGTTTCGGGATATTTCAGTAAGGCGTTAAGTGTTCCGGCCGTGAGATTGAGCCCAGGTTCATCCATGTCCTTGGGAAGCCTCGCCGCCAGCTTGGTTACGATGCGGAAACTCTGCGCGTTCCCCTCGAACCCATCGAAAAGGGAAGAATCTGGATTCCACCGGTCATAAAGAATTTCGTCTAACTCTCGTTCGCTGTTGTGCCCAAACGGAGGATGCCCCAGATCATGTGCGAGGCAAGCTGCTTCGACCGAGTCTGGATCAATCCAGCCGTCTGCTTCGAGGAGCGGATCAAGTTGGATAAGTCGGTCGGCAATTGATCGTCCGACCTGAGCCACCTTGAGCGAGTGAGTTAGGCGATTGTGGACTGGAAATCGCTCTGAAGGCGACGCCACTTGGGTAACCCCGGCAAGCCGCTGAAACTCAAGTGCGTAGAGGATGCGGTCTCGATCTTTACGAGATTCTGTTCGCCCGAAATCCGCACGCTTTCTGGTTGTTCCGTAGAACCTGGCGGTGCGCGACAAAAGCTGGGACCCTTACTCGCTCGGAAGCTTGAGTTTCCAATTCGCTGTTGCTTCAATCTGGCCGGATGCAATCATGGACGTCATTGCAACCCGATAGGCATCGCTACTTTTGCCGACAGAGAGGTGACGCACCAATTCGATTGGCGATGGAGGCGACTCCCGAAATCTCGCTTCTTCCAACGATCCCCTTATCTCCCTGCGTGCCGAAGCAATAGCTTCGCCACTTGGAGAGAACCCGGAACTTGAATGGAATTCACTGTTTGACTGACTTGCCACTGAGTTCCACTCCCGGAATCGCAAAGAACGTACGTTCTCGTGTCTCATGTCGCTCAGCAATAGTCTACCCCGCCTGACTCGGCCACGGCGCCAGCGGGAGGCCGGTCTCTGATGCGATCACAAGCAGCCGATTCCACTTGGCCAATCGCTCCGAACGGGTGACCGAACCGACCTTCATCTGATCGCCAGCCCACCCCGTCGCGAGGTCCGTCAGCCAGTTGTCCTCCGTCTCGCCCGATCGCGCCGAGACATTGACCGCCCATCTCGCTTCCCGCACCAGACGCAATGCCTCCGCAGCTTCGGTCAATGTGCCAATCTGATTCACCTTGAGCAGCAACGCATTCGCAGCCTTGCTCGCAATCGCCCGCCGGATTCGCGCAGGATTGGTTGTCGTCAAATCGTCGCCCAGCACCAGCGCCCTGTCCCCGATCGCCGCACGCAGGGCCGGCCAGTGTTCCCAGTCGTCCTCTGCCAGCCCATCTTCGACCGAGACAATCGGCCAGCGATCCAGCCATCCAGAAATCCGGTCGATCATCCCTGCCGCGGTCAGTGCCGCTCCATCCAGGTTGTAGGCCACCCCGTCGAAGAAGTGACTCGACGCCACATCGATACAGAGCGCGATGTCAGCCCCAGGACGCAATCCAGCCATTTCGATCGCCCGCACGGCATCATCAAATGCAGTCTCGATGCTCGGGAACGCCGGGGCGAGGCCACCCTCATCCGCCACCAGCAACCGCATCCCGTACGTCTCGCGACACAATCGGGCGGCCGCATTGAAGACCGCGACCAGCTGCTCCATGGCAACCGCCGCATCATCCGTACCAATCGGGGTGATCAGCACATCCTGGATCGCCATCTGCCCGCCCGCGTGCTTCCCGCCGCTGAACAGATTGACCGTCGGCCGCGGCAAATGCGTCGGCGCGCCGTGTCCGATCTCGTCGGCGAACTGCTGATAGAGCGGAATGCCCTTCGCGACCGATTGTGTCCGTGCCCACGCCAGCGAAACCGAGAGGATCGCATTCGCGCCCAGATTGGACTTGGCGGCTGTGCCATCTGCCTGATTCAGCATGGCATCCAGATCTGCCTGAGACGTCACCGTGCGGGTTACGAGCATGTCCCGGAGAGGTCCGTTCACATGCGCCACTGCCCGCAAACAGCCCAGCCCGCCGTATCTCCCGGCATCGCCATCACGCAGCTCGTGCGCCTCGGCCGCCCCGGTCGACGCGCCCGAAGGCACCGAGACCGTCCCGGCCGCCCCGCTGGCCAGTCGAAGCGTCGTCTGCACCGTCGGTCGGCCACGCGAATCGAGGATCTCGATTGCACGCACATTGGCGATTGCGTTCATTTCAGCCACGGGATTCCTCATTCTTGATGCCGATCAGGAAGAAGAACACGAGGTCCTCGACCGATTCCGGTGGCGCTGCCATCAGCCTGGTCACTACTGTCGCCTGCCGATCACGCTCCTGCTCATCCAGATACTCCAGTGGCGATCGCCCACGGACCCTGGCCAGCAAACATCCCAGCGTATGCCGCACCGCCCGTGGCTCCAGGTTGAGATGCCAGTCTCCGACACCCGCTTCCATGGCTGTCGTCCGGTAGGTCTCCCAGAACCTGAGCGTTCCAGACTCAAACGCAGCACGGTGCGCAGGCATGTGTGCCGCCTTGCTCAGCAGGTGGGTCATGGCAAAGCCGAGATCAAACCCCGGATCGCCCAGATGACAAACCTCGTGATCAAGCAGCACCAACCTACCATCATGCACCAGCACGTTCTTGGGACTGAAATCGCCGTGCACCAGCGTCTCCTGCCGCGCCGCCATATCCGCGATCAGAGCTGCGTAGAAGTCCGCCGCCTCGGGCACCTGCGTCGCGGTGTAGGCGTAGTAGGGCTCGACCCGCAGCGATTGGAAGAACCCGCGATCCCCAAAGATCGGCCGCAATTCCTCGATCCGTTGCGCACTCCTGGCATGGATCGTCGCTCCGATTGCCGAGAATTGGTCGATGTGCCCTGGCTCAATCTCGCCTCGCAGCAGCATCGTTTTCCAGTTCTCATGCGGAAACGGAACGGCGTCCATCCCGATGATGTGATCGGTGTGGTCTTCGAACACCAGCGGCGTGATGGATCCAGCCGGCGCCATATCGACCAGCCAGCGCAATCCATCTGCCTCGCGATGGATACGCTCCGGGCTGCTGAACCAGTCAACCTTGACCCGCAACTTGGCCAACGCCTGCTTGACCACCCACGACGTCTGCGGTGAGCGATCGACCAGCACGGTCCGATTGGAGACGCCCCCCGGCAAGACCGTGCACTCCGGTTCCTCGTTCGAAAGGATCAGATCATGCGCATGCAGCCAGGTGTTCAGAACTCCAGGCTGCTCGATGTCGAGACTCGTATCCACCGGCGGATCAGGCCTCGAAGACGACGCGCCCATGCACGACGGTCAGCAGAATGGGCAACTCCAGCAGGGCATCGGCATCGGTCTCAATCAGATCGGCCGCAAATGCCGTCAGATCGCCGCGGTACCCAACCTTGAGCATGCCACTGAACGCTTCTTCCGATACAATGCGCGCCGCCTCGGTTGTGTACCCGGCCAGCACTTCCTCTGGCGTCAGGGCCTGCTCCCGATTGATATAGCCCTTCTCCGGCATACCGCCCGGCCGTCGCAGCCGCGCCCAGGCCATACCGATCCGCGGATCATAGGGAGCGACCATCCAGTCCGATCCCAGCGCCAGAATCGCTCCCGAGTTGAGCAGATCGCGCGTCCGGAAGCCCCGCTTACGCCGTTCCGGGCCAACTCGCACGCTCCACTCGTCCGAGCCGTCCTCCTCGAACGCATTCATGTGCAGCGGCTGCATCGAAGCGCCGACACTCAGCCTGGCGAATCGCGGAACATCGGCATCATCCAACTGCTCGATGTGCTCGATGCGGTGATGCAATCCGTCGGCCACACCGGCCGCCTCGTAGGCATCCAGCGCGCAGCGGACCGCCATGTCTCCCACCGCATGCGTCGCACACTGGAAACCCGCTTCTGCAAAGATGCGGACCGCTTCCTTGTACTTGTTCGGATCTGGCCAGAACGGCTCCGTGTTCATGCCCTTGGTGTCCGGATCGATCAACCAGGCCGTGCCCGATTCAATCACACCATCATTGAAGAACTTCGCCACGCCTCCACGGAAAAGCGTTCCCTTCTCATCCCGGTACTGCAGTTGCTCCCGCATGTAATCGAGCTCGAAGTGTGGCTGCTGGTGGAGCGGAACAATCATCCGCACGGTCAGATCGCCCTTCTCTTCCATCTTGCGCAGAAAGGGATAGGTCTCGGGCGTGCCGTCCATGTTGTGCATCCCGGTGATCCCGAGTGCATTCCACTTCTTCATCTCCTCGAGATACCAGCCGTACATCGTCTCTTCGCTCGGCTCCGGGATGTGCCTGGTAATCAGCTCCATCGCCTTGCCTTCGCGCAGCTCCCCGGTCGGGACGCCGTGCTCGTCCGTCACGACTTCCGAGTACTCACCGAATGTCTCCCGACCGGTCACATCGGAGAAGGCAATTGCCGCCGGCGAAGCGACCGACGTGTGTCCTTCAAAAAACCGGAGATAAGCCAGACCACCATCGACTGCATCGGCAAAGAGATCGCCGCGAATACCGGTCTCCTGGAACATCTCGAATGTCAGGCCCCAGCCGATCACCCAGGCATCCGGCCCGACCTTGTCCCGCTCGGCCCGCAGAATCGCGCGGAGTTCATCCAGCGTATTGGCTTTGGTCAGATCGGCTCCCCGGGTTGCGATCGTGCCCCAGAACGGATGGAAATGGCTGTCAGTGATGCCCGGTGTGATGTGCAGATCCTTGCCATCTATCAGGCGGGTCTGGCTGCCGTGATGCGGTTTGACATCGTCCGCTCCGCCGATCGCCGCGATCATCCCATCAGTGATCGCGATGTGCGTCGCGAAAGGCTTCTCGGGATCCAGCGTGCGGATATGGGCGTTCTCGATAATCAGTTCAGCAGTCACAGTTGCACTTTCCTGTCGTCGGGGTCACGGGTCGTTGGGCCTACGTCGAAGTTTCGCAGAACTTCCCAAACCTGTCTGATGTCCCGGCCGATTCGCGCGAATTGCGGATAACCATCGGTACCTGACCGTACAGCCCAACCAGATCGGTGGGGGGACGATCGGGCTATACGCACTCCGCCTGACGGGTAAGTCCGTCTCGATTTGAACCGCCATACAGTGATGGGAACGAACGCGCCCGGCAGTTCGCGATCGGCTGGTGATCGCAATCTGCCAAACGTGACAGTCAACAACACGTCGCGCGTGGAGTATCTGGAGTCCCAGGATGCTACCCGAACATGGTGGTTTGCCGCCCGCAACTGAACAGCAAGGCACCGGAGTCGCGCGGTTGGCTGCCGCCCTCACCGATGACTGCTCGCGAATCCTGATCAACTGGTCGATGCGCCTGGCGACCCTGCCAGTCGTCCGCGCCCAACCCGAACTGGCCCTGGACGATCTTCAGCAGCATGTCCCCGAGTTGCTGGATGCGATCCTGCACACGCTGACCCTTGCCCCCTACGAGATCGAAACCGCCCCACTCGAGCAGGCCGCCTCGTTGGCCCGAAGCCACGGTGCCAGCCGCGCTGTCATCTTTCCGATCGATGCCGTCCTTGCCGAAATGCAAATGCTGCATCGCGAAGTCCGCACCGCAATCTGGCGCCATGTCGACGGTATCCGCACCGACGCCGTGCACGAGGTCGCCGAGCATCTCAGTGATGTCTTCGATCAGATGACACAGGAGGCGGCCACCGGTTGGCTTGCCCAGACGATGCAGGAGTCCGTCCTGCGCGAGCATGGAGCAGCGGCATGACACCTGTTTCCCTTCCAGTCGAATTGCAGCAACCAGAGGCGGAACTGACCATCGCGATCGTCGAGGATCAGATGGCAATCGCGGAGTTGCTGCGCGATGTCCTGGAGGACGCGGGGTATCAGCCGCACATCATCAATTCGCCGTACACCGCACTTGATGAGATCCGCGAGATTCAGGCCGATATCGTCCTGCTCGACATCATGATGCCCGGCCGCAATGGCTGGGAAGTGCTCGATGATCTGCGCGCCGATTCCATGACCCGCGAACTGCCGGTGATCCTCACCTCCGCCGTCTACGATCGGATCGGCCGCCGCCCCCTTCCATTCGGAGGACCCATCCGCTTCGCCTCCAAGCCATTCGAAATCGGCGAGCTCATTCGCACGATCGATGGCTTCCGCGAGCGCGCAATCGCCTGACCCATTACCACCGCCGGGACTACACTGACCCGTGACCATCCCCATGGTCGCGAAAGGACGTCCCACGCATGCCCCGTTTCAACCTGCTGTTTTGTCTCCTCGTCCTCACGCTGCTTCCGATCGGCTCGGCCTCGGCGCAGGATTCGATCTTCACCCGCGCCGGAATCGTCACGGCTGGCAAAGCCGACGATCCGGGCTGGGATCAACAGGGCACCAATGGGCTGAAACTGATCGGCCAGGAGCGCGCCTACGAAACCAGCGTTCAGGACGACGCCGGCACCGACGATATCTCCGGCAAGCTCACCGATCTGAAGGACGATGGCGCCCAGTTCATCGTCTGCCACAACTCCGCATACACCGACACCTGCCGCCAGTTCGCGCAGGACAATCAGATTCCGGTCACGCTCTTCGACAGCCCCTCGGCCGTCATCCCAAACCTGGTTTCCAGTATCGAAATCCACCCCGAGGAGGGAGGCTATCTGGCCGGCTATCTCGCCGGACGGGTGACCAAATCGGGCACCGTGGCGGTTATCGTCGCCGAGGATCAGCCGCTCTGGAACATGATCATCGGCGGGTTTGCCGTGGGCCTGAAGGCATCCAATGGCAGCGCCCGCCTTAACTACATCGTGCTCGAAGGTGACGATATCGACGATGCCGCCAAAAAGGCCGCGCAGGAACAACTCGACAATGGCGCCGACATTGTCTTCGGCCTGGCCGAGGGCAACGCCGCCAAACGCATGCTCGATGCCGTCCGTGACTATCGCGACGATCATGATGACGCAGCCGCCTGGTACATCGATGTCGTAGGCGATCGACACGAGTACGGCGGCGAAGCCCTCCTGACATCGGTCCTTTACGACTTCGCCCCAACCTACCGCCAGATGATTGTCGATATCGAATCGCGCACCTTTGGAAAGACATACACAATGGATGCGCACAATGGCGGTGTCCGTCTGCTCGAATTCCCCGACAATGTCCCCAGTGATGCCGTTCAGGCTCTGGCCCCGATTCAGCAGTCCGTCACTGATGGGCAACTGACCGTCGAGGCAATACCGGATGCCGAGGGCGTCCGCAGCAAACTGGAGGAATTGGGATACCGATGAGCACCCCGTGGCCAGAATTCAACTTTGCCGCCGGACCGGTTCAGGTCAGCGCCCGCACCCTGCGCGATATCGGCCGCCCGGTCATGTACCACTACGACCCTGCCTTTATCGAACTCTTCGCCCGGACCGAGGCCATGCTCAAGCAGGTCTTCCGGACTGAGTACGACGTCGTCATCATGCAGGGCGAGGCCATGCTCGGCATCGAGGCCGCCGCCGCCAGCCTGATCCGACCGGGCGACAAGGTGCTCAATCTCGTCTCCGGTATCTTCGGCAAGTGGTTCGAGGACTTCATCAGCAAGAACGGTGGTGAAACCATCGAACTCGCCGTCCCCTACAACGACGCCATCGATCCGGACGACGTCCGCAAGGCCCTCAACGCCAACCCGGGCATCAAGTACCTCTCAGTCGTCCACTCGGAGACGCCCTCGGGCACGGTCAATCCGATGAAGGCGATCGGCCAGATCGCCCGCGAATTCGGTGTCATCACCATGGTCGATACCGTCTCCGGTCTGGGCAGCGAACTGCTGAGCCCGGAGGACTGGGGCATGGATATCGCCATCGCTGGTCCGCAAAAGTGCCTCAGCGGTACCCCCGGCCTGGCCATGCTTTCGGTGTCACCTGCCGCCTGGGCCGCAATGGAATCCATTCCCAATCCACTCCGCGCCAGTTACCTCTCGATCCTGGACTGGAAGACCACCTGGTTGGAGAAACGCACCTTTCCCTATACGCCATCGGTCTCCGAGATGTATTCGCTGGAATCGGTTCTCACGCAGGCGCTGGAAGAGGGCATGGAGGCGTTCTGCGATCGTCATCAGCGCATCGCCGCCGCCTGCCGGACGGGAACCCAGGCACTTGGCATGAAACTCTGGCCGGTGCGGAAGGAAATCGCGGCCGCGTGCGTCACCGCAGTCACCATGCCCGAGGGCGTAACCGATGCCCAGATTCGCGGCACAATGCGGGACAAATACGGGATTATGATATCTCCGGGTTTCCGAGAACTGGGCGGCCAACTCATCCGGCTCAGCCACATGGGCGAACAGGCCAGACCGGCCGCATTGGCGCAGCAACTGGCGATCTTCGAACGTGCCCTGCTTGATTGCGGAGTGAAGATCGAGCCCGGTGCCGGTGTAGGCGCCGCCATGGCCACCCTCGGCGCGTAAGATCTCCCGGGCGACGGACTACGGCCTACTGACTACCGTACCGTGAACCAACCATTCTGCCGCGTCACATGGCCGGCAGCTTGCTGTCCACCGCCAACGGACTCACTGGAAGACGAACGGGAACCCGATTTCGCGTGGCGTGCTCCATGATCACCCGCCCAGGGTGCATGCAGTCGAATTGTCGCGAGCCAGGATTTGATGCCGTTCACCGAATTGGTCCATTCGTCCAACGAAGCCGATATCTCGTTGAATTCATGGTGCCAGCACTAGCCCGATCGCACTAGGTAGATCGCTAGCCACTACGTCACCTGTCCCTGTGATCTCTAGCCCGTCCGTACAGTCCTCGCCTCCCGACTGGTCCGTACCACCCTCCTGCCCGATCGGGACGTTTCGCTCCCCAATCCGAGATCCCTGTGCAGGATGGCCATAACATTTGGCGGATCTCCCGCGTTTGATCACCATGGAAGCTGAACGACAGCTGTGATCGATGGCGAGAACAGGCCAGACGCAATGCAAATGCCAAAGCCACTAACTGCAAGCAAGGAGCG
>JAPXRQ010000009.1:0-35494 GCA_033813515.1 Thermomicrobiales bacterium
GTCGCTGGCCGTGCAAGAGGCCGAACGCCGGGATGCCCTGCAACCGCTGCTTGCCGAACTGAGTTCCAGACGAACGGAAGCGGCCGGACAGCTTGAACAGCGTATCGACCATGTCATCGCGGATCTCGGACTGGGTTCGGCGCAGGTGCGGGTCGGTATTCACCCATTGGACGAGCCGATCGAGACCGGGGCCGAGCGCATTGAGTTGTTGTTCGCTCCGAATGCCGGCGAGACGCAGAAGCCGCTCGCCCGGATCGCATCAGGTGGCGAGACCGCGCGGTTGATGTTGGCGTTGAAGTCGGTGCTGGCTGAAGGAGACGAAACGCCGACGCTGGTGTTTGACGAGATCGATGTCGGGGTTGGTGCGCGCTCGGGGCAGGCCGTCGGGGAGAAACTCTGGTCGCTCAGTACCCGCCATCAGGTCATCGTCATAACGCACCTCGCCCAGATTGCAGCATTCGCCGACAGTCACTACATGATTCGCAAGGCCGTGGCCGATGGCCGCACCGAGTCTCGGATTGATCATGTGGTTGGAGACAAGCGGAGAGACGAGATTGCCGAGATGATCGATGGGAAGCCAGTCTCACCTGAATCGCGGGCGGCGGCCGACCAGTTGCTGGCCAGAATTGCGGGAGTAAAAGGGAGTCAGATCCCGGTCTGAGCACGTCTGTCGCCAATCCGGTGCCGTATACTGCGGCCAATCGTACGTACACATCTACCAAGCAAAGGAACTCTCCTATGGGCATCAATATGAAGGCCATCCAGCAGATGCAGATGCGCCTCGAGAAGATTCAGCGCGAACTTGGTGAGACGGTTGTCGAAGGCTCCGCCGGCGGCGGTGTCGTTGTGGCCCGTGTCACCGGTCAGAAGGAATTCAAGGACATCAAGATCGATCCGAGTGCGGTCGATCCGGACGATGTCGAGATGCTCGAGGATCTGATCAACGCAGCCATCACCGATGCCATGAACAAGGCGGGCGCAATGATGGAAGAGCAGATGGGTGCGCTTACCGGCGGCATGAAGATTCCCGGATTGATGTAGCCAGCCAGCATCAGGACCAGGGGTCGCGGCCGTGAAGCGGTTGATGAACCAGCCCATCCAGTTCTACGTGGGGGATATCATCCGCCTGAAGAAGCCGCATGCCTGCGGGGGCTACACGTGGACCGTCACCCGACTTGGTCTTGATATCGGGTTGCAATGCACCACCTGCCAACGCCGCATCATGCTGGCCCGGCTTGAGACCGAGCGCCGGTTCCGCGAGTTTGTGGAGCGCGGCGATCCGTCGACCGCAATCACCGTATTGACTCCCGATATGGCGCCGGGGCTGGATGAACAATGACCGCTGACGTCAAGCAGGCGATTGATGTCGTTGTACCCGGTGACGTCGCCAAACCGATCGATTCGGAGTTCGAAGACGAGGTTTACCAACTCACCGAACCCGGGGTGGCGAAGTCGCTGTTCCGGAACTTTCCGTTTCTTCGTCTTTGGACCGCGCAGGCGATCTCCCAAACCGCGAATAACATGGTCAATTTCGCTCTTCTCCTGCGGGTGCGCGAGATCATTGAGCATCACGATCTCCGGCAGGCCAATACGCTGACCAGCCTCGAGATCCTGGCCTTCTCGATTCCCTCAGTGATCTTCGGGCCAATTGCCGGTGTCATCGCCGATCGCTTCGACCGTCGCTGGGTCATGGCGTCGGTCGATTTCATTCGGGCCGCCTGCATGATCCTGTTCCTGATCATCAATCCGTCGTGGCATGTGCAGACGATTTTGATCACCACGTACCTCGTCACATTCATCTTTGGTGCGGCCGGGCAGATGTTCGCTCCTGCCGAAGGTGCGACGATCCCTGATCTTGTTCCCAGATCGCAGTTGATCAGTGCCAATGCCATGTTCAATCTGACGAACACGGCCTCGCAACTGATTGGATTCGCCCTGCTTGGCACAGTGCTGGTCAAGTTGTTCGGCGTGAATGCGGTCTTTGCGATCACGCTCGGGCTCTTTATCGCCTGCGCCGGTCTGATTCTCTCGTTGCCCAAAACGACCCGAACCCGGGAAAAGGTGGCCACGGAGGGTGAGGGCCAGGCGCTTGAAAAGCTCTGGGGCGATATCCGCGAAGGACTGGTTTTCATCCTGCGCGATCCGTACCTGATCAAGGCCATTCTGCACCTCAGCATCGCCGCGATGACCTTGCAGATGCTGGCCGCATTGGGGCCGGAATTCATCTCGTCGGTGCTCGGACTCGGCTCGGAGGACTTGCTCTTCATCGTCGGTCCGGCCGCAACCGGCGTCTTTGTCGGTGTGCTGTTCGTTGGGCGAACCACCCGCAGCTACGAGCGGGGCAATGTCATCGACTGGGCACTGGCATTGGCTGGTGTGATGATCATCTGCATGGTCGGTGGCGCAGCGTTGATGACGAACCTGCTGGATTCATCACACGATCTGGTGCTGATGGTGACCGCATTCTTCGCGTTCGGACTGGGTGTCTGCAACGCCTACGTGCTGATTCCGGCACAGACAATGTTGCAGGAGCGATCGACCGAGCAAGTGCGCGCTCGCGTCTACGCCACGTTCTTCACGATCTCGAACCTGCTGGCCTTCGTCCCGATCGTCTTCGCGGCCGCGTTGGCAGATGTCTTCGGCGTGGTTTCGATCCTGATCGTGATCGGCCTGATCATCGGGACAATCGGGGCGCAAAGTGTCGTTCGGCGGCGCATTGATGAGCACAATCGCTGGATGCGGCCGCGTCGCAGCCATCGCGAAGGCCCGGAGACGATCTCGCCGGAATCGGGCAAGCGGGGCAAATTCTGGTCGAAGAATTAGGCTGAGCCGAGCACCAGATCGAGCAGCGCCATGCGCACGAGGACGCCATTGCGTGCCTGGCGGAAGTAGGCGGAGCGAGGATCGGCATCGACTGCTGGTGCGATTTCGTCGACGCGCGGCAGCGGATGCATGACGATCGCGCCGGGATTCATGATGTCGTACATCGCCTGATCGAGGATGTAGGTGCCCTTGACCGCGAGGTATGCCTCTTCCGAGTCAAACCGTTCTTTCTGGATTCGGGTCTGGTAGACGACGTCAACGTCGGGCAGGACTTTGGCGAGATCCGGCTCGTCGGTGAAGCGGATACCGGCGGCGGTCAATTGGGCACGGATGTCATCGCGCATGCGGACCTGATCCGGACTGACGAAGACGAACTCGATACCTTCGAATTGACGGGCAAGAAGCGCGAGCGATCGGGCTGTGCGGCCATAGCGGAGATCGCCGACAAGCGCGATACGCAGGTTATCGACCCGGCCCAGTTCGGTGCGGATGGTGTAGAGATCGAGGAGCGCCTGGGTTGGGTGCTCACCCGGGCCATCGCCGGCGTTCAGGATTGGGACTGGCGAGACTGCTGCGGCGCGTTTGGCGGCACCTTCCTCGTAGTGCCGGATGACGATCGCATCGGCATAGCCGGATGCCATCATGATCGTGTCTTCGACCGTCTCGCCCTTGATTGCCGAGGAGAACTCACGCGCATTTTCGGTGGAGATCACGGCGCCACCAAGACGAAGCATGGCCGATTCGAAGCTGAGGCGGGTGCGCGTGGAGGGTTCGTAGAAGATAGTGGCGAGAATATGGCCGGCCTGTTTGTCGGATGGTCGGGAAAGCTCCCGCATGGCGTCTGCCGAAGTGAAGAGCGATTCGACGAAAGCCCGGTCAAATTGACCCACTTCAACAATGTGTCGCGGCGCCACGGGTAGCCTGCCTCCTGACTGGATCGATTGTTCCCGAGTGGCAAGTATAGTGTCAGCCGTAGGGAGGGATGTGCGTGCTTACCAAACTGACTGATCGGGTCTTTGTCTTGCCGGGCGGAGTGAATATCGGCGTCGTGCGGCTGGACGACCGGTCGGTTGCACTTGTCGATACCGGGCTGAACGATTCCAGCGCAAAGAAGGCGATCAAGGCGGCCCACGACGTGCTCGACTCCGACGTGGTGGCGATCGTGACGACCCACGGCCACGCCGATCATTTCGGGGGCAATGCGACTGTGGTCAAGCGGACCGGCGCAAAGGTGTGGGCTCCGGAGATGGACGAGGCGATTTTGCGCTATCCCATTCTCCAGCCGGCGTTCCTGTACGGCGGGGCCGATCCGATCGATTCGATGCGGACATCCTTCATGCTGGCCGATGCGAGTCCGGTTGACCAGATTTATGGTGAGGGGCCGGTTGCGCTGGAGCGATTCGACGGTGAGGCGATTTCGCTCGCTGGACACTCAGGCAATCAGATGGGGCTGCTGGTCGAAGGTGTGTTCTTCGCGGCTGATGTCGTCCTGCCGGAGACGATACTGGAGAAGTACCGCATCCCCTACCTCTACTCAGTGACCGATCATCTGGATGCGCTGGATCGATCGATGACCGTTGACGCGACCGTGGTTGTGCCGGGGCATGGTCCGATTCTGGAGTCGATTGGGGATCTGCAGGCGCTGAACAAGCGGATTGTTCTTGAGACAGCCGAGGCAGTGATTGGCTTTTGCAGCGAACCGCGCACGACGAGCGAGATCATGACGGCAGTCCTGAACGCCCGTGGCGCCAATGTAACGGACGCTCCGGGCTTTTACCTGCTGCAGCCGACCATCCAGGCCTATTTGACCCACCTCACGCGCACAGGCGATCTGACGCACACCGTGGAGGGCAATGCGTCGACCTGGGAGCGGACCTAGCGGAGATCTCCGTCGACCAGATCGGCGATCTGATTGCCGAGGCGGACGCTGTAGTTGGTGCCGCGGTCCTCGGGATAGATCTGACTGGTGTTGGCCAGGTAGAGGTTGGTCAGAGGAGTCCGGTGATCGGGCAGCTTGTCGCGGTAGTTGAGCGTGACGATCGGTTGGGCGGCGCGCTCGCGGAAGACCCACGATTGTTTGATCCAGGAGGCATCGAAGTTCGGATTGATCCGTTTCAGGAAAGGGACATATTCCTGGATCAGTTGCTCTTCGGGCATGGTGAAGTAGGGGTGATCCGGTTCCATGTATTTACTGAGATAGACATAATGCTTGCCGTCATAGTCTGAGACCGGCATGAAGTTGGTGTGCTCGATGACACCGGTGAAGGGCATGTCGGGATCGGCGATGTTCAGCCAGTAGATGTCGCTCAGTTTGCGATCTAGCTGGAGGAGGGCGACGGCCGCGGCCTCGTACGTCAGGCCGGAGAGTTTCTGCTTGTAGGCCTCGGGCAGCATCGGCGCGAGTTTGAGCATGATCGGGGAGGGCGTGGTGACGATGACGGCATCGACATTGACCGGTTCGCCATCTTCGAAGCGGACTTGCCAGGTGTTATCGGCGTTCGGCTGGAGACCGGTTAGGGCCGCACCACTTTGCAGTTCGGCTCCCGCCTTGCGGGCACCTTCGACGATGGCATCGGTGACGACATTGAAGCTGCCCTTGATATAGCCGAGCTTTTCCTGATCGAGCGGTGACTTGCGTGAGGTTGTGCGGAGCCAGATCTTGCCCCAGAACCAAACCATGGCGACATCGTGCTGGTATTTGCCGAATTTGGCATCAAGCTGGGCGCCGAGGGTCTTCTTGTAGGCGTTCTTGCCGAGGTATTTGGTCAGCCAATCTTCGGCAGTGACCTTCTCGAACTTCTCCCACTTCTTGACCTTCTGCAGGTAGGCGGTGACGAGGCCGAGGCGAATGCGATCGTGGAACGGGATGATGCCGAGCTTGAGAAGGTCCTTGGCGCCGTTGAGCGGATAGATCTTGCCATCGGCGAAGTAGCCGACATTCGACGGGAGCCACATCAGCTTGTCGCCGATGCCGAGCTCGTTGATCAGGGCGGTGATCTCGCGGTCGCTTTGGAAGAGGTGGTGGTAGAAGTATTCGAGGTGGTTACCCGGAACCGGGAAGGCGATGGCCTGGCCACCGAAATGCGGGGCGCGCTCCCACAGGGTCACCTTGTGGCCTGCCTGGGCGAGGCGCAGGGCCGCAGTGAGACCGGCATATCCGCCGCCAACGATTCCGATGTGTTTTTGCTCAGACATGTTCACCGTACTCGATACAAATACAAACCGGGCTGACTGTAACAAGTCGGCCCGGTCTGTGTCATGCGATCCGTGGGGATCAATGTCCTAGATGAAGAGCGGAGCCAGCACCAGGGTGATGGTCGCGAGGAGCTTGATCAAGACGTGCAGCGACGGGCCAGCGGTGTCCTTCCACGGATCACCGACGGTGTCACCAACGACGGCGGCGGCGTGGGCATCACTGCCCTTACCGAGCACATTGCCGTTGTCGTCCTTGAGGCCGCCCGATTCGATGTACTTCTTGGCATTGTCCCAGGCGCCACCACCGTTGTTCAGCATGACGGCGAGGAGCAGACCGGCGATGGTGCCGACCATGAGCATGCCAGCGGCAGCTTCCCAGCGGAGGATGAGGCCGACGGCGATCGGCACACAGACGGCGAGCGCACCCGGCAGGATCATTTCGCGAAGGGCGCTCTGGACCGAGATATCGACGCAGCGGCCGTAGTCCGGCTCCGACGTGCCAGCCATGATGCCCGGATCGGCTTTGAATTGGCGGCGGACTTCATCGATCATGCCCTGCGCTGCCCGGCCGACGGCGCGGATCGCGAATGAGGCGAAGACGAAGGTCAGCGCGGCGCCGATCAGGCCACCGACGAAGACCTTGGGATCGGCCATGTTGATGGTGCGGGCGAACTCTTCGCGGATGACTCCACCCAGTTCCGAATCCGGAATGAAGCGGCGAACTTCGTCAAGGTAGGCGGAGAAGAGCAGGAATGCGGCCAGACCGGCGGTGCCGACAGCGTAGCCCTTGGTCAGCGCCTTGGTCGTGTTGCCGACCGAATCGAGTGCATCGGTGACATCGCGGACCGATTCCGGCTGGTTGCTCATCTCGACGATGCCGCCGGCGTTATCGGTGATCGGACCGAAGCAGTCCATGGCGAGGATGTAGGCGGCGGTCATGAGCATGCCCATGGTCGCGACAGCCGTTCCGTAGATGCCGCCGGAGTTGAAGATCAGGAACGTGACATCGTTGGCGAAGTCGACCGACTTGCCGATGTAGTAGGACGAGAGCAGCGCGGCGCCGATGGTCAGGGCCGGGAGCGCGGTGGTCTCCATGCCGACGGCGATGCCGGAGATGATGTTGGTCGCGGAACCCTGCTTCGAGGCCTCGGCGATTTCGGAGACCGGGCGGTAGCCCGTGCCGGTGTAGTACTGCGTAATGAGGAGGAACGCAATCGAGGTGATCAGGCCGATCAGACCGCAGATCGCGAACTCAAAGGCGCCGTACGGAAGCATCCAGAAGCAGATGCCAAACATGGCGACAGCGGCGAGGATGACCGTGACGAAGAAGCCCTTGTTGAGCTCGCCCATCGGGTTCGAGAGGAAGCCTGTGGGGCGGACGACCGAAACGCCGACCATCGAGCAGATGGCGCCGAATGCGGCGAGAACGAGCGGGAAGAAGATCCAGGCGACATCGCTGGTGCCGGTCTGGCCGCCAGATGCCTTGAAGAGGGCTACGCCGAGAATCATGGCGCCGATCATTTCGGCGGCAGAAGACTCGAACAGGTCGGCTCCGCGGCCGGCGCAGTCACCGACGTTGTCACCGACCAGGTCGGCGATGACGGCAGGGTTGCGTGGGTCATCTTCCGGGATACCGGCCTCAACCTTGCCGACGAGGTCAGCGCCAACATCGGCGGCCTTGGTGTAGATACCACCACCGAGCTGGGCGAAGAGGGCAACGAAGCTGGCGCCGAATGCGAATCCGACGATCCAGAACGGTGTTTCGGCGATAGACGGTCCACTACCTTCGGCGAAGATGTTAACGGTCCAGAACGTGGCGCTGATACCCAGAAGGCCGAGGGCAACCACAAGGAAGCCCGAGACGGCTCCACCACGGAGAGCAACGACGAGCGCCTCGCCCATACCCGTGCGGGCGGCAGCGGCGGTCCGAATGTTGGAGCGGACTGCGACGTACATGCCGATGTAGCCAGAGATACCTGAGAGGGCGGCGCCGACCAGGAAGGCAACGGCGGTGATGATGCCGCGTTCCATCTGGTGGTCATTCTCAAAGATCGCGACCAGGACACCCATCACAATGGCAACAACGACGGCCAACTTGCCGATGGTGTTGTACTGCCGACTGAGATAGGCCTTGGCGCCCTGGAAGATGGCTCCGGAAACCTTTTGCATTTCCGGTGTGCCCTGATCCCGGCCCATCACGTCCTTCGCCAACCAGGCGGCGTACAGGATCGCGGCAATGCCGAAGACGATTACCGGCACCATATAGAGCGCTTGCTCGTCCAACTGCCCCTCCTCAAAAGAGCTACTGCAATGGGCGACCGGTACAAGAGACGGACCGGATCACATTGACTCGACGTTCCGGGCGCACCTTGAGCGAGGGACAGGTGCCCCGGCTCAATGCGGTTGTTCGCTGGAACGCACAAAAATCGCGCACAACAGGACGCAAAGCCCTGCTCGCGCGATTGCAAAGTTTATCAGATGTTTGTCGAGACGGGAGTACCGGGCTACTTGGCCCCGGCAACCGCTTCCTTGTTGCGACCGAAGCTGGTGATTCGGTGCCAGAGCCCCTGGATTTCGCCGGTTTCCCACGAAACCAGCAACTGGGAGGCATTGAAGATCGAAGAGAAGGTGCCGGAGATCACGCCGATCAGCAGTGCGAGCACGAACTCCTGAGTCGATTCGCCACCGAAGAGATAGAGCGCGAGCAATGTGAACACGACCGTGATGGAGGTGTTCAGCGACCGAACGACCGTCTGGGCGAGGCTGTAATCAACGATGCCTTCAAAAGTCGGCGCTGCCCGCTTGGCCAGATTCTCGCGGATGCGGTCGAACACAACGATTGTGTCGTGAACCGAGAAACCGATGATGGTCAGGATGGCTGTGACGAAGAGGGAGTCGATCTCGGTCCCGAAGAGCCAGCCCATGATCGAGAAGATGCCCAGCACGACAAGCACGTCGTGAAGCATCGCTGCGAGCGCGCATGAGCCGTACAGGACAGGATTCTGGGTATTGCGGAAGGCGTAGGCGATATAGCCGAGGATGCCGATGGACGCGAGCAGAACGGCAAAGACCGCACGCCGGGTCAGATCGCGGCTGACGCTCGATCCGACAGAGGAAAGCTGCAACTGGATGAACGGACCGACCTCATCGTTCAGCGCTGTTTCGAGCTCGGTCTTCTGCTCGCTGCCCTGCTGCAGTTCCTTCATGCGGATGACGGCAACGCGGTTGGCGACACCGTCGCTGTTGGCGGCAATCTGGACCTTGGCACCGTCCACACCGTGAGCGGTGAGCACATCGGTCACCTGCTCGCTGGAGACATCCTGCTGGAACTCGAGTTCCCAGAGCGTGCCACCCGTGAACTCGATACCGCGATTCATGCCGGTGAAGATCAGGGAAAGCAGGCCCGGGATGATGATCGCGAGCGAGATCAGGTACCAGGTTTTACGGCGACTGGCGAGATGCTCCATGATGATTGGTCCTCTAGTCCGCCGCGCTGGCACTGGTGGGGGTGGGATCTCCCACCGCGCCGAAGAATTTCCGATTGTTGCCGACGCCCATGGAGAGCATCAGGCGAAGGAGCGAGCGGGTGACCGTGATGGCGGTGAACATCGAGACCGCAACACCGATGAACAGTGTCAGTGCAAAACCGGTGATGATGCTGGCGCCCGTGTAACGACCGAACCAGAACAGAATCACGCAGGTGATCATCGACGAGATGTTCGAGTCGCGGATCGATGGCCAGGCATGATCGAAGCCCGCCTCGATCCCGTGACTGAGGGAACGACCTGAGCGCAATTCGTCCTTGAGTCTGGCGAAGATGAGCACATTGGCATCGACGGCCATACCGATCGAAAGGATGAATCCCGCGATTCCGGCAAGCGTCAGGGTGACGTTCAGGATCTTGAAGAGCGAGAACGAGATCGCGGTGTAGATCAGAAGACCGATGACTGACATCACGCCAGGCAGCCGGTAGTAGATGATCATGAAGAGGGCGACGATGCCGAGGCCGATGATACCGGCGATCAGCGAGCGGTCGATCGAGTCCTTGCCAAGGGTCGGGCCGACGGTGCGGCTCTGGACGACCTTGAGCGGAACATTGAGCGCCCCGGCCTTGAGCTGGATGACGAGATCACGTGCTTCCTGCGCAGAAACTCCGGTGATCTGGCCATTGTTCGAGATCGCGGCGTTGATCTGGGGCGAGGAAATGACAACCTTGTCGACCACGATCGCCATTGGCTGGCCGATATTGGCATTGGTGAAGTCGTAGAACTTGTTCGCTCCGTCACCTTTGAGCTCAAAAGCGACCGCAACGCTGACACCATCTGCACCAGTCGTGACGAAAGCGTCTTTAAGGTCGGCACCAGAGACGATGGTGGTGTAAACGTCGCCGAGCGGCGTGGCAGTTGCTTCCGGCGTAGCGGCTGGTGAGGCGACGGGGGAACCGATTGGGGAACCGACGGGTGATGCTTCGGGGGAACCTACCGGCGATCCGGCGGGTGAGGCTTCTGTGGTCGGCGAGGTATCGGCATTGATCGAATCGGCGGTACCGAGCGTGGTGTTGACGATGGTCCCAGCCGGAAGGTATTGGCCGTTGGTGTCGATGATCTCGAGGAGGGCAGTCTTCTGGACGATGCGCGTTGCTTCTTCGGGGTCGGTCGCGCCGGCCAGCTCGACCACGATCTGGTTGTTGCCGCGGGTCTGGACGACTGGCTCGCTCACACCCAGGCCGTTGACGCGTTTCTCAATCGTGTCGCGGACGCCTTCCATGGCATCGGAGTCGATGGTGACGCCTTCGGGGGGATCTGCCTCAAGGAGCAGCTGGACGCCGCCCTGGAGATCGAGGCCCTGATTAATCTTGACGCTTTCCTTGATGCCGGCAATATCGGCGTAGCGCTCAGGCAACGCCATCCAGATTGCCCCAATGGCAATGATCGCGATCAGTACAAGGTTTAGTTTCTGGCGCGAAGTCACGCTGCCACCTCTGGTGTCCCCCGTCGCATCCGATCGGGAATGCGGAATGGCGGTATCGAGTCAAGACCGTGACGGGATGGTCAAGCGCGCCGCAGTATAGGCCGCGAATTAACCGGCGGTCAAACCTGCCGATTGGTACTCCGGGCCTGATTTCTTCCGTGCAGTTCAGAAACGGTAGACCCGTTCCCGCTCAATATACGCAATCACCGCATCCGGAGTTTGATACCGGACTGAGCGATTGGCCTGGATTTGTGCACGCAAGCGCGTTGATGAGATGTCCAGCAGCGGAGCATCGACCATGGCGATCCTGCCGGCAATACCGGGAATGGCCGCATCCAGATCGGTCAGTGCCGGCTCATTGCCGGGCCGAATGATGACAGCCAACTCGACCAGTGCGACGATCCTGGCCGGTTCCCGCCACTTGGGAAGATCGTTGAGTGAATCAGAACCGATGATGAAGTGAAATGCGTCGTCGGGCCGCGTTACGGTCAGTTCGTTCAACGTATCGACAGTGAACGAAGGACCGGGTCGATCAAGTTCCACGGCGTTCAGGCGGAATGCATCGTTGCCATCAATCGCGGACTGAAGCATGCCTACCCGGTGTTCCGTGTTGGTGACTGGCTCGTCCGCCTTATGCGGGGGGATGCGGGCCGGGATGAACTCGATCCAATCCAGGTCGAGGGCATTCCGCGTCGCCTCAGCCATGATCAGGTGACCGACATGCACGGGGTCAAATGTTCCGCCCAGGAGTCCAACGCGCGCCAAGTCCAACCTCCGTGGAATGAGTAGCCTTCGGTATAGTATCCGCGCAGATCGGTCCGCTCTCAGTCATGGGGAATCCGTTGTTCGACTACCACGTCCACACTACCTGCTCGGTCGATTGCGTAACTCCGATCGAGGCATCGTGCCAGGCAGCGATCGAGAACGGCGTGACCGAGATCGCATTCACCGATCATGTTGATCACCAGCCCGCGGATGAGGGCTACGGCTTCTACAAGCCAGAGGTCTATTTCGAGTCGATCGAGCGTGTGCGGTCCCAGTTCGGCGACAAGCTAACGATCCTCGCGGGGGCGGAGGTCGATTACCACGATGACACCCGCCCGGTCGTCGAAAAATGGATCACAACCTGGGCCGACAAATACGACTTCATTATCGGATCCGTGCATTACGGCAATGGCGGCCAGATTATTTTCCCCGAATACTTCGAAGGCAAGACCAATGACGAGGTCTTTGCGGACTACTTTGCCCAGATTCAGCGTGCGGTTGAGACAGGCTGGTTCGATACGATTGGCCACCTCGATATCCCGAAGCGGTACATGCCGAAGACGCACCAGAACTACGATCCGGCCCGGTACAAGGACCGCCTGCAGGAGTTGTTCCGTATTTTTGTCGAGCAGAATCAGGCGTTCGAGATCAATACGTCGGGTATTCGGCAGCGTCCGAAGACATCGATGCCGGGTCCGGTGATCGTCGAGTGGTACACCGAAGCAGGTGGCACCAAGATTACGACTGGCACCGATTCGCATGCCGCCCAGACAGTTGGTGCAGGACTTGAGACGACCTACAACATGCTGAAGCTGTGCGGGATTGATACGGTGCTGTCGTATCGCAATCGCAAGGGAACAGCAGTCCCCATTGATGGGCTCCTCACGCGCCCATGACCGATCGTCAGGGGGATCGTCGTCGCCGGCGGGGCACAAATCAGCCCTCACCGAATGTGATCGATGAACAACTCGATGTCCCCCGCTGGGCGCATCCCCGGGTTACTCCGGAAGATTTCGAGACACCTGAACAGCGCTCAAATCGGCAGGTCGCCCAGACGCGATCCGCGCGACGGGCCACTCCCTCACGCGATGGATTCCTGCTGGGCATGGCGATTGCACCCGGGGCGACGTCGATCGTCGCACTTCTCATGTCCACCATTCCCCAGTTGAGTGGCACGGGAGATATTCCGGCCGGAATCGTGCTTGTCCTGATCTTTCAGGTTGGGGCGATCGCTTTCATCCAGCAAACAAGTTTGCGACCGTGGACGCCGACCTGGGTTGCGGTTGGGTTTCTGACGTCGGTCATGCTCCCCATGCTGGCGCTGCAGATGTCGCTGGTGCATGAGCCATTTGTTTCGCTCGAGCTCGGTTCGGCGTCGCCGTCAATTTTGGCGACGATATTGCTCCTGACCCTGTATGGCACCTTTGGGTTGTGGGTAGCCTGGACCTGTCAGGGCAAACCGGAGCAGGCATCACCACTCCTGATGCCGGCAACGCTCGCGATTCCGGCAATGATGGGTGCTCACGGAACGATCGATCAGCAATCAGCGCTAGTTACGCTTTCGGAAGTCACGTTGCTCAGTGCGCTCGCCACGGCCATTGCCTGGCTCTTCCCTGGATGGCCTCAACTTTTGGCAGGCGCCGGGGCATTTGCCGTCGAACTGGTCCGCCTCTGGGTTTCCGGGCGAGGTCCGTGGGTGACAGAAACCAGCGGATCGATCGTGAGTGCGATCTACGTGCTGATGCTCCTGGTGGCGGTGATCACGATCGTGATGGTGCCGGTTGGCGACGCGATGTTGCAGGCACGGCGAACGATGCGGACGAAACCTGCCCGTCGGCGACAGCGACGCGCCTACATCTGATTCCGACGATCAAAAAGGAGCACCGCAACCGGCGGTGCTCCTGGACTGCTTGTTGAATCGGCTAGGAGAGTTCCTGACCGTCCTCAACCGCGCCGCTGTCATCGATTTGCGGAGCGACGGTGATCGAGGCTACCTGCTCGCCGGCATTTGACATGCGCATCAAGGTCACGCCCTGGGTTGCGCGTCCGCTCTGATTGATCTGCGAGCATGGAATGCGGATCATCTGGCCGGCGGTGCTCAGGAGAACGACCGTCTCGTCCCCCTTGACGATAGCCGCACCGACGATATCACCCGTGCGATCGGTCAGTTTCATAGCGGTCACGCCCTGGCCGCCGCGTTTGATATCGCGGTACTGGTTGAGCGGTGTGCGCTTGCCGAGGCCCTTGGCCCCGATTACCAGCAGATCGTCGGCATCGGTCGCGACATCGGATGCGATGACGACGTCATCACCGATCAGGCGGATGCCGCGCACACCAGCAGCCGGGCGACCCATGGGGCGGACATCATTGACATCGAACCGAATCGCCTTGCCCTTCTGGGTAACAAGCACGATGTCGTTGTTTCCGGTGGTTTGTCGGACCCAGACGAGTTCGTCATTGGCATCCAACCCGATCGCGATTTTGCCCGCCGAGTTGATTGAGCGGAACTGATCAAGCGACGTCCGCTTGACCTGGCCGAGCCGGGTGGTAAAGAACAGGAAGTTCGACTCGCTGAACTCGCGGATCGGTAGCAAGGTGGCAACCGATTCATTTGGCTGCATGCCGATCAGGTTGACGATTGGCAGTCCTTTGGCGGTGCGTCCGGAATCCGGGATTTCATGGATCTTGATCATGAAGACGCGACCGGTGTTGGTGAAGACCAGCAGGGCATCGTGCGTGCGGCCATTGATCAGGAGCTGGATGTCATCCTCGTCGCGCATGGTCAGACCAGTAACGCCCTTGCCGCCGCGATGTTGCGTGCGATAGGCATCGGCCACCGTGCGCTTGATGTATCCACGTTTGGTCAATGTCACAAAGACCTGGACATCCGGGATCAGGTCTTCATCGGAGAGGTCTCCGGTGACATCCTGGATGCGGGTCAGGCGCTCATCACCATACGACTCCTTGAGCCGGGTCATGTCGTCCTTGATCAGCCCGAGGATCTTGGCGCCATCAGCGAGGAGGCCTTCGAGGTATTCGATTTCGGCCAGAACTTCGCGGAGTTCGTTTTCCAGTCGCTCGCGCTCGAGAGCGGCGAGGCGGGCAAGGCGCATATCGAGGATGGCCTGCGCCTGCAACTCGGAGAATTCGAACTGCGACATGAGGTTGTTGCGTGCAACTTCGGTCGAGGTCGAGGCACGAATGGTCGCGATGATTTGATCGATGATGTCGAGCGCTTTGACCAGACCTTCGAGGATATGGGCACGGCGACGCGCGCGCTCGAGCAAGTACTCGGTGCGGCGGGTGAGGACAACCTGGCGATGCGAAACATATTCCTGGAGCGCGCGCTTGAGGGTCAGAACACGCGGTGAGGTGCCGTCCTCAACGAGCGCAAGCATGTTGATGCTGAACGATTGCTGAAGCGCCGTGTGCTTGAACAGGTTATTCAGTACCTTCATTGGCTGGGCATCGCGCTTCAGTTCGACGATCATGCGCATGCCGGTTCGGTCAGATTCGTCCCGCAGGTCGCTGATTCCGTCGATCTTGCCGTCTTTGACCATCTCGGCGATACGCTCGAGCAGGTTGGCCTTGTTGACCTGATACGGCAGCTCTGTGACGACGATCTGGAACCGATTGCCACGGGCCGACTCTTCGACGAACGCCTTGGCCCGAATGACGACGCGGCCGCGTCCAGTGGAGTAGGCGGCACGGATGCCTTCCCGTCCGAGGATGGTGCCTCCAGTTGGGAAGTCCGGCCCCTGCACGATGTCCATCAGTTCTTCGATGGCGCACTCGGGGATTTCGATCAGATAGGTGATCGCGTCGCAGATCTCTTTGAGATTGTGCGGTGGGATGTTCGTGGCCATGCCGACCGCGATACCGACTGCGCCGTTGACGAGCAGGTTCGGGAGCGCTGCCGGCAGAACGGTTGGTTCGTTAACGCTGGCATCGTAGTTCGGCTTGAAATCGACCGTGTCCTTATCGATATCGGCCAGCATCTCATCGGCGATGGCGGACAGCCGGGACTCGGTGTACCGCATCGACGCGGGTGGATCACCATCGACCGAACCGAAGTTGCCCTGTGGGTCGATAAGTGGGTAGCGGAGGTTGAAATCCTGCGCCATGCGCACGAGGGTGTCGTAGACCGCGGCATCACTGTGCGGGTGGTAGTTCTTGAGGACTTCACCGACCACACCGGCGCTTTTGCGGTACCGCGTCGTGCTGCGCATGCCCAGTTCGGACATCGCATAGAGGATGCGGCGCTGGACTGGTTTCATGCCGTCCCGCGCGTCCGGGAGCGCACGCTGGACGATGACGCTCATGGCGTAATCGAGATAGCTGACGCGCATCTCGGTTTCTATGCTGGCCAGTTGAACTGACCCGAGATTTTCATCCAATTTAGGGGATTCCTTACGTACGAGCGCCTACGCTCCGTGCGGATAAAGTTTACCAGATTATGGTGGCCTGAACCACCAAAATACCTGCGTACGGACGCCCCAAAACACGAAACGGGACGGTTCGAAAACCGTCCCGCGAGAGTTCAGATTGTGGAACCCGGGGCTATGCCTCGGCCGGAGTCGCTTCCTTGGCAACGGCCTTCTTGCCCTTGGCGTTCTTCTTGATGAATTCCTCAACCTTGTTGCGGGCATCATCGTCGTGATACTGGACCGGCGGGCTCTTCATGAAGTAGGAGCTCGGGGCCAGCAACTGACCGCCGATACCGTTGTTCATGGCCAGCTTGGCGCAGCGGACGGCGTCGATGACGACACCAGCCGAGTTCGGGCTGTCCCAGACTTCAAGCTTGAGCTCAACATTCAGGGGCACATCGCCGAAGGTCGTGCCTTCCATGCGGATGTGGCACCACTTGCGGTCCTCGAGCCAGGGCACATAGTCGGACGGACCGACGTGCACATTCTTGGCCTCGACGCCGTAGTCCAGCTGCGAGGTGACGGCCTGGGTCTTGGAGATCTTTTTGGAATCCAGTCGCTCGCGCTCCAGCATGTTGAGGAAGTCGGTGTTGCCACCGAAGTTCAGCTGGTAGGTGCGATCGATGCGGACGCCGCGATCGGAGAAGAGGCGGGTGAGGACGCGGTGCGTGATGGTCGCGCCGACCTGGCTCTTGATGTCGTCGCCGATGATGGGCACGCCCCGCTCCTTGAAGCGGTTTGCCCAGTAGTCCTGGCTGGCGATGAAGACCGGGATGCAGTTGACGAAACCGCAGCCGGCCTCGAGCACCTGCTCGACATACCACTTGGTGGCCATCTCGGAGCCGACCGGGAGGTAGGAAACGACGACGTCGGTCTCGGTGTCCTTGAGGATCTTGGCAACATCTGCGGTGGGGCCGGGTGCCTTGGTGATGACCTGGCTGAGGTACTTGCCAAGACCGTCGTGGGTCATGCCGCGGTGCACCGGAACGCCGAGATTCGGGACATCAGTGAACTTGATCGTGTTGTTCTGGCCGGCCCAGATGGCTTCGGACAGATCCTTGCCGACCTTTTCGATGTCGATATCGAAGGCGGCGGTGAACTCAATATCGCGGACGTGGTAGCCACCCAGATTGACGTGCATCAATCCGGGGACGAACTCATCGTCCGGGGCATTCTTGTAATACTCAACGCCCTGCACGAGCGAGGACGCGCAGTTGCCGACGCCGATGATGGCGACGCGGACCTTGCCGTCGCTCCGCTTAGAGTGACCGTTCGTGCCGTTGGTCGCGTGACCATTGGTGCCGTTAGAGCCTGCTGCCACTATCCATTGTCTCCTGAGTCATCTGGCCGCCCACACGTCGCGGGGGGACCTGGCGGTTTCTGCCACCCCGTAGTATCGAATGGGAAGTGTCCGAACGTCAATGCTGCGTTAACAGAATTCGGGCATCCGATCTCAAGCTGATGCGATCGGTGTTCCGCAGTTGGGGCAGAACTTTGCGCCCTCTGGCAGTGGATTTCCGCATTGGGCACAGAACTTTGCACCGGCTGGACTGGCAGCCGGACTCGCTGCGGGCGCGGTCGGCTGTGTGGTGCCGGCCGGTTGTTGTTGGGTCTGGTTGTTCGCGCCCTGTATGGCGTTGGCCATCGCCTGACCCATGGCCATACCGGCGCCAAATCCAACTCCGGTGGCCGCACCGCCGCCGCCTTCGTTCTGGGCGGCATCGCGCATGGCCTGGGCAGCCTGGTACTGCGTATATGCGGACATATCGCCAATCGCACCCATGCCGCTGCGCTCGTCGATCTTGGCGGCGACTTCGTCCGGTGGAACGATCGCGCCGATCTGGAAGCCGACCAGGCGAAGACCCAGTTGCTGGAAGTTGGCGCCAAGGGCATTCTGCGCTGTCTGGGCCAGTTCGAGTGTCATGCCCTGGATATCGAGGAGCGATGTATTGGCATTGCCGAGCAAATCGTTGAACTGGTTGATGATGATGGTCTTCAGATAGTTGTCGAGATCGTTGACGGAGTAACCGCCCCGCGTACCGACAATCGTGTTGACGAACATTTGCGGATCGTCGACGCGGACGGCGTATGTGCCGTGGGCGCGCAGGCGGATCATGCCGAAGTCCTTGTCGCGATAGGCGACTGGCTGCGGCGTACCCCATTTGAGATCGATGAAATCGCGCATTTGCACGAAATAGACCTCGGCGGTGAATGGTGAATCGCCACCGAACGGCAGTCCGATCAGGCCGCCGAGCAGCGGGATGTTGTTGGTCGAGATCGTGTGCCGGCCCGGACCGAACAGGTCGAGGGCCTTGCCATCGCGCACGAACACGGCCTGCTGGGCTTCGCGCACGACAAGCTGGGAGCCGAGCCGGAACTCGCCCGCGCCCTGCTCCGGGATGCGATGGACGATTTCATCCGGCATTGGATTGGGATATTGAATCAGGTCAAGAATAGCCAAGGTGTTGTTCCTTTCCGGGTACGTCGATGGATTCTATGCCGATGGTTCGGTCGAAGTTGCTGGCGGTGGTGGTGCATCTGGCCGGGGCGCGGGCGGTGCTGGTGCGGCGAACTGGACCTGATCGTGGGCGAGGCCCGATCCGACGAGCGACAGCGTTTCCGAAGGAAGGGTCAGGATGAATGCCAGTGGCCCATTGACCGAGTCGCCGCCGTAGACCTGCCAGGTGGCGAGTTTGCCGGTGTCATCGACGGTGAGATCGCATCGTTCAATTGGAGCCGATCCGGTGCCGTGGGACGAGAGAGTCTGGCCGTCGACGATGGCATTGGTGCCTTCGACATCGAACGGCAGACGTCGGACATCGGCGGCGAATCTGGCATTGGCGAGGATCCAGCGTTCGGGGCAGGTGCCGATGCGAGCGAGACGGGTCGCCTGCTCGCCACCCAGGGCAATGATGGCGTCCACGGTGAACGATTCGGTCCCGATTTGGAGCGCACCACCTTTGTCGACGGTCAGTGCCGCGGGCAGCAGCGGTTTGGTACCGGCGGCGGTTGCCGGAAGGGGGGCAGTCGGAGTGGTCTGGGTCGACGCGCGCCCCGTTTCAATGACGAACTGACGCTCATCGTAGGTTGATTGCAGTTGGGTGAGGCTGGTGGTGATGGCGCCCAGAGCGGCAAGTCGATTGGCATCATCGGCTGCGACGAGGGCATCGATTTGTGGTTTGAGCGCGTCGATGCTGTCCAGCAGCCCGCGATCGAAGGCGATGAGTTGATCGAGGGCCGGGCCATCAACGGTGCGATCGCCGCGTAGTCCGCCGTAGCCGTAGGTAGCGGTCCGGATTTGGTCCTGAAGATGGCGGGCGGATTTTGCGACCGTATCAACCGGGCCAACCGCCATGATTTCGCGTCGATTGGCGAGATCGGCGGCGACACCTTCGATCCGGGCGATGTGCTGCTCCAGCGCAGCGACGATCTGTTCACGGACGCGCTTATCGGTTTCCCGGCGGTTTTCCTTGTCCCGGTACCCGGAATACCCGGGGATGCGATCGATCAGGCGCTGCAAGGTATCCACGACGACTCCTTTCGCTTAGCTGATAAAGATGTCGGCTCCGCAATAGGGACAGCGAATCTTGCCCTTGCCGGCCAGTTCGAGCTGGCCACCGCAATTGGGGCAGGTTTGCTGTCCGGTCAACTTTGATGCTTCAACTGAATAGAGCATGCCCTTGTTCCAGTCGACATAGCCGCTGAACAGGCCGCGACCGACCAGTTCATTGAGCGATTGCTGAACGGCATCCCGGGTTGTGCCCAGATCGAGAACAAGATCGCTGATCGAGACCTGTCCGCGGGTCTGCACGACATTGAGGAGCTTGCGCTGCTGGTCGAGTTCGGCCAGATTCTTCACTTCAGATCGACCCTTGACGATCATGAATCCGCCGACCAGGATCAGGGGCAGAAGGACGATGCCGGCGAGCACCAACAACAGGGCAAAGCCGTCGTTCTCGAGGTCACCGTTCGACAGTCCGATCAATCCCCAGGCGACGATTCCGGCCAACAGCAGCAATCCACCGCCTGCGAGCAGGATTCCGATCGTCTTGGCTGATGAACGCATGCACAAGTTCCCTTCAATGTGATTGCAATACTACGAGGTTTCCGTCGTCAACCGCCGAGTATCTCGCCCAGATAGCCAATGGTCTCGCGAGCCGTGCGGTCCCATGTGAATGTGGCGGCTCGTGCTCTGCCCGCGGTGACGAGGGAATCGGTGGCTCTGTTGGCTGTAAGCGCCGAACGCAGACCGGCAGCTATCGCCGTTGGATCAAGCCGATCCGCCACTCTGGCCGCGCCCCCCGCGATTTCGACGAGCGCCGGTGTGTCCGAGACAAGCACAGGGGTTCCGCAGGCCATCGCCTCGATGACTGGCATGCCGAAGCCTTCGTATGTTGAAACGAGCGCGACGACATCGGCTGCGGTAAGGAGTGTCGGCAGGTCGCTGTCGGGAACATAGCCCAGATCGATCCAGCGGCCGTCGCCGAGGTGCGAGCGGATCGCGGAGAAAACCTGATCGGCCATCCAGCCTGGTTTTCCGGCGGTGACGAGATGGAGGTTTTCGATCGAGGCGACCGCTTCCGCGAGGCGGCCGAGGTTTTTGCGTGGCTGCACGGTTCCCACTGCCAGGACGAACGAGTCAGGCAAGCGAAGTCGCTGGCGGAGGGAAGCGGTGGCTTCGGGCGATGCCGATTGGAAGCGGGGATTGACGCCGTGGTGAATCACCCTGATGCGATCCGGATAGACCTGATACTGCTCGATCAGATCGGCTTTGGTGGTCTCCGAAATCGCAATAATGCCGGCCGCCTTCGCGTTCCAGCGTGTGGTCTTGTCCAGCATGAGGCGTTGGCGGGGAGGGTGCGCATCCGGTTCGTGCAGGTACCCAAGGTCGTGGATCGTGACAACTGACCGTGGGTGGCGGAGCGGGACGACATGCGATGGCACGAACAGAAGGTCGGGAGGATTCTGCTGCATTTCGATCGACAGGCGACCGTGGGTCCACAGGCGCGAGGCGGGCAACTCGACCACCGTCCCGATCGACGACAGCTCGGCACGCGTCTGTTCGTCGAGGCGGTTGCTATAGAGACGCAGATCGAATGGCAGCGAGGGCAGGGTGCCGATCGCCTGAATCAATTCGTGCGAGTAGTGCTCTGTACCGGTTCGTTGCGCGGTCGAGTACCGGCTGGCATCGATTCCGACCGTCGGTGCCACGTGCGTACCCTAGGACGGCGGGATGGCGAACATGAACTCGCCCTTGACAGCGATTTCGCCGTTGACGGTGGCGGTACCCGATCCGGTGCCGATGTTGCGCCGAATCTGGCCCATTTCGACTTCAAGCCGCAGCACATCACCGGGCTTGACCTGCCGCTTGAAGCGCACATTGTCGAGGCCGGCGAAGAATGCGATCTTGCCCTGGTACTCCGGCATGACGAGCATTGCGACCGCACCGACCTGCGCCAGTGCCTCCACGATCAGGACGCCAGGCATGACAGGATAATCGGGAAAATGCCCCTGGAAGTACGGCTCGCCCATCGAGACGGCCTTTATGCCCACGGCCCGCTTGCCCGCTTCGAGTTCCTCAATGCGGTCAACGAGGAGGAAGGGGTAGCGATGGGGGATGATCTGCATGATTTGAACGGCATCGAGCGGTGCTTCGTAGGTCGCCATTGGTTACCTTCCCTGTGCGGCGAGTGTGGCGATAGCGGCCACATCGGTCAGCGCCACCAGTTGTTCCCGATCCGGGCCAACACCGATCATCGTAATCGGCGCTCCAATTTCCCGTTCGATGGATTCGACATAGGCAATTGCGCCAGCAGGCAGGTCCGACCGGCGACGTGCGCTGGTGATATCGGTTGTCCAGCCTGAAACAGAGCGGTATCCAGGGGTGACATCGGCCAGATCTTCGGTGGCCGCGGGCATGTAATCGATTGAACCGCCAGCCTGTGTCTGATACGTCGAGCTGATCTGAATCTCTTCAAGCACATCCAGAACGTCGACGAGGGTCATGGCGATTTCGGTGACCCCGTTCAGACGGATGGTATGCCGCGCAGCGACGGCATCGAACCAGCCAACGCGGCGCGGTCGGCCGGTGGTGGTGCCGTATTCACGGCCGCGTTCCCGGATGAGATTGCCGGTTTCATCAAGCAGTTCGGTTGGGAAGGGACCCCCGCCAACCCGGGTGCTATAGGCCTTGAAGACGGCGATGACCCGCGCGACCTGAGTCGGGGGCACACCCGCTCCCTGGCAGGCGCCGGCAGCGCTTGGGGAGGAGGATGTGACGTACGGATAGGTGCCGTAGTCAATATCCAGCATTGCGCCCTGGGCACATTCGATCAGGATTTCGTCGCCCGCAGCGAGCCGCTCGTAGACGACGGGTTCCGTCTCGGCGATGTATGGGCGGAGTTCTTCGGCCGCGGCAAGCAGATCGTCGGCAATCGCATCGGCATCCAGCATACCGGCCGCAAAGACGCCAGCCAGTAGTTGATTCTTGTCGTCCACCAACTGGCAGATGCGTTCGCGGGCACGTTCCTCCCGGAGCAGCTCGCCAATGCGCAATCCGTGCCGGTAGGCCTTGTCCGCATAGGCCGGGCCGATCCCGCGGAGGGTCGTGCCGATCTTGCCTGCTTCGAGGCGATTTTCCTGGGCGCGATCGATTTCCGGGTGATAGGGGAGAACAACATGGGCTCGTGCCGATATGCGGAGATGGCTGGTGTCGACACCCTGGCCCTGGAGTGTATGCAGTTCGCGAACGAGGGCCTGAGGATCGACGACAACGCCGGCCCCGATGACGCAATCAACACCCGGGTAGAGGATTCCTGATGGAACCAGATGCATCTTGAAGGTGCCGCGATCGGTCTGGACCGTGTGGCCGGCATTGCTGCCGCCATTGGCCCGAACGACCATGCGTGCGCGTCCGGCCAGGGCGTCGGTCAGTTTGCCCTTGCCTTCATCGCCCCACTGTCCGCCCATGATGATGGTGGCGGGCATTGTGCACTCCTTGCTGTTGCCAAAGCCGGGGCACACCAGAACATCCATCTATTCATTGGATCGTGTGCTTACAAATGATAGATGAAAACCGTGGGAGTCAGGTCAGGTGCGCAGTTTCGACCAGGTTTCCCGTTCGGCCGTGCTCAGTCGTTCCGGCAGGATGATATTGACCTGGGCGAGCAGGTCGCCGCGGCCCTCTCCCTTCAATCGAGGCATGCCCTGATTGCGGAGCCGGAATACCTTGCCATTTTGTGTGCCCTCCGGAATGGTGAGCGCGACACGACCGGTTGGGGTTTGGACGGTCACTTCGCCGCCCAGTACTGCATCCAGTACGGGTACATCGATTGAGGTGCGCAGATTGACGCCGTCGATCGCGAAGCGACTGTCGGGGCGGATTGAGATGATCAGGAAGACATCGCCCGCCTGGCCACCATTTGAGCCTGGACCGCCCTGACCGCGGACACGAATGCGTTGGCCTTCGGTGACGCCGGCGGGGATTGTGACCTCGATCTGGCGCGGGCGAATGACTGTTCCGGATCCCTGGCAGCGGGAGCAGATGGCCCCGTTGACGATCCCTTCCCCCTTGCACTGTGGACAGGGTTCGGGTGACTGGATTTCGAATCGCCGTTCAGTCCCCTTGAAGGCTTCGTCAAATGTGACGTCGACCGCCTGCTCGATATCCTGCCCTTTGCTGGGTCGGCGCTGGAATGTCGTACCCGTGCCTCCGGATGAACCGCCGAAGAACGAGCCGAAAAGGGAACCGAAGTCGTCATCGGTGTACGTCTGGCTGAACCGTGTGGAGGAGTTGCCACCGGAGGAATAGGTGCCGGTGCGGGCGGATCGCGTGGGTTGTTCGGGCTCGGTGCCGTCGAAACCGGCATCGCGGTAGGCGCGCCAATCGTCGCCATAGCGATCGTAAATGCGTCGATCGCTGGTATCGCTGAGGACCTCGTAGGCCTCGTTGATTTCCTTGAACCGGTCTTCGGCAGTGGGATCGCCCTGGTTGGTATCGGGGTGGTATTTGCGGGCAAGACTGCGAAACGCGCTCTTGATCTCCTTTTCGGAGGCGGTGCGTTTGATCCCTAGCGTTTGGTAGTGGTCTTTGGTCGCTGGTGGCATTGTGGCCTCACGCTGTGTCATCGACCATATGATAAACCTTTAGTCGGTACGACGCAACTCTACCGGGCCTGAGCGCGTTCGACCGTGGCCTTGCCGAATCTGGCGCTGAAGCGGTAGGCGGCCCTGATCAGAAACCAGCTGGCGACGGCGGTGATTGGGCCGAGAATGCCGAGGATGAGCGAAAGCACCGCTGTGAGAATACTGAGGGAGTCTTCAAGCATGGAGACAAATGGCGTGCCCAACCCGAGGCTGTCCGCCGAGAGGGCCAGTCGCCGCCGGGCCTTGTCCCAATGTACTGCTCCGGCGATAACCATGCCGAGCGCCATTGCGAGCACGATATCGATCGAGCTGTCGTGGTGGCCGATTGCCATAAAGCAGAGGGCGCCGGTGGCCGGTCTGAGGACGGAGCCGAGCGCATCGAGGGCGTGATCGGCGCGCGGCAACTTGTCGAGGACGAGTTCGAGCGTCATCAACGCTAACCAGACGAGGATGCCGGCGACTGATGCGATCCAGGCGAAGGGGTGATCGGAGGTATTGGGTTGGCCGAAGCCGAGGATTGCGCCGTTACTGATGCGGTCGGCTAGGGCAAGCACGAGCAAGGGTGCGAATGTATTCCAGCCGCACGCCGCCGAGAGCCCTATTCCTGCCAGTATTCCTGAGTCCACGCACGCTCCTGGAGATCAGGACGGGGTGCCGCCCTTTCGTGCCGGTAATGGTGCCGCACTCGCTGGCTGCTGTCGACAGGACGGTATGTCCGGGAGAACCAGCCAGCTTTGGCGAAACGTGCTAGATGGAGCGGATGACCGTGACCAGCTTGCCCTGAATCTGGACATTGTCCGGCGCGGTATAGATCGGATCCATCGTGGTGTTGGCCGGTTGGAGCCGAACCCGATCACCTTCGTGATAGAACTTTTTCAAGGTGGTCTCGTGCTCATCCAGCAGCCAGACGGCGACGGTTTCACCGTTTTCGCAGGTTTCCTGTTGCCGGAGCAGGACAATATCGCCGTCATTGATCAGGGCATCGACCATCGAGAGACCCTTGACGCGGAGAGCGAACAGATCGCGGGTGTTGTCGCTGAGGAGATCGGTGCCAAGTTCGATGGTTTCGTTGTGCTCGGCGTCTTCCAGTTGGCCAGGCACGGGGATTGGCAAACCGGCGGCGATTTGACCGATCACCGGAATGCGCACGACCTTGCGGTTGCCGCCCGGACGATTGACCAGTTCGATCCCTCGGGAGATGTTGCGGTTCCTGCGAATCAGGTTGCGACCTTCAAGAATCTTGAGGTTGTAGTCGACAACGCTGGTGGATGAGATATCGAGCTCCCGCTGGATATCGCGGATGGTGGGTGGGTAGTCGTTCTCATCCAGAAAGTTGGCGATGAAATCGAGGATCGATTGTTGTCGGCGGGAGAGTTCTTTCATGGTGTACTCCGAGTGAACCGGGGCGTTCTCGTTCGTTTCGCGAACCTTTCTAGAACAGAATACGAACGAACACGTGTTCGTGTCAAGGAGTTGGGGCTTTCGGGTGATACCTGGAGCAGACCGTGTTGCCTAATGTGCGGATAGTTCGGGCGGAGGAATTCCTCTCATCGCTGTCATATAAAGGGCGGTTTCCGGTTGAACGGCCTCGATTTCGCAATCATCTTTGCCTTCATGGCGATCATTGGACTGGGATTCTTTGGCGGTCTCGCCCGAGTTTCGGCTGGTTTGGTCGCGATCTATATTGCTGCGATCGTCTCGGCGATGCTGTACCAGGAACTGGCGCAGGCATTTTCGGATCATGTCGCCAATCTCAATCGCAATACATCCGAGCTTTTCATGTTCATCGTGCTGTTCATGGTTTCGGGAACCATCGCCTGGTTCCTGATTGCCGGCTTCCTGAAATCGATCAAGATTTCGCGCCGGACGCCGATTGCTGGTAAGGTGGGTGGCGCCACGCTTGGTGTCGTGGTCTCGGCCATGGCAGTTGTTGTGGCCGTGCTATTGATTTCGATTCTGCTGCAGGTACTGAATCAGACCACTGGATCGGGTAGCGCGGGCACTGTGGGCAACTCAATCGGAAACCAGATCAATTCTTCGGCGTTGGTCCCGGTTTTCATGGATGTCCAGCCGGTGGTGACCCGGGCGATCGCACCATTCTTCCCAAATGGCGTTCCCTCCATCCTGAACACGGTCTGATCGGTTTCTGTTGCGCGTCCTGGAGACGCGTGTGTCCGATCTTGCCCTGTCTCTGAAAAAACTTGAATATCCGGCTGTACTGGAGCTCCTGGCGAAGCGCTGTCAGTTTTCGATTGGCGCCGAGCGGGCCCGCGAACTTGGACCGGTCAACGAGGCAGCCCGGGTCACGTACCTGCTCGATGTCACGCAGGAGACCATGGCGCTCCTGACGGTACTGCCCGATCTCTCGGTCGGCGGTATCCGGGACATCCGGCCGCAAATCGATCGCGCCGAAAAGGGAGGTCGTCTGCAGCCAGCCGATCTGCTGCTGGTGGCGGACTCGTTGCATGCGATTGGGGTCTTTCGGGCGCGATTCGGGCGGGTGCAGGAGCGCGAGACGCGATTCCCCAATCTCAGCGAGTTTGCCGAAGGGTTACCCAATCTTGGTGCGCTGGAAACGACCCTGAAGCGCACCGTCTCACCAGGCGGCGAGATTCTGGATACTGCCAGCGAGAACCTGGCGAAGTATCGGCGTGATGCGCGCGTCGCCCAGGGCAGGCTGACCGAGCGCCTGAACAGCTTGCTGCGGGGCAAGTTCGCGTCGGCCGCCCAGGACGCAATCATCACGATGCGGGATGGCCGGTACGTGATCCCGATCCGCTCCGATTCGCGCGGGTCGGTGCCGGGTGTGGTGCATGACATGTCGGCCAGCGGGCAGACGCTCTTTGTGGAGCCGCTCGAAGTTGTCGAGCTGAACAATGCCTGGCGCGAGAATCTGGTTCGTGAGCAACAGGAAATCGAGCGGATTCTGGACATGCTTTCCGCCGAAATCGCGACAAATGCCTTTCTGTTGCGAACTGGTCTGGAGGCGATGGCGGCATTTGATCTGTCGTTCGCCAAGGCCAGGCTGGCCGAGGATCTCGATGCCATCCGGCCGACGATCCGGCTCGGCAAAGGTCGGCAGATCAATCTGCACAACGCCCGCCATCCGTTGATCGACAAGTCGGTGGTTGTTCCGACATCGATTCAGGTTGGTGGTCGATACCGGGTGCTGGTGATCACCGGTCCAAACACCGGAGGCAAGACTGTTGCATTGAAGACCGTTGGCCTGCTCAGCGCGATGGCCCAGACCGGTCTGTTCATCCCGGCGGATGAGGGGAGCGAGTTGCCGGTTTTCGAATCGATCTCGGTCGATATCGGCGATGAGCAGTCGATCCAGCAGTCGCTCTCGACGTTTTCATCACACATGACGAATGTGATCAGTATTCTCAAGCGGGTCGGCAAACTGGATCTTGTGTTGCTGGACGAGCTTGGCGCAGGAACAGATCCGCAGGAGGGCTCGGCACTGGCGCGGGCGCTGCTGTCGGAGTTCCTGGCGCTTGGTCCGATGGTGGTCGCGACGACGCATTACACCGAAGTCAAGACCTATGCCTCTTCGACGCCGGGTGTGGAGAATGCCAGTGTCGAGTTCAATGTCAAGACGCTCTCGCCGACATACAAGCTCTCGATTGGGACACCCGGGCAGTCCAACGCACTGGCGATTTCGAAGCGACTTGGGCTGCCGTCTTCGATCATTGAGTCTGCCCGCGGTTTGATCGATCCGGATGCTGCCAGCACGGAGACCGCACTGGCCGAGATTCGGTCGCGGCGGATGGAGGCGGATCGAGCCCTTGCCCGCGCGCGCGAGATTGAGCTTGAGGCCAAGCAATTGCGCCGGATCGCCAACGATGCAATGCGGGAGGCGGAGAACACCAAACGCACGGCCCGGGAAGATGCCCTGGCTGAGGCCGAGACCGAACTGGCGACGATCCGCGATCTGTCCCGGCGCATGGAGCGAGATCACCGGGCGACTGTGGCCCAACGCGAGGAGGCCGACAGTCGCCGTCGCGAGGTCGACGAAGCGGCGGAGGAGCTGCGGTCGTTCCGGCGGGAGTATGTGGCTCCGGTTCGTCTGGCGGATTCGGCTGAAATCAAGATCGGGGATCGCGTTCGCCTGACTGCATTCGAGGAAGAAGGCGATGTGATTGGTCTGGATGGAGCGCACGCCGATATCCAAATGGGTTCGATCAAGATCCGCCAGCCACTTGATGCCCTGGTTCGCATTGGGCGCTCACCAAATGCGGTATCGACGGAGCGCCGCACCACGAGCACGGCAATCCGCGCTGTGGTGCCAATCGAGATCGATATCCGGGGGATGCGGGCGCACGAGATCGAGGCTGAACTCGAGCCTTATCTGGAGGCGGCGTATCGGGCCGGCAATCCATTCGCCCGGATCATTCACGGCAAGGGCACAGGCGCACTGCGGCAGGTGGTGCGTGATCTGCTCAATCGCTACCCGGCCGTCTCCCGGTTTGAGAACGCCGCGCCGAATGAGGGTGGCGATGGTGCGACCGTGGCGCACTTTCAGGATGTGTAGGTTCGCTCGATTTCGGCAATTGTCAGTTCCAGCGCCTCTTCCCAGTTGATCTCCAGATCCGGGAGGCGCAGTCGGACTGAATTCGGTGTGAACCGGATAGCGTTGCCCAGCTTCAATGCGAGGACATTCTGCCGAAGACGAGAGGTCTGAACCGGCCGCAGAACGATCTCCCGCTCCCGCTCGATGACCGACTCCATGCCAAGCGCCAGACAGCGGATGCGCACCCGGATCAGGGCCAGCAGATGCTCGACCTCCTCCGGAACTGGACCGAAGCGGTCAATCAATTCGGCGACCATGAGTTCCACTTCGCCGAGCGTCGAGCAGGCGGCCACACGCCGATACATCGTCAGGCGAAGTTCAACATCGGCAATGTAACTGGCCGGGATGAGTGCGGTCAGCGGGAGATCGAGGGTCAACGTCGGTTCTTCTTCGAACGGGCGACCCTGCTTGATCTCTTCGACGGCCTGACTGAGCAAGCGGACGTAAAGCTCGTAGCCAACTTCCGCGATGTTGCCGCTTTGCTCCGCGCCCAGCACATTGCCGGCGCCGCGGATCTCCATATCCCGAAGTGCGACCTGCATACCAGCGCCAAGCTCGGTTGCATCCTGAATGGCATCGAGACGTGCCTGTGCCACCTCGCTCAGCGCCTTGTGCGGCTTGTGGAGCAGGTAGGCATAGGCACGATGATTGCCACGCCCGACCCGGCCGCGGAGCTGATAGAGCTGGGTGAGACCGAAGCGATCGGCATCATCGATCACGATCGTATTGACATTCGGGATATCGATGCCCGATTCAATGATGGTCGTGCAGAGGAGGATATCGAAATCGTGGCGCACGAAGCTAACGATGACATCTTCCAGCACATCCTCGGCCATCTGTCCGTGTCCGATTCCGACCCTCGCTTCCGGCACAACCTCGCGCAGGTGAGCAGCGATGCGATCAATGGAATGGACGCGGTTGTGGACGAAGTACACCTGACCGCCGCGGTCCAGTTCGCGCAGAATCACCTCGCGTGTCAACGAGTCGGCCTGTTCGGTAACGAAGGTGCGGATAGGCAGGCGTTCCTGCGGGGCGGTGTTGATGATGCTGATGTCGCGAATGCCGGAGAGTGACATGTGGAGGGTCCGCGGGATTGGCGTCGCGCTCATGGTCAGGACATCGACTTCGGTCCGCAGCCGTTTGAGGAACTCCTTGTGGCGGACGCCGAAACGTTGTTCCTCATCGATGACGACGAGTCCGAGATCGGCGAAGCGGATGTCGTTCTGGACCAGGCGATGCGTGCCGATGACGATATCGACCGAGCCCTCGGCGAGGCCGTCTACGATGTCCGATTGATCGCCCTTCGATTTGAGGCGGCTGAGCATCTCAACGCGAACCGGGAACGCGGCCAATCGTTCCGAGAAGGTCTGGTAGTGCTGCAGGGCAAGGACGGTGGTTGGGACCAGGATGGCGACCTGTTTGCCGGCATTGACCACCTTGAATGCGGCGCGCAAGGCCACTTCGGTTTTGCCGAATCCGACATCGCCGCAAACGAGGCGATCCATCGGCCGATTGGTTTCGAGATCGGCGGTGACATCGTTGATCGCGGCCAGCTGATCGACCGTCTCGACATACGGGAATGATTCGGCCAGCTCCTCGTCCCAGACGCTGTTGGGTGGGAACTGAATCCCGGCGCCGCTCTCGCGTGCGGCATAGAGCTGGATGAGTTCGAAGGCCATCTCGCGGACGGCCCGGCGGACGCGGCTTTTGGCGCGTTGCCACTCGCCGGTGCCGAGTTTGGTCAGTTGCGGTTCAAGTCCACCACTGGAATAGCGGGAAACGCGGTCGCTCTGATCAACCGGGACATAGAGCCGCTCACCGCGAGCGTACTCGAGCAGCAGGTACTCCCGCTCGCCGCCGCCAACTTCCTCACGGACGAGACCGGCGAATCGTCCCACCCCCTGATCGATATGGACGACGTATTCGCCCGGGCTGAGGCTCTCGGCAAAGGCGACCTGCTCCGCGGCCGTGCGGCCCTTGCGCGCGCGTACACGTTTGCCGAACCCGAAGACCTCGAAATCAGTCAGCAGCAGCAGTTTCGCGTCCGGCAGCGACCAGCCTTCGGACACATCGGCGCCACGAATATCAAGAACACCAGGCTGCAGTGGCTGATTGACGGCAGCGCCACGCACCTTCTGGGGGAAGATATCGGCGTCCTCAAGGATCTCGGTCAGACGGCGTTGCTGATCGGAGGCAATCTGGACTGCCCAACCGTCGGCAAGCAGATCGTTGAGATCGGAGACCAGGCGGGACATGCGTCCGGCGAACTGTGGGGGCGAGCGAAAGAGGCCGCGCTCAGCGGAATCGTCCGAAGTGACCGCGCGCTTGACGATGACCGTTTGGGCGAACTGGTTGATCGCCCGGGTGATCGCACGGCCCTCGATGTAGGGCGTGGGCAGGCCGATTGGCAGCTCGCCGTTGCTTTCAAACCCGTCCCGGAGTTCATTGGCGTGGCGTGCAATCTCCGCGATTGCTGCCTTGGTCGCCTCGGGATCATCCTGCAGGACCAGGGTTACCCGGGGCAGGTAATCGAACAGGGAGCTCAGGCGATCGGAGAGAAATGGCACGAACAGATCGATACCGACTGGCAAGATGCCTTCGGTGAGCCGTTCAAGTCCGTGACGCCATTCGGCTCGAACTTCCGCGCGAAGGGTCTGATCGTTGAGTGCGGTCAGGCGTTGGACAGCATCGGTCGCCCGGAACATGGCCAGATCGACTGGAGGCAGGAGTTCGATGCTGGTCAGATCATTGAGGGAGCGCTGGGATTGCGGATCGAAGGTCCGGATGGAATCGATCTCGTCCCCGAAAAGATCGAGCCGAATCGGTCGCTCCGCGTTCGGCGGATAGATATCGATCACACCGCCGCGCTGGGCGAATGTGCCCGGTTCAAAGACGAGTGGGACCCGTTGATAGCCTTGCTCGGCCGTCCAGGTGAGCAGATCACGGCCGTTGACACGTTCGCCGCGACGAAGCGTGCGGCGCATCCGGGTCAGATCGTCGGGAGCGAGGGTGGGGTGCATGAGGTTGCGGCCGCTGGCGACGATGACCGGATTCTGGCCATCGGCGAGTTCAGCGAGCAGGCGGATACGCCGTGCTGCCGTGACATGTTCGAGCGGGAGTTGTTCGTAGGGGATGGCCTGTGGCGTATCCCAGAGCACCGGTTGGCGGTCTGCTGGCAGCCAGGCGCCGATGAGCGCGACGAGTTGCTCGGCCTGATCCGGCCGGGGTACGACGATCAGGACGGGAGCGCTGTGTGCGTGCGCCAGGGAGGCGAGGACAGCTGGCCGGGCGGCGCTGATCGGCGGATCGCCATGGGCCAGCAATTCAGCCCAGTTGAATTGATCGATTGCCGGTCGAATGTGGACCAGGCTCATCCCGTACCCTCCGGGCATGCACGAACGCCCGGCCATCCTGAAGATGCCCGGTTCATCGAATTGCCATTATCCTGTACCTGACAAGTCTCGGTGAAAGACAGGGCAGTGATCGATCGGTTGCACCTATCGAAACCAGTGATCTTTGCGCTCTCCGCGGTGGTTCTTGCTGCCGCGCTGATGACGGTCTACGCCATCATCGTCAGTCAATCCAACCCTGATCTTGTCATCATCAACGACCCGACCAGCCCTTCCATTGCCGTGGAAATCCGCGGTGAGGTGAACGCGCCAGGTGTGTATCGGTTCGATTTCGATGCGCGCGTTGCCGATTTGATTGCGGCCGCTGGCGGAACGACCGATGCGGCCGATCTCGCATCGATCAATCTGGCCGAGCGGGTCGCCGATGGGGCACAAATCACTATTCCCGCAATTGGCGCCGCCACCCCGATGATCGCTTCCCAACCAACAGCCCAATCGACCAGCGCCCCGATGGCGATCGGCACGGGGAAGATCAACATCAACAGAGCATCTCAGGCGGAACTTGAATCGCTGCCTGGAATAGGACCGGTACTGGCCGCCCGCATCATCGAGTGGCGTACAAGCAACGGCCCGTTTGCATCCGTTGAGGACCTGGAACAGGTCGAGGGTATTTCCGCATCGACCGTTTCGGACCTCGCGCCGTACGCCACAGCCGGACCGTGACTGCGGCAATCCTGGGCGGCGCCTTCCTGGCGGGCATATTTATCGGCTGGCCCGCGGTGCCGCTTCTCGGCGCAATCGCAATCCTGGCTGTCCTGCTCGACGATCGCCGGATCGTGATCGCCTGCGGAGTCGTCGTTCTTGCCTCGCTGGGGGCTTGGCGCGCACCGGACGACGCGAGTTTCCAATTCAGTCAGACCGCATTGTCGCAACAGCCAGTGCGAGTTGCATCTGGCGTGGTTCGAGACACGCGGTATCAGCTGTTTGAGGCGGAGATTGGCGGCATAGGTCGCGTCTGCTCCATTGCGTACGGAGGATCGGAGGTTGGACGCGGGGATCACCTTGTCGCGGACATCGATCTGCGACCGCTGAACGCCCTTGGTCCCGGTTTGGCGGCATCGATGCGCTCCAGGGGATGTGTAGGCTCCGCGACGATCTCGAACATCACGATCGAGCAACAGGGATCTGGCCCAATGCGCTGGATCGACAACTTGCGTAATCGGGCCGCTGGTCAGTTGGAGGAATGGGTACCCGGTGACCGGGGAGCCCTGTTGTCGGGGCTGGTTATCGGCGACGACGCACGACTCTCGGACGATGTTGCCGAGGCATTCCTCGATACCGGCACATTTCACATCGTGGCCATCAGCGGCGCCAATTTGACCTTGCTAATCGCGCTTCTCGCTGTTCTGACAATCTGGTTGCCGCGACCCTGGTCTGAAATTGTGCCGTTGCTGATGGTTTGGGCGTATGTCCTGGTGGCAGGAGCGGGTCCGCCTACCGTCCGGGCGGGGATGCTGGCGCTGGTTGTATTGCTGGGTCGGTTTCGCGGGCGACCAATCGATCTGCTGACCCTGACCGTGCTGGTGGCAGCGGTGCAGGCGGCGATCTGGCCGGAGGTGACGCTTGGCCTCTCGTTCCGCCTCTCTACCGTCGCCATGCTGGTGGTGATGCTGGTTTCGTTCGAGCATTTGGAACGGAACTGGCGGAACTCGATTTGGACACTGGCGCTGACCAGCTTTGCGGTCAATGCTGCCCTGATGCCGATCCTGCCAGTCGAGTCCCGCGCTGCGCTCGTTCCGGCTGTGCTCGCGAACGTCCTGATCGCCGTTCCGGTGGCGCTTGCGTTTGCGATCGGCCTGGCCGCGTTGTTGATTGGGACGGTGAGCCCGCCGTTCGGACAGTCATTGGCGATCATTGCTGGTGAGATCAACGGACTGACCATTGCGATTGTGCAGCAGGTTGCGCGGCTTGATGCATTGCCCGGATGGATGGTGCTGGATTTCAGCGAGGCGACCCAGATCCTCGTGCTGCTGTTCGCGGTGCTCTCGGTTATTGCGTGCAGTCGGGAGAGTCGCCGCTGGATTGGGGATGGGGTGCAGGCGGCGGCGTTGCGGGAAGACTCGGTGCTGCCGATGGCATGGGGGATTGGCGCTGGGGCGATTCTGGCCATCGTGGTAATTGTCATAATCGGTTGACAACTTGTCCGCACGAGGCTACATTTTGCCGGCTGGCCCCCATAGTCTAGCGGCCCAGGACGTCACCCTTTCAAGGTGAAGATCACCGGTTCGAATCCGGTTGGGGGTACCTTTCGGCACCAGCCCGCCTGTTTTGCAGCGCGGGTCTTTTTGTGCCTTTCGATCCGCCAATTTGGTTTGGTAGGATCAGGCAACAACATTTCCGGTCACCTGGCAAAGGACGGTATCGATGGACGTCATTCTCCCGGCTGCGGGTCTGGGAACGCGCCTGCGGCCTCACACCTGGAGCAAACCGAAACCGCTGGTCCCGTTGGCCGGCAAAACAATCCTGGAGCACGTTCTCGACAGTGTCATGCCTGCCAATCCGGACAAGCTGGTGTTCATCACGGGCTACCTCGGCGACGATCTCCAGAAGTGGGCCAGGGCGAACCTGCCGGTGCCAACGGAGTTTGTCGTGCAGCCGGAAATGCTCGGTCAGACCGATGCCATCATTCGCTGCCGGGAGGTCGCGACGGGATCAGCCCTGATCCTCTTCCCGGACGCCGTATTTGATGCCGATTTCACGCATCTCGACGAAACGGATGCGGATGTCGTTGTCTTCACCAAGATTGTCGAAGATCCATCCCAGTTGGGCGTTGTCCAGATCGAGGATGGGCGGGTGATCAAGCTGGTGGAGAAGCCGCAGACGTTTATCGGCAATCAGGCGGTCATCGGTATCTACTATTTCAAATCCATGCCGGCGCTCTACAAAGCGATCGAGCAGCAGTTTGAGCGCAATATCAAAACCAAGGGCGAGTACTTCATCGCCGATGCCATCCAACTGATGATCGATGATGGTGCGATTGTTCACGCCCAGCCGATCGAGTTCTGGGAGGACTGCGGCAACACAGAGGCGCTTCTTGCGACGAACAAACTGCTCCTCGACCGGGCGGATGCCACTGTTGAAATGCGGGGCGACAGCATCGTGATCCACCCGTCCCTGATTGGCGAGGGTGTGACCCTTGAGCGATCGATCATCGGCCCACACGCCAGTATCGGCGCCAATACGAC
>JAPXRQ010000010.1:0-34461 GCA_033813515.1 Thermomicrobiales bacterium
TCCTGGCGATCCTCACCGCCTGAAGCTGATCATGCCGGAGTCGGATATCGCGAAGATCACGTTCGTCGAAGGCGATGTCACCGATCAGGCCGGTCTCGAAGCGGCCGTCAAGGGCAACGACATCACGCACATCGTCCATCTGGCCGCCTTGCAGGTGCCGAGCGTCCGGGCAAATCCGGTCGTTGGCATGCGCATCAATGTCGTTGGCACGACGATCGTGTTCGAAGTTGCCAAGGCGTTGGCCGATCAGGTGCAGTCGGTCGCCTATGCGAGCTCAGTGGCGGTGTATGGGCCGGCGTCCGATTATCCGGCCGGGCCGATCGCGCACGAGGCTCCATTGCTGCCGACGACGCTGTATGGCGTGACCAAGGAAGCCAACGAGTGGACCGCGAAGATCTACTGGCAGGACTACAAGGTGCGCAGTGTCGGGATTCGACCAGCGTATGTCTACGGTCCGGGCCGGGATGTCGGGATGACATCTACGCCGACCAAGGCAATGTTGGCGGCGGCATCCGGGCGGCCGTATCACATCTCCTTCGGCGGGACTGGATTCTTCCAGCATGCCGATGATGTCGCCAAATCGCTGATTCAGGCATCGCGGGCCAAGGTTGACGGAGCGCCGACATTCAATCTGGGTGGCACGCGCGTGTCAATGACGGATGTTGTCGATGCGATCACCGCGGCCGCCCCGGAGAGTGCCGGAACGATCACCTCGGAAAGCAACCAGTTGCCCTTTCCGGATGAGTACGACGGCAAGCCGTTGGATGCTGCCATTGGCGCCGTCGGTTGGCGGTCGTTCGCGGATGGAACCCGGCAGACGATTGAGGATTTCCAGATCGCCATCGCCGAGGGTCGACTCGATGTCGATCGCGCGATCGCCTAGGAGCGTCTGACATGGGATACGGACGAATGACCGGCAAGGCGGTGCTGGTGACCGGCGCGGCCATGGGCATTGGCAAGGCGGCGGCAATCAAGTTCGCGGACGAGGGAGCGAATCTCGTGCTCCAGGACATCCAGGCGGAGCCACTCGAATTGCTTCGGGCAGAACTGGCAGCGAACGGAGCAACCGTTCAGACAATCGTTGGCGACATTTCGCAGGAAGCGGACGTCAAGGCGGCGGTGGATGCTGTGGTCGGGGCGTACGGCAGGATCGATGTCGCCATCGCCAATGCCGGCATCATTCCGCTGGGCGATATCACCGAATCCTCGGTCGATGACTGGGATCGGGTGATGGCGATCGATGGGCGCGGCATGTTCTTGACCTGCAAGTACGCGATCGAATCGATGCTGACGACAGGCGGCGGTGCGATTGTCTGCACCTCGTCGATCTCCGGCATGGAGGGGCAGAAGCGGCAGTCGACCTATGGGCCGGCGAAGTTTGTTGCCTCCGGGATAACCAAGCACCTGGCAATCGAATGGGCTGACCGTGGTATCCGGGTGAATGCGGTTGCGCCGGGCACGATCAACACCGATCGGGTTCAGCAGCTTGAGTTTGAGCCAGGTGGTCCGGAGTATCTGGACGCGATCAAGAAGGCACATCCGATGGCGCGGATTGGCCAGCCGTCGGAGGTTGCCGATGCGATTTTGTATCTGGCGTCCGATGAGGCATCGTTCATCACCGGCGTGATTCTGCCGGTCGATGGTGGCTACCTCGCCCAGTAAAACTCACCGTGAGTGACATACGTAGGAAACAGGTGTGCCGGTTATTGGCGCACCTGTTCCGCGCCGTATACTTTCGTTCCGCGATGTACCGCCCGAGCGCCGGCGAGTTTTGCAGTGTAGCCATGCGGAGAGACGTCTTCGAAATGTGGCTGCGCGACATCCGGATGGTCCCTGAGGCTTGATCAGCAAGCACGTTCAACCGATATCGACGGGAGGGGCCGCACCGGTAGCCCCTGCATTGCCGTCGCTCGATCGGGTTGCCGCCCAAAGTCGTGCCGGGGCGATCGTGCAGCGGATTCCGTGGCCAGATATCTTCGGTCTGGCCGGGGTGCTGCTGGTCACTGCGCTGCTGGCCTGGCACCGGTTGTGGCTGGAGAACGGCCTCGGGTATCTCGATATCAGCACGTTTTACATGCCGTGGTACGCGCATCTGGGCGAAGCGATTCGCTCGTTTGATATTCCGGGCTGGAATCCCTATCAGTTCTCGGGCACGCCATTTGCCGGGGATCCGCAATCTGGCTGGTGGTATTTCCCGGCCATGGGAATCTTCGCGATCTTCAGTCCGGTCCGGGCATACGAGGCGTACATCATTTTCCATCTGGCCTTTGCCGGGGTGTGTTGTTACGCATTGGGACGGCGCTTTGGCTTTGGGGTGATTCCGAGTCTTGCGGCGGGAGTGATCTACCAATCCGGGCCGTTTGTTTCGCATATCAGCTGCTGCCTCATCCATATTCAGTTGGGTGCCTGGATTCCGGCCGCGCTGTTGAGTGTGGAGCAGGTCGTGCGATCGCGCGATATCCGGGGCCGGGCGCTGGGGTGGGTGGCAACCGGCTTCTGCATGAGTCAGATGATGGCCGGCTGGCCGGGTCAGGGTATGTACAACGGCTGCCTGGTCACCGGCGGATATCTGGCCTGGCGCCTGATCATGACCCGGCAAAATGGCGCATTGGGCTGGCGGGATCGGTTTGTGCGCCTGGTCGGGGATAGCGCCGGTGTGCTCTCGATGGCGTTGCTCTGGGGTGCGGCCGGATTGTTGCCGCGCATCGACATCATCAGTCGAACCAATGTGGCCTGGGGACAGTACGAAGGCTACGAGACCGACAAGTACTCGGCCGGGTGGAGTTTCCGGCAACTGATCGACTACCTGTGGACGGACAACCACGGATACCAGTCGTTGCTGTTCTATTTCGGCGCACCAGTCATCGTGCTGGCGTTTATCGGACTCGTACTAGGTTGGCGCCAGTCATGGGTCAAGTTTTTCGCGGCGTTGACCGTGCTGACCTCGATCCTGACGTTGCACCGAACGGTCATTCACGAGGTCCTCTTCCTGATCCTGCCACGGTTCGAGGAGTTGCATTCGCACGTCCCAAGTCGAATCACGGCGGTGCAGTGGATCGGTCCGACCATGCTGGCGGCGACGGCGATTCACGAGCTCATGCAGGCTCCAACGCGCCGGGTCGTGATTCGGGCGGCAATTGTCGGTCTGATCGGCTGGGTGATTGGTGCGGGTGTGGTCCTGGCGGCGGGTTGGCAGATTTCGGCGCTGACCATGATTTGCGCACTGCTGACTGTGGTCGTTGTCCTCCTGTTCGCGACGGTCTCGACTCCGCCCGGCGATCTGACCACCCGATTTGTGCCACGGGCTCAGGCTGTCCTGGCCGGCATGCTGATTCTGCTGATTCTGGCTGATCCCTCTGGAGGGAGGCTAATCTCGACGCTGCGGAGCGGACAGACGATGTCTGAGGTGATCCGCATCCCAACCGGACCAGTCTCGCGCGATGTGGCCGAGCTGAATGATGCGACCACTGATCCAGGCGGAGCGGGCGAGTTTTTGCAGCAGATTCTGGCCAGCGGGGACTATGTCCGGTTCTTCGGATACGACGATGTCATGCAGCAGGGCGGGGATGGTTACCTGACCACCTACCGCGAGCACTTCGCCGACCCCGATGCGCTGGCGATTCTGGTCAACGCCCGGGCAATGCGGCTGCACGTGTACGACATCCAGGGTTACAACCCGGTGCAATTGAAGAACTACGTGCTGTACCTGACCGATCTGAATGGTGAGGTGCAGAACTATCACGACGCCCAGATTCTGCCAGGCGGAATCACCTCGCCGCTGCTGAATATCCTCAATGCGCGTTACATCATCATTCCGAACAGTGCCGTGACCGGTCGACCCCGCTCCGATGTCCTCACCCTGCTGGCAACGTACCCGGAGGTGTTTCGCAACGACGAGGTTCGCGTACTGGAGAACACTGATGCCATGCCGCGAGCGTGGGTGGTGCACGATGTCGTCCAGGCAGATCCGGATGCGACCGCGGCGATGCTGGAATCGGCTGACTTTGATCCGGCCACGACGGTGATCCTGGCACAGGGATCCGAGCCGGTTGCGACTTCGCCACTGCCAGAGGGAGCCACGGACACAGCCACAATCACGAACTACGAAGACGACACGATCAACCTGACCGTCAATACCGCCAGCGATGGAATGCTGGTGCTCAGCGAGACATTTGAGCAGGGATGGCACGCGACGGTTGATGGCGAGAAAGTGCCAGTTGTTGAGGCGTACGGGGTGGCGCGGGCGATTGCAATTCCGGCAGGCGAGCACACGGTGACCCTGACCTACGATCCCTGGTCGCTTAGAATCGGGTTCTATCTGTCGCTGATTGGTGCGGCGATATCGCTCGTGGTGATCGGCGCATTCGTTTTCGATCGCGTTCGCAACGGGGCACGACAGGAGTTGGCAGTTCGTGACGTCTGAACCTCGATCCGTTCCCGAAGCGCGACCGGTCGTCCGTCCCGCCCGCAAACTGGTGGGGATGGCGTCGCGTCCGGAGCGATTGCTGGCGATTCTGGCGGCGCTGATTCTGGGTATCTCGGTCACGGCCTACGATGTCGCAGGTATCCGCAACATGCAGGTCGATCCGGTGACGGGTGTCGACTATTTGCCGGTCGTGCAATACGTGGCCGAGCGCAAGGAGCCGGGCCAGAAGGTGCTGGTGGCGCTGCCGCCGCCGGCGTATCTGGCATTGGGTTCGACTGAAGACATGATCTTCCTTTCCAGTCCACTCGAGCGCAAACGGGCACAGCGGTACACCCGCCTGACCGAAGATGGCACCTATGTCGATTACTGGACCGGAGTCGAGTCGATTGTCGATACCGCCGGACTCTGTCGGCTCCTGCAAAGCGATCCTGATCTGATCATCCTGGTCGATCAACCGCGCCTGGTTGCCGATTGGGCGTTCAAGGGCACAATGGCGACGGTGTTGAACGGCATGACCTACGTGCGCTACACAGCAGATGGAGGAGCGATGGTGCTGGGTGTCGCTCCATCCGCATCGCATACTCCGCGAGCCGAAGAACTTTGTGCTCAGGCGCTGACCGGCAATATCGATGAGAACCTGACCGAGGACGGTTCATCGACCGATACCGAGGAGGTCACCGATTCCGAAGCCAATCCGCAGCCGTAGCGATCACGTCTGAATCAGGGTTGATAGTCAGCGTCGGACCGAACGATCGGGTTTGATCCCATCGAGACATTCGACCAGATGTGCTCGGTCCGCGAAATGTTCAGGATGGTGATGCGGACCTGGCTGGTGCCCTCGGGGCAGACAACTGCCGAGCGATGATGGAGCAGGCCGCGGCGGCCGGGTGTGCTTCCGGTCGATTCGTTGAGCACCACGCTCGTATCTGACAGACAACTCAAGGTGACCAGGGCCTGGTTGCCACCGCCGACCGTCTGCACGTCTCCATCGAAGACGAAAAGCGCCGGACCTGACGCACTCACCTGTGTGGCGATGGCCGTTCCATTCTTCGAGATGTTTTGAATGGAGACCGATTGGCCGTCCTCTGCTGTTTTGACGAGCGATGCATTGGGCGGAATTCCCCAGAGCAGACCATTGGTGAAATCAGGCACCGAAGCGATCGGGATTTCGGTCGTGGCGTTGGGCCGGGCGTACAGATCGAGGAAGACCTGATTGCGAGGCGAGATATAGGTCTTCTGAATGATTCGGGTGTAGCCCGCGTCGATGATGCCCTGCTCGACGTTCTCCTGTCCGATGCGCTGGTAGTAGAGAAACCAGACGTAATCGTTATCCGGCGTATCGGGCAGGAGTTCGTTGAGTTTGCCACCGTCAACATCCGCGACCGTGATGCCCGTATGCGGGAGGATATCGTTCGAGAGGGTCTTTTCGAGGACACCGTCGCGCACGGTGATCAACCGCTCGTCGTTCAGCAGACCAGGTTCGTAGGCCTCGACCAGGGTGTTGGCCACTTCGCCATAGGAATAGGTAACGACGGGGTAGTGGAGGGGTTGGGACTCGGCGAGATCGGCGGCGGCATCGTCCCAGCGGGATTTGACGCCGTAGGTCTGGATGATATTGATGGAGTTGAGGCAGATCAGAAGGATGAAAAGCAGGCTGGCGGTCGCGACGAAGGTCTGACTGCGGCGGCGCTTGCCATTGAAGGCGGCACCGAGCAGCAACGCCCAGCCGACCGAAACGCTGAGCACACTCCGTTCGGCGAAGCTCGGGCTGACCACGCTGATCACGGCGGTGACGACGATGGTGCCGAGCAGCGCCATGGTCGTCGTGGCCAGCATCCAGCGCCGCCAGAGGCCAATCAGGCCGAGGATGACGACCGGGGCCATGCCCAACAGGATGATCAGATGGAGTTTGTCGAAGTTATCCCAGGCGGTGGGTTGCAGGCTGGGGAAGTAGGGTCCGGTTTGGTCTGAGGCGACGCCGGTGATACGGAGGACGATGATCAGGATCCGGCTGAATCCGGCGCCGAGGTATTCGGAGCGGCGTTCGTCTTCATTGGCGGAATTAACCGAGTGCCAGACCTGGGGAAGCCAGGGCGCGTACAGGAGAACCGCGGCGACGCCCGCGAGGATGATTGGAACCATGCGCCGCCAATTGCGCCAGAGCATGTACAGGATGATGGCGATCTGCGGGGCAATCGCAAACAGGGCGCTGTAGTCCCCATATGCGGCGACAACCAATGCGCCGCCATAGAGCACCGCGTACCACTTGTTGCCCGTCTGGAGGAAGCTGACCAGGGCGTAGTAACTGACGGTCACGGTGAGCACGACGAGCGCGTACATCCGTGCTTCCTGCGAGTAGTAGATGTGGATGGGGGAGAGCACAAAGACCAGGGTCGCGATCAGGGAGGCAATGGGATCCATCAGCCGGCGGGCGAGAAGATAGAAGAAGTGCAAGGTGAGCAGGCCGCAGACGAGGCTGAGGGTGCGTCCGGCGGAGGCATCGGAGAAGACCAGGTTGAAGACCTTGGTCAGGCTGAAATAGAGCGGCGGATGGGGTGAATAGAACCCGTTGAGGCCGACGACCGATTTCCAGGACTGCTGGGAATAGAGGAGTGCGAAGCCTTCGTCGAGCCACATGCTCCAGTAGACATAACGGAAGACGCGGAGGAGGGCACCAAACGCAATGATGAAGCAGGCAGCAGTGGTGATGAGTCGGGGGACTGTCAGCCAGGCGAATCGGCTGTTGATATCGCTGCCTCTCAGCGAAATCGTGTGGCCCGCGATCTCCACGGGTCGCTGGGTGGCCGGCGCGAAGACCATGGTGGGTTGGCGAAGTTCACCGGCAACCAGTTCCTGGATGCCGAAACCGATCAGGATAAGTCCGAGCGGGTGGAGGTGCAGGAGGTATCGCTCGTTGCTCTCGGTGGCAAGTGCGCCGACGATGAGGATGGGAATCCAGTAGAGGACGAGCAGGGTGCCAAAGATGTTTCGCCGCTCGCGCATTTCCTCGGGCAGATTGGCATCAAGGAAGTAGCGCCCGATCAGCAGCAGGGTCAGGCCGAGAATCAGGAACGGAACCAGGACACCGTAGCTGGAGTAGTCAAACAGCAGTTGCCAGCTCTTCAGGGTCGGCGCGAGGATCTGATCGATGGAGAGGATGAAGTCGCCGACAAACGAGATCTTGGATGACTCACCGGCCGGGGTCGCTTCCTTGGGCGAAACGAGGAAGTTGAGAAAGAGCAGGGTAAATGGGGCGAGCATGGCCGCCCCCAGCGCGACCGTCAGATCGATCCGTCGGCCGGCCAGATCGAGCCGATGTTTCCAGACCGCCAGCAGGAGCATGGGTGGAAGCAGCAGACAAATGGCGATATGGGTGAAGACGCCGAACCAGAATGCGGCGACGAAGGCGATCAGGTACTTGCGGGTGGCGGGATACCTCAGGATGTGCAGGAAGAGGAAGAGCATCACCAAAGTGACGAACTGCAGCGTTGCGTACATGCGCACCAGCCCGCTCCAGCGCACACTGGCCGGATCGATGGCGAGCAGGAAGGCGATACCAATGGCCACCCAGGTGCTGCGAAGCAACCACTTCGACAGGAAGTAGAGCGCGACGATCGCCAGTGTGCCGGTAAAGACGCTGAGCAGGCGCATCACATAGAGGTGATCGATATCGCCGTAGCCAAGCTTGACGATCGGCGCGAGCAGGTACGAGATCGTTGCGCCCTGGGTATAGAAGGTGCCCGAGGGATAGATTGGTACGCCTTTGTCCGCGGTCATCCAGGCAGCCATGATGCTGGCCGATTCGTCGACGTGGGAAGAGAGATGGCGGGCGGCGGAAAGGCGCAGGAGCAGTCCGGTCAGGAGGACGCAGAAGAGGGCAATGTGTTGCAGGCTGATGCGGGGAGAGCGGTCGTCGATCGACCAGTCGGTCCCGTAGGGAGCACTCGATGCAGGCGGAGCGGATGCTGTTTTGGGAACGTCAATAGGTTCAGGCGCGATCGCGGCCGAATTGGGTTGCGTTTCCTCGCTCGTTGACTGCTCTGGCATGAATCTGCGTCAGGTTCCTGTCGGAGTGGTCACGCAAATTCGGGGGTCGTGACGCTTCGGTAGGCAATTGTAGAACGCGTGGCGGGGTGCAGGTCGGTTCCTGTGAACAGCGATATGCTTACCGGCACCAGAATTGGCATCAATCGCAGAAGGAACGCACATGTTGCGGATTGGTTTTCACCTGCCAGAGACGGAGCGGATCGCCCGTTGGAACGAGATCGCCACGCTTTGCCGCACGGCGGAAGATGTGGGATTCGATTCAATCTGGGTTCCGGATCACCTGATCTACCGATTTGAAGATCAGCCGCCAATCGGGCCGTGGGAGTGCTGGTCGCTGATTTCCGCAATCGCCGGCATCACGAACCGGGTGGAGATCGGTCCGCTGGTGCTGTGCGTCAACTTCCGCAATCCGGCGATGATCGCGAAGATGGCGGCGACGGTTGATGAGATCAGTAACGGGCGCCTGATTCTGGGCCTCGGAGCTGGTTGGCACGAACCGGAGTATTTGGCGTATGGGTTCGATTTCGCGCATCGTTTTGGCCGGTTCCAGGAAGCATTCACGATCATCCGCACGTTGCTGACCGAGCATGCAATTGATTTCGAGGGCACGTACTTCACCTTGCGCGATTGCGAACTCATGCCACTTGGACCTCGCCCAGAAGGTCCGCCACTGATGATTGGGTCGCGCGGGGAGAAGATTCTGCACGCGACGCTGCCACATGTTCGCTACTGGAACGGCTGGTACGCGTGGAGCGGCAACACGACCGAAGGGTACGCGCCGCTTCATGCCGAGGTCGATGCGGCCGCCGTCGGGGCTGGAGTTGACCCTGCGGCTGTGGTGCGAACGATGGCGATTCTCTTGCGCTTTCCGCACGGGAGCGGCCCGGTTGATCCGCGGGCGGCGCTGATTCAGGGGGACGAGCAGCATCTGGCGAACGCACTGATCGACCTTCATCGGGCAGGGGTGGACCATGTACAGGTTGTGCTGGAGCCGAACGGTCCGGCCGAAGTTGAACGATTTGGACGCGTGATCGAGCTTGTGCGGGCGGCCGGAGTCTGACCTATTCGCCCGACGGGAGTTCGGATGTGGCGGCACCGGCAGCGATCGCCGGATTCGAGCCAGGTCCGGGAAGGGGGCGAACTGGTGTCAGATTGGCCGGATCGACCTTGCGCAGCTCTTCGGAACTGGCATCAGCCTGCTCAAAATCGGCGGGTTCGATCTGATCCATGGGCTTGCGCTTGTAGACGCCGGCGAGTTCCTCCGCCGATCCGTACTGGCTGAGCGGACGGACCTTGTTGGTCGCCGCCGGAGTGGCTTCGCCGATGTGACCGGCAATGGTCGTGTAATTGGGGGTGGCGCCGGGCGTTTGCGGCGACGACATCGCACCCGGGGTCGGTAGGTTTTTGCCTGATTTGGCGACGGCCATGGAACGCTCTCCTCGTTGCTGGCAATTCTACGGGGTGCTGACGGATGGTGGCGAGTGGATTTTGACGTGAGTCGCACCCGCTGCTCATACTTGTGAAAAGTTTAACGAGCGACGCCGGCAGGGCAGAGAGCCATGGCACGAGCACCATACGGAATGCGCACCCGGGATCCCGAGATTCCCGATATCGTGATTCGCCGCCTGCCAATGTATGCACGGAGTTTGCAGGCAATCATCGGACAGGGTGCGGCATCAGTATCCTCGGACGAGCTGGCCGCCTCGTCGGGAATCTCGAGCGCCCAGATTCGGCGCGATCTTGCGTACTTCGGGCGATTTGGAACTCAGGGCCGTGGGTACAACGCCCCTCGACTGCTGGCAGAGATCAATCACATCCTTGGGCTGGATCGGACCTGGACGGTGGCGTTGTGCGGATACGGCAATCTCGGACGGGCAATCGCGCAGTACGGCGGCTTTGTGCCATCCAGCTTTCAGATTGCCGCGATTTTTGACCGCAATGAGCAACGTGTTGGAACCGAGGTTGGCGATCTCGTCGTCGAACCGCAGGCGAACATCGCGACATCCGTCCGCGCCAAAAACATCCGCCTTGGCATCATCGCCGTGCCATTCGACGCGGCGCAGACGATTGCGGACGCGCTGATCGATGGCGGGGTCGCGGCGATTCTGAACTATGCGCCGGTGCATCTTCGTGCGCCTGAGAATGTCCTGGTGCGGGAGATTGATCCCGTTGGCGCGATGCAGTCGATGACGTACTACCTCGCCCAGATGGACGACGACTAGATCCGGGCTATTCCCACTCAATAGTCGCGGGCGGTTTGCTCGTGATGTCGTAGACCACGCGGGTGATTCCGTGGACTTCGTTGACGATGCGGTTGCTCATCACGGCCAGGGTTTCGTACGGCAGGCGGGCCCAATCGGCCGTCATCGCATCTTCGCTGGTCACCGCCCGGATTGCACACACCCGGCCGTAGGTGCGGAAATCACCCATGACGCCGACGCTTTGGACCGGGAGCAGCGCTGCAAAGAACTGCCACGCCTCCGCGCCGCTCTGCTCGATCTCGTGCCGAACAATGGCATCGGCCCGGCGCAGCAGATCGAGATCCGGCGCGGTGATCTCCCCGAGCAGGCGGACCGCGAGTCCGGGGCCCGGGAATGGCTGGCGGTTGACGATTTCATCGGGCAGGCCAAGCGCCCGACCAACCGCACGCACTTCGTCCTTGAACAGGAAGCGCAACGGTTCCAGCAGCTTGAACTCCATATCGTCCGGGAGCCCACCGACGTTGTGATGCGTCTTGATCTTGGCGGCGGCCTTGGTGTCCTTGGTGGTGCTCTCGATCACATCCGGGTAGAGGGTGCCCTGGGCGAGAAATGTGAACGGACCGTGCTTTTCGGCTTCGGATTCGAAGACGCGGACAAACGTTTCGCCAATCCGGCGGCGCTTCTCCTCGGGATCGGTGACACCGGCGAGGTTGTTCAGGAAGCGATCAGTGGCATCGGCGTAAACCAGATTCATGCCAAACGAACGCGAGAAGACGTCCTGGACCAGATCGGCTTCGCCCAGGCGGAGGAGGCCGTTGTTGACGAAGACCGGGGTCAGTTGCTCGCCAATCGCCTTGTGGATGAGGGCGGCAGCGACGGATGAATCGACCCCGCCGCTGAGACCAAGCAGGACACGTTCGCTGCCCACGGTTTCCCGGATCTGGGCGACGGTGCTTTCAATGAACGAATCGGGTGTCCAGTTCGGTTTGATGCCGCAGATCCCGGTGAGGAAGTTGCGGATGATGGCAGCGCCCTTCGGGGTGTGGGCAACTTCCGGATGGAACTGGATGGCATAGGTGGACCCGCGCGATATGGCAGCGCACGGGGCGTTTCCACTCGAGGCGAGACTGACAAAGCCTTCAGGGAGGGAGGTGACGTGGTCGCCGTGACTCATCCAGACATCGATGGCATTGGGTAAACCAGTAAAGAGCGGGGAGGTTGTCGTGCTGTCGAGCGTGATTTTGGCCGGTCCATATTCGCGGTGCGGGGCGGGTTCGACTTCGCCGCCGTATGCCTGCGCGAGCAATTGCATGCCGTAGCAAATCCCGAGGACGGGCAGTTCCTTCTCCAGCACCCATGCCGGCATTTTTGGGGCGCCTTCTTCGTAGACGCTGGCGGGACCGCCGGAGAGGATGACACCCGCGACATTCGCATCAGCCAGTTCGGTCCAGGGCGTGTCGAAGTGTTTGAGCTCGCTGTAGACTCCGGCCTCGCGGACCCGGCGCGTGATCAACTGGCTGTATTGCGAGCCAAAATCGAGCACGACCACCATGGCGGGAGCGGTGGACGCTGAGGAATCAGCAGCGGAACGGCCGATCACTTCGGTCACGGGATTGGTTTCCTCCGGTTGGGATGGGCAGAACTGGCGGCAGCGCCACCTCTATTCTAAATCGTCCGGCGTGGATTCCTCGTCAGGTTGGGCGAGCAGTACATATTGCGGATCGAATGTCCAGTCGTCGATCGTTTCCATCTCGACTTCGAGGCGGGGATGGAGGGTATCCACCCGCTTTTCGAGTTGGATGCTGACCACCATCCGGTCGTCGATCAGAAGCGGCTCGCAGATGGAGTCAAGCGCGATCTTCAGCCCACCATCGAGATCGCGCCGATAGGGTGTGATGAAGTAGAAGGTGAAGTAGACGCCAAGGAGCGATTTCTGCAGCGCTGCCTCATCTTGGACGGTAATCCCGTGATCCAGCCGCAGGCGTTCGATCAACTTGCGGACATCGGACTTGTAGGCCTTGGCCGTCTTGCTCAGGACACGCTTACGCCCGACGGTGACATAGGAATTGTTGATCCCGGGCGGGAGTGGCAGAACGAGCGAAAGACTGGTGGGCACCGTGGTGTTCCTGCATGCCGTGTCGCCGGGTACGATTTGCGGCGTCATCGGTTGCGATTATCCACGAAGGGACCCCGACCCTGAACCGTTCACGACCAACCCGCCTCGCAGTGCTGATTTCGGGGAGCGGGCGCTCGCTGGAAAACCTGCTGAATGTGATCGCGGCCGGGCACCTGGCGGCTGAGGTTGTGACGGTCGTTTCTTCGAAGTCGGGCGTGCGCGGTTTGGACATTGCGGCAGCGGCAGGGGTGCCGGTGGGCATCGTATCGCGGGCCGGATTTGATTCGCGGGATGCGTTTTCCGAGGCAATCTATGCCGAGCTCGCGCCATTCGATCCCGATCTGATCATTCTGGCCGGGTTCCTGAAACAACTGACTGTGCCGGTGGGATGGTCTGGCCGCATCCTGAACATTCATCCCGGGCTGATCGGCGAATCGGAGGCGGCTGGCAAAGGGTTCTACGGCGCGCGCGTGCACGAAGCAGTGCTGTCCAGCGGATCTGCAGAATCGGGGGCAACGGTCCATGTGGTGGACAACGAGTACGATCACGGGCCGGTGGTGATGAAGGCGAGGGTGCCGGTGCTGGCCGGAGACTCGGCGGAGACGCTGGCAGCGCGCGTGTTTGCGGCCGAGTGCGATTTGTATCCGCGTGCGATTGCGGCCTATGTCGCTGCCAATCCGGACCTGCTCGATCGGGCGGTGACCGGGTAGATAGGATCGCCCTGTACCATTAACAGATGAGTACGATCCGATCTCGTCGGATCGTGATTGCAGCGATACAATTTCCAAGGGGTTAGAGACGGCAATGCCGGCGACCGAGCTTACCAAAGAGCAAATTCTGGACATCCTGCGTCCGGTGCAGGATCCGACCCTGAACCAGAGCATTGTAGAACTCGGCATGGTCCGTGATCCGATGCTGGAGGGCGAGACCCTGGCCATGGAGCTGGAGCTTCTGACACCGCTGCATCCGCATCGCGATCAGATCGAAGCCGGAATCCGGGCTGCGGTGGCCGATGCGGGCATTGGCGCGGCGTCCATTGTCTGGTCGCATCGGGTGCGATCGAGTGGTGCCGGGCGATCCGATGCCGAGCCGATCAAGGGCGTCAAGAATGTGATCGCGGTAGCGTCAGGCAAGGGCGGCGTTGGCAAGTCGACGATTGCGGTAAATCTGGCGGTCGCGCTGGCCAAGTCGGGTGCGCAGGTCGGGCTACTTGACACAGATGTATACGGGCCGAGCATCCCGATTATGATGGGTATCTCCGAGAAGCCCATGATGCGGAACAACAAAATGGTGCCGCTCGAGGCGCACGGCGTGAAGTTGATGTCGATCGGCTTCATTCTGGAGCCGGACAAGGCGTTGATCTGGCGCGGGCCGTTGGTAGCGCAGCTGATCACCCAGTTCCTCAATGATGTCGATTGGGGCGATCTCGACTACCTGGTGCTGGATCTGCCGCCGGGAACGGGTGATGTGCAACTGACACTCGTCCAGCGGATTCCGATCTCGGGCGCGATCATCGTCACCACCCCGCAGGAGGTGGCGATGGCCGATGCTCGCAAGGGTCTGAAGATGTTCCAGGAAGTGAAATCGCCGGTTTTGGGCATCATCGAAAACATGAGCTACTTCCAGGCGCCGGACACGGGCACGGTTTATCACATCTTCGGCGAGGGCGGCGGCAAGGCGCTGGCGGCCGAGGGTGAAGTCGAGCTGCTGGGTCAAATTCCGTTGGAGCCGATCGTGCGCGAAGGCAGCGATGCCGGTCAGCCGATCGTGTCGTCCCATCCGGAATCGCTGACAGCGCAGGCATTTGATGACGCGGCAACGCGGATTGCAATGCGGCTGGCGGCCGATGCCGTCAAGAAGCCACGCAAGCCGATGCTCATGTTCAAGACGGTTCGCTGATGACACCGGTCGCTCGCCCATTCGCCGGTCAGGATGATTTCGATCGAACGGTCGCGTTTTATGCGGCTGTTCAGGCGGCTGATGGCGGCTCCGGAATGACGGACGACGACATCACTGTTGAATGGATCGACGACGAGCCGGGATGGGTACGAACCCTGCAGGTCTGGGATGACGACGGCGCTATCCTGGCGAACTTCGGTGTGTGGCACGAACTCGAGGATGCCGAGCGGGCCTACAGCCAGTTCGATATTCATCCTGACGCGCGGACCGATGCGTTTGCAGACGAGGTCGTCGGAGCGATGGTTGCGGCCTGCGGTGCGCTGACCGGGACCGATGTGGAGTTACGCGTCAATGCAATGGCGACTGTGCCCACCTGCCGCGGTGCACTGGAGCGGGCCGGATTTACGGTCGAGCGGGTTTTTCACCGGATGATGGTGCGGCTGTACGAGCCGGAACCTGTTGCTCCGCTCCCATCCGGATTTGAGATTCGGCCGCTGTCAGGTGAGGCCGAGGCCGACCGATGGGTAGAGACGTACAACCGCAGTTTTGCGGGTCATCACGATGCGCACGACCAATCTATTGAAGACAAGCTGAACCGCATGCGTCTGGAATCGTACCGACCCGATATCGATCTGGTCCTGATGGATCCTGCGGGAGAGATGGTCGGGGTGAGCCAGTGCTTTCTGGAGTCGGTCGGGGGCGAAGAGCAGCAAGCGATTGTCAATCAGCTTGGTGTAGTGCCGGAGATGCGAGGCAAGGGGCTGGGACGTGCTCTGTTGACGGCATCGCTGGACGCATTTCATCGGATTGGTGTGCGTGAAGTTGTGCTGAATGTGGACAGCGCAAACGAAACCGGCGCGCTCGCGTTGTACGAGTCGGCCGGTTTCGAGCCTGTCTATCAATCGATGGTCTACATGCGGGTCGTTTCGCCCGTCTGACCTACGAGGGTGTTGCGGTCGCCGTGGGCAATGGCGTTGGGATCGTGAACCCGTCGTTGTTCGAAAACGCGGTCGGCACCGGGATTCGGGTCGGATCTTCCTGCCAGGGGAGGCTGCCCGTTTCGCTGGCGAGGTAGAGGGAGAAGGCCAGGATCGCGATCAGGGCAACTCCGGCGATGCCTGCGAGAACGCTGACGATCGGGTGCTTGCGGATCTTGTTCATTGGACATCTCCCTCAGAGCGGTACGAATGACCGGCTATGCCTTGGTGGCGACGACGTCGATTTCCAGCTTAATCGTGTCCTCGATGCTCAGCACGGAACCGACCTTCGGCTCTTCGATTGCATAGTCGGCCATATCAAACTCGGTGCTGGCCTTGCCGGTCAGGTTGTCGCCATCAAGGGTTGCGGTGACTTCCCAGCGGATCTGCTTCGTGACATCGTGCATGGTCAGGTTGCCGACCAGGTAGAAGGTGGTCTCTTCGCCATCGGCGAGCGCGCCATCGAGGCCCTCAACCGAGGTGACGACGAAAGTTGCGACCGGGTACGTGTCTGTCTGGAGGGTATTGCCGCGGAGGAAGTTGTCGCGGCGGGATTCGTCGCTCTCCAGGGTGCGGAGATCGACATCGACGCGGGAGCAGGCCATCGGGTTGCCATCGGCATCGAAGTAGATGTTGCCAATGATGGTGCTGGTCTCACCGATGGCGGTGTTGGCGCCCTGGCCGGCGAGTTCTTCTTCCGAGATGTACCGGGCAACAGAATCGCTGGTCAGTGTGTAGATGGTGGACGGAGAATCGGCCGGGATCGGTGTGGCATCGGCGGATTCGCCAGCGGTCACGTTCTCGTCGCAGGCGATGTAGACGGGCGCCGTATCAAGGACGCCGACTTCGACATCATCGGCGGATGGGGTGCTGTCCTGGGCGTATGCAGTGGACCAGGCTCCGGCGATGAGGGACAGGAGGAGCGCGGGCAAGATTACCCACGACCAGCGCGAAAGCGAGCGGTTCTGGATCGTCATCGAGTTCTCCTTATGCGTGCAACCCGGGAAGTGAACCGGGTAAGTGTCATGCCGATCGGGGAGCGATCGACTCCAGCCAGGTCGGAAGCAACTGCCACCGAAATCGCATCTGCCAGTGCGACTAGTGACGATGATCACTGACGCAACTGGCAGATCGATTAATAGTTTCTGGCAATTGTCTGGGAATGTTACGCGCGCACCCTGCCGAATGGATTGTGGATCGGACGGTTACTCGCCGATGTCCTCGTGATGATCCCAGTCGGCAACGTTGCGTTTCCAGTGTCCGGAGATGTCCACAAACTCGGGGTTGAAGCCAGCTTCCCGAAGCAGGTAACGGCGAATCGGAACGAGCGACGTCGCCTCGCCTGAGGCCGAGATGAAGCCGCGACCGCCCGGGTTCCCGAATGCACGGATGGCGTCTTCGAGACGGGTCGTGGTGCCCGGTCTGGCGGAGCCGCGGTGGAGCCAGGTGACATATGGGATATCGAGATCATCGGCTTCATCGGTGACTTCGATGAAGGCAGTCACGTTGGCGTTATCGCCGAGCAATTCAATCTGGCGCGCGATCGACGGGATGGACGTTTCGTCGCCGGCGAGCAGATACCAGTCGAACCCGGTGCTGACGATATGGGAGCCACGTGGACCGAGCACATGAATCTGGCTGCCGGGAGCGGCTGTTTTCAGCCAGCGGGTGGCAACACCATCACCGTGGAGGACGAAGTCGAGGTCGAGTTCCAGTGTGGACTCGTCAAAGCGGCGGGGCGTGTAGTCACGGCGTTGCTCGTCGCCATCACCCTCCGGCGGAAAGCCGAGTTTGACGTGATCGCTGGCGCCGAGCGTCTGAAATCCCTCCAGGTCGGGACCAGACACCGTGACGCGTTTCATGTGCGGGTTGAGATCAACGATTCGCACAACCTCGACCTGGCGTCGTTTGAGTTCGAAGCGGACGAGGGTTTGCGCCTGAAATGCAGTTTCGGTCATGTGGGGGAAACTCCTAATGTGCTTCTGCGTGCCAATAGCCAACTGCGCAGACGTCGGTCGGTCGAAAGCCGACCGTGCGGCGCAGGTACTTGCCGATCGCATTCATGATCCGGATCTCACCGCCGCCCCAGGCATATCCCGGAGCCTCCGGAATCGCGAGCGCCTGTACCGCCTCAACGAGTTGCTTCGAGGCGGCGGGATTGCTCCCGTTCCGGTAGAGCCATTGGACATCGATGCGATCGTCGACGGGGAATGGGACCTGGTCGGCCTCCGAGTCAACCTCGACGACGACTACTGCGCGCTGGTTTGCGGGCAGTGTTTCGAGGATGACGCCAATTCCCGGGAGCGCGGTGTCGTCTCCGAAAAGGAGCAGCCACTCAGTGTCGGCTGGCGGATCGAACGCGACGCGTGGTCCCCAGATAGCCAGTTTGTCGCCGGGTTCGGAGGCACGGGCCCAGTCGCAGCCGGCACTGGAGCCTTCGTGGAGAACCATGTCCACGACAACTTCATTGCGATCTGGATACCAGAAGCGCACCGTGTAGTTGCTGGCGGCGGGCTGCTCGTCGACAGGCATCAGGTTCCATTTTTCCCAGGTGAAATCGCGCTCGACGGCTGGCTGCTTCCGGTCCTTGCGCGGAAAGATGAAGGTGATGAACTGATCGGGGACCGTCGTAATCCAGCCGGCGAACTCGTCGCTCTGCAGGGTGATGCGCTGGAGATGCGGGCGGAATCGTTCGGACCCGACCACTTCTGCATGAATAACGGTTGTCTCCGGGACAACCTGCTTCTTGTGTTTCGGTCTGGAACTGGAACGATCGACGGTGCTGGCTGGCATGGCGAATCCTTGTATGGACGGGCGGAGGATCGGGTACTCCGGAGAGAAATCCGTGCGCTGTACTCGGAATTATGCTATCGGGCGGATTCCGGTGCTGTCAAACTTGGGGAAACGGCTCGGATTCAGATTGACCCCATCCCGGCTGCGTGGGAGAATCCTGACGGTATGGCTCTGATTTGTCGGGGCCGGACGCCACTGGCTGTCCGTCTCACAATGCCTGGTAATCCATTTTGGCCGCAACCTCTCCCACAGCCCCCTCGCTGACGCCTGCCAACCGCGGGATGTTCCCTCGTATTTCGCGTTCGGCGGGTCTGGTCATCGGGCTGGTGCTGGTGATTTTCGTGGCGGTGTTGAGCCTGCGGATCGGGACGCGGTCGATCAGCACGGCTAATGTCTGGGATGCGATCTTCCATTTCGATGCGGAGTCGTATGACCAGACCGTGGTGCGTTCGCTGCGACTACCCCGGACGATCATCGCGTTGGCGGTGGGCGGATGTCTGGGTGTGGCCGGGGCCGTGATGCAGGCGGTAACGCGTAATCCACTGGCCGACCCCTCGATTCTGGGAGTCAGCAGCGGGGCCAGTTTTGCGATCGTGGCGGCGGTGTTCTATGGCGGGCTTGTGCATGCGTGGCAGTACGTCTGGTTTGCGTTTGCCGGCGCCCTGATCGCGTCGGTGCTGGTCTTTGTCATCGGTTCCGTTGGCAAGGGCGGACCGATTCCGGTCAAGCTGGCATTGGCCGGGGTGGTGGTATCGCAACTGCTGTCGGCCTGGACCAGCGCAATGTTGCTGTTTGACAAGCAGACGTTCGAGCAGGTGCGGTTCTGGTTTGCCGGATCGGTGGCTGGTCGATCGCTCGATGTCTTCTGGACGGTGGCGCCGTTCATGATCGGCGGGACACTTATGTGCCTGCTGATGGGGCACCAGTTGAATGTTCTCTCGCTAGGTGACGAGGCGGCCCAGGGTCTGGGGATGCGGACGACGCGAATCCGGGTGATTTGCTCAGTGCTGGTCGTGATCATCACCGGAGCGGCGGTTTCCACGGCCGGCCCGATTGGCTATGTCGGTCTGGCCATTCCCCACATGGTGCGCTCGATAGTCGGGCCAGATTACCGCTGGGTGCTTCCCTATTCGCTGCTGTCCGGGGCGATCTTCCTGACCAGCGCGGACATCATCGGGCGTGTTGTGATGCGACCGGGAGAGCTGGAGGTCGGAATTGCGACGGCGATCTTCGGAGCACCGTTCCTGATCTATCTCGCCCGCCAGCGAACGATCGCAAACTAATGGACAACGTCTTCTTCGAATCGGGCCCACTGCCGCGACCTGGTCACCGGGTTCTCCGGAGCCGGTTTTATGCGTGGCGGATCAATACTCGCGTGCTTGCCTATTGCGGGATCACGCTGGTGCTGCTGATCGTACTGGCGACCTGGGCAATGATGTTGGGCAGTTTCCGGATCCCGTTCACTGATGTCGCTAACGAACTTCTGGGCAGGAACAACGGAACCGACAAGTACGCGACCCAGGTGCATTTCATCGTCCACACATTGCGTTTGCCGCGGGTGCTCTGCGCGATTCTGATCGGGGCGTCGTTGGCGATGTCCGGCGCGATCTTCCAGGGTCTTGTCCGCAATCCGCTCGTTTCGCCCGACATCATCGGCATCGATTCTGGAGCAAGTGCGGTTGCCGTGTTATGGATCGTGACGCGCCAGCCGGCGTCGTTATTGCCGGTCGCCGCATTTCTCGGTGCGATTTTGACGGCGATTGCGATCTACATTCTCAGCTGGAAGGGTGGCATCTCCCCGGATCGCCTGATTCTGGTTGGCATCGGAATCGGTGCTGGTATCTCGGCAGCGACGACCTTCATGCTGGTCAAGTTCCCGCTGGAGCTGGCGCGTCCGGCCGAAGTGTGGACGTTGGGATCGGTATATGGAAGCAACTGGCGCGACGTGAAGTGGCTGGCCGGTGGGCTGCTGATCTTTGGCACGCTGGCGGTCATCTCGATGTGGTCGCTGCGGGTGCTCCAGTTGGGCGATGACGTGTCGCGGGGCCTGGGCATATCGCTGGAACGGACTCGGCTGCTGATCATCATCACCGGCTGCGCATTGGCGGCAATTTCAGTTTCCATCGCCGGACCAATCGGGTTTGTCGCATTGATGATTCCCCATGTCGCCCGCATGATCGCCGGTCCTGCATCGGGTTCGGTCATGGTCTTCACCGCGTTGATTGGCGGTGTCTTTCTCCTGCTTGCCGATGTCGTCGGGCAGCACTACCTGCCAGTGGCATTGCCGGTTGGTCTGGTGACCGCGGGTATTGGCGCTCCCTACTTCCTGTTCCTTCTCTATCGATCGAATGTGCGGATGTGATGACCGAATCCAGACTGCAAGCCGCCAACGTTTCCATCTCCTATGAGGAACATCTCGCGGTCAGTGGGGTTGATGTCGCCATTCCGGACGGCAAGATCACGACGATCATCGGGCCGAACGGGTGCGGTAAATCGACCCTGCTGAAGGCGATGGCGCGGATCAAGCGTCCGAGTGGTGGGGCGGTGGTGCTGGATGGGCAGGAGATTCATCACTTCCCGACACAGGTGGTGGCGAAGAGACTTGGATTGCTTTCGCAGCAGGCGGTGGTGCCAGCGGGGGTGACCGTGGCCGATCTGGTCGCGCGGGGTCGCTATCCGCATCAGGGTTTCATGCAGACACCGACCGCCAAAGACCGGGAAATGGTCGAGGAAGCGATGCGCCTGGCCGGGGTGACCGATCTGCGCGATCGGCCGATTGACCAGCTTTCCGGGGGACAGCGCCAGCGGGCATGGATCGCGATGGTCCTCGCGCAGGAGACATCGATCCTGCTGTTGGATGAGCCGACGACCTATCTCGATATGGCGCACCAGTTGCAGGTCGTCGAACTGGTCCATCGACTCAATGCTGGAGAAAACCGTACGATCGTGCTTGTGCTGCACGATATCAATGAGGCGGCCCGCATCAGTCACCACATCGTGGCGATGAAAGATGGGCAGGTGATTGCGCAGGGAACTCCAGAGGAGATCTTCAAACCAGAGCTGATCGAGGACCTGTACGGCGTGGCGTGTGATGTCTACCCCTCGCCGGTACATGGCCATCCCTATTGCGTTCCGCGCGGAAAGGCCGAGGTTTCCGCAGAAGGGGTAGCTGCGGCCGAATCGATCTTTGAGGTCGACGGCCTCCAGACCGGGTACGGCAAGATCAGCGTCATTCATGGCATGACCTGTCAGATGCCGGTCGGGGCAATTACAGCGATTGTTGGTCCGAATGCCTGCGGCAAATCGACCCTGTTGCGCACCTGCGGGCGATTGTTGCGGCCGGGCAGTGGACAGATTCGCCTCTCAGGCAAGAATGTCCATTCTGGCAAGCACAAGGAGCTGTCGCGCAACCTGGCCCTGATGGCGCAGAGTCCGTCGATTCCGTCGGGCTTCGCGGTGGAGGATCTGATTGCGACTGGCCGCATGCCCCACCAGGGATTCTTCAAGCAGTGGCGGGCCGAGGACGAAACAGCGGTCGAGGCGGCGCTGAACCACTGCGATTTGTGCGACCTGCGCTACCGGGCAGTTGAAACGCTGTCGGGTGGGCAACGGCAGCGGGCGTGGTTCGGCATGACACTGGCGCAGGATACGCCGGTATTGCTGCTGGATGAGCCGACGACCTTCCTCGACCTCGCAGCCCAGATCGAGATGATGGACCTGGTCCGCGAGATGAACCGGACACAGCAACGCAGTGTCGTCATGGTGTTGCACGATCTGAATCTGGCTGCCCGGTACTGCGATTACCTGATCGTGATGAAGGACGGCGAGGTTGTGTCATCGGGCACGCCGCGCGCCGTGATCACCCCGGAGCTGCTGCGGGACGTGTTTGAGATCGAGGGCAGTGTCATGCGCGATCCGGCTACCGGTGTTCCGGTGGTGGTTCCGGAGCGAACCCTGGAATCGCTCGATCAGGGTCTCCAGGAAATCGCCTGATTCGCAATACTTTCGAATCGTAACTGCGGTTGACGAACTCCGACTAACCTCGTAGGATAAGTCTGACTAATATGGTCGGAATTGTGGTTGTTGGTTGGAGGTTGGAGCGTGCGTCTCAGGTTTGCGTCCCTTGTCTTTACGCTGTTGATTCTGATGGGATCAGCGGCGACTGTTTTTGCCCAGGCCACGCCAGAGGCGGATGCGCCCGAGCTTGGCTATGAGTTCCCGGCAGGGTCATTCCCGGGGATGTACGGCGAAGTTGCCCTGCCGGAGAATCCGACCAGGATCGTGACCATCACCGATGGCGCGCTCGATCTCGTGATTGCGCTTGGATTGCAGCCGGTCGGCTACACGATCAGTTCGAACGGAACCGGTCCGGCCGACTACCTGGCGGACAAGGTCGATCCCTCCGTCGAGACCGTTGGTGGTTGGGGCGAGGTCGATGGCGGCATTGATGTCGAGGCCGTCGCGCTCCTGAATCCAGATCTCGTGCTGGCAGATCGCTATGTCGACTATCCAGAAGGTACCTACGATCTCCTGGTTGCCGCCGGCATCACGGTCATCGTCACCGGCGAGATTGAGGTCGCGGGCGCGGATTCACTGCAGCAGTGGGAGTACGAGGCGCTGGGTTGGGCGCACGCACTTGGCAAGTACGACGAGGCGCTTGAGCTGATCAAGGCGGCGCGCGAGCGTGGTGCTGGCATCAAGGCATCCCTGGGTGACGCGGCCGGCCAGTCGGTCGTTGTCTTCCGGCCGCAGTCCGATTTCCCGGTCATCATGTCGCATCTCTGGATCACCGGTGTGGTGCTGACGTGGTGTGGATTTGTCGGTAACGAGCTGACCGCTGATATGCCGCCGCCGCACAGTGGACGCGGAGTCAGCCTGGAGCAACTGGACATGCTGGATGCGGATTGGCTGCTGGCCGCCGCACGCGATGAATCGATGCAGGCCGCCCTTCAGCAGTATCTGGACATGCCGATCTTCAATCAGTTGGCCGCAGTTCAGAACAATCACGTCGTTCTGGTTGATGGCGCACTGTGGAGCGGGGCTACCGGTATTCTGGCCTCGCACGCAATGATGGATGAGATTGAGGCGATTTTCGTGACGAAGACAGCCACTCCAGTCGCAACCTCCTAGACTCGTATCATGGGTCTCCGCCAACTCGGCGGGGGCCCTTTTTCTGTTGATGGGACATATCGTGCAAAGCGCAACACTTGCCAGATTGATCGACGAACTCGCAGCAGGCAGCACCGACGCGGTGGACCGGTTCTGGTCCCGGATTGAGGCCACGGGCACTCCGATCTTCGAGCCGGTCGAGGTTCAGCCCGATCTCCGTCTGGTCACTTTCATCTGGCGCGCATCTGGCCCTGTCGAGAATGTCTTACTGATGGAGTGGTTCACCGATCGTGACTTTCCAGCGAAGGGTATGGAGCAGATTCCGGACACGGATATCTGGTTCGCCAGTTTTGTGATGCGGTCTGATGTGCGATCGACGTACCAGTTTGCCGAGAACGACTCGCTGACGCCGCGTACGGATGAGAAGGATTGGGAAGCGCGGTTCGCAAAGATGCGGCACGATCCCTTCAATCCGCTGACCTTCAAGCTGGAAGCGTCGGGAAGGCGGGGAGCGAAGGCAGTCGATCCGGTGGAGTCGATTCTGGAGCTACCGGATGCTGCACCGCAACCGTGGTTTGGTCGACGGCCGGGTGTGGCGAGTGGGACCGTGCGGAAGCATCGCAGCGCGAGCGGGCACCTGGGCAATGAGCGCGATCTCTGGCTGTACGAGCCGGCAAAGGCGGTTGCCGAAGGGCTGGTGATTGCGTTTGATGCCGAGCGGTGGAATGACAATTGCGATCTGCCCGCAACTCTGGACAACCTGATCGCGGCGGGGGAGATTCCACCCGTCGTGGCAGTTATGCTGGGAAATGTCGACCGCAATCTGGAGTTACCCTGCTATCCGCCATTTGCCGCCTACATCGCTGACGAACTGGTGCCATGGATACGATCTGAAACCGGACTGGCATTGCCTGCGGAGCGTGTCATTGCCTGCGGCCACAGTTACGGCGGGCTTGCGTCGATGTTCGTGGCACTGGAACGGCCGGAGGTGGTCGGGAATGTGTTGTCTCAATCCGGATCGTACTGGTGGAAGCCGGATGTGAAGCGTGATGAGGAGCCGGTCATCGGGGAGGCGCCGGATTATGCCGTGCTGCCGACCCGGGTTGCGCGTGAAGGCATGCCACCGGTGCGGATCTACATGGATGCAGGTCGGATGGAAAACCGGGCGTTCCTGGCGGGGGCGCCCTCGTTACTTGGGGCGAACCGGCACATGCGCGATGTGTTGACCGCGTTGGGGGCCGATTTGGAGTATCGGGAATTTGCCGGCGGTCACGATGCGGTCTGGTGGCGAAGCACCGTCGCCGACGGGCTGACCTGGATCACGCGGGATTGGGCTGCTATCGGGTGAAGTGAAAGCGAATCAACTCTGGAACAATTGCTTGACAACCTTCATTGGCATGACCAGTTGCAATTGGTGATCAGCAAAGCGTTTGAAACCGTGTGATTCGTACCAGGAGCCAACGTCGTCGTTGAGAGCATCGACCACTATTGCGTGAGAACCGATTATTGAAGATTGCACTAACGCGCGAACCAAAGCATCGGCCAGCAAGTATGACCCCAGACCGCGCCCTTGTGCGGATTGATCTACTGCCAGTCGACCGAGCAATGTGGTGGGCGTGAGTTCGTAGGCGGGTAGATTAGAACCAATGACTCCACGCAGTCGCTCCGTCTGAACAGCATTGGCTGAAAGCGTGTAATACCCAATGATCTTTTCCGGAGATCGCCGATCGGTTGCGACGTAGACAGCAGCGTGACGATTTTTCTGCTGCTGATTTGCGAATCGGTGGAGGTAGTCATCCAGCGTGGGCTCACCGCAATGAAAAGATGAACGGTCATGATCCCGAGTCAGGAGATCGATGCGCAGCCAACCTGAATCCAATTATTAGTCCTTGCCGATTGCCTTCCGATATTCGGCGAAGGCGTTTCTAAGTTTCTCGTTGGGCTCGGGTGGATTGGCAAGGAGATCGTGGAACATTACGCTGTCACGTCGAGAAAGCTTGAGCACTTGATTGGTCTGAATTGAATCTCGAGCTGCGGCCACGGCGGACCCGACCAAAAAGTCCGAGAGCGTACGTCCTTCAATGTCAGCCGCGTATTGAATCAAGTCTTTGACCTCGGCAGTAACGCGGGCCTCCAGGCGTTCGCGCCTTTCTGTTGTCTTGGTAACCATGAAGGATCTCCATTCAGCATCAAGAAGAACGTATGGCATATTGCCGGACATGTCAATGCGTTACCAGTCGGCGACGGCGCCATCGTCGTGCCAGAGGACCGGGCAGTGGACGCCCTTGGCAGGATTGGCGAGGCAGACCTCCATGTTCAGATCGGTGCCGAGGCCAGGTTCCATGGGGACCTCCGCCCAGCCATCCTTGACCACGACCGGATTGATCATGATCTCGTTGCGCAGCGGTGGGTCGTCGAAGACCCATTCCTGGATGACGAAGTTCGGCATGGCGGCATCGAGGTGAAGTGACGCCCGCATATTGACCGGGCTGAGTGGATTGTGGGGAGCGAATGCGGCGTAATTGACCTCGGCCATGGCCGCGATCTTGCGTCCCTGGGAGATACCGCCGCAGTGGGCGAGATCCGGCTGGAGTACGGCTGCTGCCTGGTTCTCAAGGATGTCGCGAAAGCCCCAGATCGTAAAGAGGCGCTCGCCAGTCGCAACCGGGATACCGCATTCACGGGCAACGGTGGCCATGGTGGCCGGATTCTCGGGCAGGCACGGTTCTTCGTAGAAGAGGATGTCGTAGTCCTTGATTGCCTGTCCGAGGGCGATACCCATGGCCGGACTGAGCCGTCCGTGGGCGTCCACCGCCAGCTCGATATCAGGTCCGACAGCGGTGCGGACGGCTTCCATCACCGCGCGGGCGTGGCGAATGGTCTTCTGGCCGTCGAGTGGTTTGGTGGCATCGAACGGACACAGCTTCATCGCCGTGTAACCCTCGGACTTGATCCGGAGAGCACTTTCGGCGATCTCCTCGGGCGTATTGCCACGCGGTCCATTGGCGTAGACGCGGATTTTGTCACGCACGCGGCCGCCGAGGAGCTGATGAACCGGCTGGTTGACAGCCTTGCCGAAGATGTCCCACAGCGCCTGATCGACGCCTGAAATCGCGGACATCATGATCGGGCCGCCACGGTAGAAGGCGTGGCGGTACATGATCTGCCAGAGATGTTCGATCCGCAGGGGATCCTCGCCGACGATGTAGTCCTTCAGTTCGGTGATCGCGACGGAAACGGTTCGCGCCCGGCCTTCGAGGGTGCCCTCGCCTGTGCCGATAATCCCTTCGTCGGTGTGGACCCGGACGAAGACAAAGTCGCGGCCCCCGCAGTGCACGGCTACTGGTTCGATATCGGTGATCTTCACGGTACGCGGCTCCCTTGCTGCGGCGGTGTTATCCCTTGACGCTCCCGGCGGTCAATCCGGCAATGAACTGGCGGCTGAGCAGCAGATAGGCGACCACGATCGGGATGATCGAGATCGTCACGCTGGCAAATATGAGTCCCCATTCGGTCGAATACGTGCCCCGGAAGTTCATGATCCCGAGGGGCAGCGTCATCTGATCTGGCTTGGTGATCAAAATGAAGCCGAGGAAGAAGTCGTTCCACATCCATACGCCGTTGAGGATCATGACGGCAGCGATGGCCGGTCGTGTGAGCGGAAGCATGATTCGCCAGAAGACTTCGAAGTGACTGGCGCCGTCAATGCGGGCTGCATCTTCCAGGTCCTTGGGGAGAACGCCGAAGAAGCCGGTCAGGACCAGGACTCCGAGCGGAATCCCGAAGACCGAGTAGAGCACGATGATCGACCAGAGCGAGCCGAGCAGGTGGATCTGGCGGAACATGATGAAGATCGGCAGGATGATGAGCTGCACCGGGACAACAAGGCCGCCGATGAACGCCAGGCGAAGTGGAATGCGTCCCGGGAAGCTGAACCGGGCCAACCCGTAGGAAACCAGACAGGCGAGCGAGGTACTGACAACCACGCCGATGACCGTGGCGAGAATGGTGTTGCGCATCGTCACCTGGATATTGGCTTCGTCCCAGGCTTTGCGGTAGTTGAAGAAGTCCCACGACTCCGGCAGGCCATACGGATTCGAGAAGAACTCGGCGACCGATTTGAACGACCCGAGCATGACCAGCACGATCGGGATCAGCACGAATGCGCAGACCAGGAGCATGACTCCGTGCCATGCGATCGGTCCGATGATGCGCCCGATCTGCTTGCGGACACGGGCACTCGTCGAGCGTTGGGGTTCAACGAAGGAGGTGCGTTGGGGTGTGGCGCTCAATGCATGGCCTCCTCACGACGGCCAAGGCCCTTGATCAGCAACCAGGAAACCCCGGCCAGGAAGACAAAGAGGGTGACCCCTTCCGCGATCGCATAACTGAGGCGGGTGGACGAGGTGAAACTGCTTGTGCCAAAGGCATCGCCATAGATCTGCACGCCGAGGACGAGGGTCGCGCCGTTCGGCTGTCCGGTTGAGCCGCCGAGGACATAGACCAGATCGAAGGCCCGGAAGATCAGGATGAACGAGAGGGCTGTGACGATGGTGAAGGCGGGAGCGAGCATCGGGAAGGTGACGTCGCGGAATACGCGCCACCTGTTGGCCCCATCGAGCAGGGCGGCGTGCTTGAGATCCTCGGGCACATTCTGCAGGCCAGCCAGGTAGAGGACCACGGCCATGCCATTCCACTGCCAGAACTGGACCAGGTAGACGACTTTCATGGCCCAGAATGGGTCCGCCTGCCATTCGCGGGTCAGGTTCTCAAGGCCGTGATTCGCAAGCCAGGGATTGATGACGCCGATGATGGGGTCAAACATCAGGTTCCAGATGATGCCCGTGGCGATCGCCGACATGATCTGGGGCAGGAAGATGATGACCCGATAAATGTGGGTCATGCGCGATCGGCGATTGAGCATCAGGGCCAGGCCGAGCGACACCGTGTTCTGCAAGACAAAGATGACGGCAAAGAGTTTGGCTGAGTTTTTGGCAGCGAGGCGGAACTTTTCGCTATGAAAGGCGTCGCGGAAGTTCTGCAGCCCGATGAAGTCGCCAATCGGACCGTAGCCGGTCCAATCGAAGAGGCTCAGGTAGAACGCGCGAATTGTTGGATAAACAAAGATGAACGAGAAGGCAAGCAGCCCAGGCAGAATGAACCAAAGCCAGGGCCAACGACCGAAGACCGTTTGTTTCGGGTGGGGAACCTCGATATTGCGGTAGTCGCGGGGGGCAGAGGGGTTCGGTGAAGACTGGGTGGGCGATTGCCCACCCAGTCCTGCAGATTCCGGTTGTGCGCTGGTCGACAAGGAGTCGGGCGCCATAACGGTGCTCCCGGGGCGCTAGGCCGTTGGCGTCGCTGCCGAGGGAACGACCGCAGCCTGCATGACTGCAGCCCAACCGGCGGCGTCCAACTCTCCAGCCCAGAGCGCGCCGAAATTGTCCTGAACGGCAGTGCCAACCGCCGCCAGTTCCGGGATTTCGTACCAGACCGGCACATCGCCACCGGACGCGGCCGTGATCGTGGCCTGCCGGATCGGATCGACCGAGGAGGTGACATTGACATTGATCGGGAGGGCGATCTTGTCGGAGACGAGCTGCTGGGCATCGGTGGTTGCGAGCCAGGCAACGAAGGTCGTCGCGGCGGCCTGCACCTCAGGCGAGGAGAACTTGCTGACACCGTAGAGCAGTTCGTGTCCGGTGGTGGTTGCGGACTGACCTGCCGCCGGTCCTGGCCAGGCGACAAAGCCGAGATCGGCATCCGGATTGACTTCGCGGTAGCCGGTGTAGTCGGCCGTGCCTGCGACCATCATCGCGCCCTGGCCGTTGGCGAAGATTGCCTTGGCGGTCGCGTAGTCGGTGGCCTGGAAGCCGGCATTGTAGAACGGCTGCATGTCGAGCAGCAGCTGGGCAGCGGCGACCAGATCGGGATCGGTCAGTTTGCGCTCGCCCGAGCGAATCTGGTTGATACCATCGAAGCCGAGCACCGAGGAGGCGAGGCCGATGTACATGAAGAAGGTATGGACCCAGTCCTTGCCACCGAGCACCAGACCGGCATCGCCACCTTCGCTGATTGTCTGGGCGGCTGCCTTGAGCTCGTCCCAGGTTGTCGGAGGAGCGATGTTGTACTTGGCAAGCACGGTGTTGTTCGTGGCGACGCCGACCGTGTAGGCGGCCAACGGCACGGCATAGGTGCGGCCATCGACGACGACCTGGAGCTTGGCGGCATCGGTCAGTCCGCTGATGTCGACCGCGTCGGTGAGATCGATGAACGGCGGGTCACCGGATGGCACCCACTTGTTGATGATGTCGCCTGCGCCGATACCGATGATGTCCGACGGCTGGCCACCGGCGACCGCGGTCTGCAGCTTGGTGGTGTAGTCCGGGCCGGTGAGCATGGTCAGCTCAAGCTGGATGTTGGGATTGGCCGTCTGGAAGGCGTCGATGATCTCCTGCATCGGGTCTTTCCACTCGGGGTGGTTGCCCCAGATGGATGCCTTGACGACATCCTGGGCGGAGACGAGCTGTCCTGAGCGGGCGGTGGCGAAGGCGGCAACGGCGGCCGCGCCTCCCATTGCCTGAATCAGGGAACGCCGGGAAATCTGGAGAACTGTCTTCTCGGACACCGCAAAACTCTCCTTTGATGAATCGCGTCACTTTCTTGCGTTGTACTCCACCGGTGTGGGGTGCTTCGGGATCGTAGCAAGCCGCGAAAAAGTTGTCTACAGTCGACAATCGATTTTTCGCTATCTGGTCCGGACCAGTCAGTCCACAGGCAGCCCATTCGCTGTCAGGGTGACGGGGACATTGCCGCGTACCGCCCGGGAATAGGGGCAGATGATGTGGGCAGCGCGGACCTGCTCGACCGCATCGGCCGGTGTCGTGTCGGGAATGGTCATATCCAGCGCGACGACGACATCGAAAACGCCTTCGGTTTCACTCTGCACGGCCACCCGACAGGTGGCATCAAGTTCGACTGTGGGAAGTCCCATCTCGCGCCGCACTCGTCCCAGCGCGCCCGAAAAACAGGCGGCGTAGGTCGCGGCAAAGAGAGCTTCAGGAGTGGTTCCTTCTCCGGGTTTGGCGAGGGCAGCGCGCCGAAGGGGGACATCGAGGATGCCATCTGGAGTTGTGGCCCGGCCATCGCGACCGCCGACAACTCGCGCCTCGCCCTGGTGCAAAACGCTTGTCATGTGTGGGTGCTCCTGTCTTTGTGCTGCGAACGGTGTTTGGCAGATGGTAGCGGAGTCGGGGCGGCGGGATTCACGGTTCTTTCACAAATACCTATTGACATCCGATACACCTGTAATATAAGCAAGACAGGTGTATTGCGAAGGTATGCCGGAGTTGGGTTGCGATGCGGGACCGCAGGCAATCCGGTGGGGAGTGGATTGGTTTCATGAGCGTTGCGTCAATTTCTCGATATGTGCTGAACCACAAGCGCCGCATTGCACTGGTGTGGCTGGTCGTTGCCATCGCCAGCATCGCGCTGTTGCCCTGGGCAGTCAGTCAGCTCAGCGACAACTTCACGATGCCCGGAACTGAGAGCGGCGCGGCCAACGCCGAGATCATCGCGAAGTACGGTAACGGCGGGTACGCCCTCCCGGTTGTCCCTGTGGTGACTTTGCCCGAAGGAACGACGGTTGATTCGCCCGGTATCCGGGAACAACTGGCCGAGATCGACCAGCGTGTTCTGGCCGTCAGACCGGAGGCGCGTGTCGCGTCCTGGGCGTCAACGGGCGACGAGGCCTTCGTTTCGGCCGATCGCCGCACGACGTACAGCCTGATCTATCTCTTTGACGCCGGGAACGGATCGGTCGGGATCCCCGATGTCGAGGCGGCGCTGAAGGGCATGTCCATTGGCGGGGCGCCCCTGCACGTCACTGGATATGAAGTGCTGGATATGTCGCACGAGTCCGGTGAGTCGAGCGAAGGCCCGGGTGTCCTGCTCGAGACGATCATCGGAGGCATTGGCGCGCTCGTCGTGCTGCTCTACATCTTCGGGTCGGCGCTGGCTCTCCTTCCCTTGCTGATCGCCGCAATCGCGATCGTTACCTCGTTTCTGATCATTGGTCTGATCGGAGCGACGATGGATGTCAGCTCCGTCGTCCAATACCTGGTGGCGTTGATCGGTCTCGGCGTCGCAATCGACTACTCGCTGCTCGTCGTCAATCGCTGGCGGGATGAGCGACGGAACGGACTCGCCAACACGCTTGCCGTGCAGCGGGCGATGGAAACGGCCGGCCACGCGGTGGTCTTCAGCGGGACAACGGTTGGGATCGGGCTGCTCGCGCTGATCATGCTGCCGATCCCAACCTTCCGCGGCATCGGCATCGGCGGAATGGTCATCCCGATTGTGAGCGTGGTGGTCACGATCACCCTGCTGCCAATCATTCTGGCGACTGTAGGGCCGCGTTTCGACTGGCCCCGCTCCCGCAGTCGGCGAGAAGATCACACTGGCTGGGCACGGTTTGCGACCCGGGTCATCCGTCGACGGTGGGCGGCGGCGATTCTGGGCCTGGCGTTTCTCGGGGCGTTGACCTGGGTGGCCACGTACATGGAGCTCGGCCAACCGCGGCCGGCTTCGATGAATGGCGTTGGAGACCCTCAGATCGGGCTGGAGGCTCTGGAGGCCGCCGGATTCGATGCGGCTGTTCTCGCTCCATTTGAAGTGATTACCTCCGGCGACGCCGTGTCACTGGCGGCCGATCTGCGCGGTGTGGACGGCGTGACATCGGTCATCGCACCGGCTAACTGGACTGCGGAAGGGACATCGATCCTGGCGGTCATCGTTGCGGGCGATGGGCGGGCAAGCGATTTCCGGGCGATGACCGGCCAGATTCGCGACGTGACCCACAACACTCCGGGCAATGTACTGGTCGGTGGGGCGGGCGCCTTTGATGCCGATTTCACTGACAAGATCTACGACGGATTCCCACGCATGCTTCTGGTCATCAGCATCATCACCTTCCTCCTGCTGATGCGTGCCTTCCGATCTGTGCTGCTCCCGATCAAGGCGCTCCTGATGAATGTCCTCTCGATCGGAGCCTCCTTCGGTGTTCTTGTCCTTGTCTGGCAGAAGGGCTGGGGTTCCGAGCTGATCTGGGGCATACCGGCAACGGGCGCGATTACTAGTTGGGTTCCGATCATGGCCTTCGCCTTCCTCTTTGGCCTCTCGATGGATTACGAGGTCTTCATCCTGCACCGCATGCGGGAAGCGTGGGATCGGCATCAGGACACGGACAGTGCGGTTGTCAGTGGGTTGGCGCACACGGGCAAGCTGGTCACATGCGCAGCGATGATTCTGGTCCTGGCCTTCGTTTCGATGGGCTCTGGTCCCGAGGTAACGATCAAGATCATCGCGACGGTGCTGGCAGTTGGCATCCTGCTCGACGCCACAGTCGTGCGGATCCTGCTGGTTCCGGCGTTGATCTCGCTGATGGGCAAGTGGAACTGGTGGATGCCGGGCTGGCTTGCCTGGTTCGGAGCGCGAGATGAACACGTCTCGCTTGAGGCGCAGAAGGCATCACCGGCCGATTAGCCACCCGGCGGGGTGCGGTAGAGTGACCGCATGCCGCGCCACGAACGCACAACCAAATCATTCGCAGGCGCGCTCGATTTCGTGCTCAACGGGATCGAGCCGTTGCGTTCTGTTCAGGTTAGTGCAGTCGAGGCGATCGGATTGGTGCTGGCCAAAGCAATTCGGGCCTCGGACGATTCACCGGCCTTTCGGCAGGCCGCGATGGATGGATTTGGGATCAGGGATGAGGATGCACGGAATGCATCCGCCGCGCGACCGGTTAGGCTGAAGATCATCGACACGCTTGGCGCCGGTCAGGTGCGATCTGCGGAAATCGGGCCCGGGCAGTGCGTCCGTATCATGACCGGCGCGGCCTGCCCAGCGACAGTCACCGCTGTTGTGCCGTGGGAGTTGGTCGGGGAGGATGGCGAGGCAGTCTCGCTGACATCCCCGGTCGCGGCTGGTCAGAACATCCGCGGGGTTGGCGAGATTTGGCAGCGCGAATCGATCCTGCTCGAGGCGGGCGAGATTGTCACCCCGGCCGGAGCAGGGCTGATTGCCTCCAACGGCGTGGCGGCGGTATCCGTCCAACCGAGACCGCAGGTAGCGATCGTGACGATTGGGGACGAACTTGTCGACCCGACAGCGGTTGCCGGGCGCCACGTGATTGCTGATTCGAACTCGATCCTGGTGCCAGGACTCGTGCGGGCGTTCGGAGGGTTGGTCTGTGATCAGCGCCGATTGCCGGATGAACCGGAGGTCGTAGCGTCAACGCTCCTGGAGATTGCCGCAACTGCTCCCGATCTCATCGTGACGGTCGGAGGCGCGGCGAGCAGCGAGCGGGATGTGCCGGGCAGAATCGAGCACGAGTCCATTGATCTTTGGCCGATGGATGTGCGCATGCGGCCAGGTCGCCCACTGATTGCCGGACGTGTAGGACAGACGCCGGTGGTCGGACTGCCTGGGAATCCCGGGGCAGCCTTCAACTCGGCGTGGCAGTTTGTGCGACCTGCGATTCGGAAACTTTCCGGACACGCGATGTTGACGCTGCCCGAGGTTCTTGCGGTATGTCCTGTTCCCCTGCGAGATGAACCGGGCCGGCGCACATTCTTCCGCGTTCGGCTGGTGCAGCAGGCCGGACGACTGGTGGCCCATCCCGCTGGTACCCAGTCGCCGGCCGATCAGGTGAGTCTGGCCGCCACTGATGGATTGCTGGTTCTCGACGAGCAACAGGCGAGCGTGGCCGTCGGCGACTCGGTCGTCGTGCAGGTGCTCAATCCGGAAGCGGCCCTGCGTGCGCTGTCGCCCGGGAACAGCACAGGTTCGGCATTTGGCTGACCATTGCATGCGGTTGGGTCGTATTCGTCTCTG
>JAPXRQ010000011.1:0-33145 GCA_033813515.1 Thermomicrobiales bacterium
TCACTCTCCGCGAACCCTTCAAGCGGTGTCAACCATCAAACAAACCTCGGGCCCCTCTGCACGTCTTCATTGGCAGGACGGTTGCTCTGGAGGCCGCAACATCCAACCTCGCACATCCGACCTCCGACCTTTTGCAGCTACCCCTTCTCTGCGCCGATGGTCAGGCCGGCGATGAAGTAGCGTTGCAGGGCGAAGTAGACGATCAGGGTCGGCAGGGCGACGAACATTGAGGCCGCTGCGATCAGGTTGTCGTCGGTGAAGTACTCGCCGCCCAGATTGGCCAGCGACGATGTGATCGGCCGATCCGCCCCCTGCTGCTCCAGCACGACCGCCCAGAAGAAGTCGTTGTAGATCCAGGTGAACTCCAGTGTCGCCAGGGCTGCGATCGCCGGCATCGTCAGCGGCAGGATGATCTGCCAGTACTGCTGCCAGGCACTCGCCCCATCCACGCGCGCCGCCTCGTTCAGCGATTTCGGCAGCAGCTTCATGTAGTTGGATAAGACGAAGGTGCAGAAGCCGCTCTGGAACGCGACGTGGATCAGAATCAAACCCCAGACACTGCCATTCAGCTTGCCGGAGTTCGACAGCCAATCAGGCAGCGGCACCCGATTGTAGAACTGGAAGAGCGGCTGAATGATGATCTGCTGCGGCAACAGATTGCCGGCCGTGAAGACGCAGAGCAGAAAGATATTGAACCGCCACGAGTATCGGCTGGTCACGAACGCGACCATGCTCGCGAAGAACAGGGTGAAAACCAGCGACGGCGCCAGAATCAGGGCCGTGTTCCAGTATTTGTGCGCAATATCGCCCTGGTCCCACGCCGCCCGGTAGTTGTCAAGCGTCAGCGAATCAGGCCAGGAGAAGAAGCCGTTCTGCACGGTATCCGCAAAGGGCCGGAAGGACGAGAACACCGCTCCGAAGATCGGCACCATCCAGACGACTGCGGTCGCCGAGATGAACAGGTACAGGATGATCCGGCCAATTGGGAACTGCCGGTGTTCGCGGATTTCAGGAGTCGTGGCTGCCATCAGGCATCCGCTCCTTCCTGCGTATTGCGGTAGTGGTTGGTCACGTACCAGATCACGAAGCCGAAACAGAGCACGAACAGGATGGTCGCGTAGGCCGAACCCCGCCCGACATTCCCGCCGCCTTCGCCCAGCAGATTCTGGGTCGTCAGGATGGAGAGCACTTCGGTCTTGCGCGGTGTATTGAGCACGTAGATGATGTCGAACGCGCGCAAGGCTTCGATCACCGTAATCACCGCGATTACGACATTGATTGGCTTCAGCGATGGGAAGACCACATGACGGAAGGTCTGCCATTCGTTCGAGCCATCCAGCCTCGCCGCCTCGCGCAAGGTGTTATCGACGCTCTTCAGCCCGGCAAGATAGAGCACCATGATGTAGCCGGTGTGCCGCCAGGCGATCGCAATCAGGATCGCCACGAAATTGCGCGAAATGCCGTAATCGCCGATCCGGATTAGGAACGATTGATTGCCGAGCCAGTCTTTCTCGCCCCCGTGCGCGAATAACGCCGTCGCGATGCCGTTCTCGGGCGAGTAGATCACGCTCTGCCACATGAACCCGACCACCGCGACCGAGAGCACGACCGGTGTGAAGAAGATGCTCTGGTAGAAGCGGGAAAAGCGGATATCGCGATCGAGGATGTACGCCAGGAGCATGCCCAGTAATGTCGGAAAGACAAAAAGGAAGATGAGCAGGACCAGGTTGTTGATCAGTGCCTGATAGAAGTTGCGATAGAAGACCGTGAAGATCTGGTTGTAGTTCTTGAGCCCAACCCATTGCAGCTGGCTGAAGCGGATCCCCTTCCAATCGGTGAACGAAAGCAGGATCGACGAGATCGTCGGTATCCAGACCAGTCCGACGTGCAGGAGGGTCGGAATACCGGCCATCGCAATGACAACCCACTTGTCGCGGCCATCAAACTGGCTGATGCCGCGATTTCGTCGTCTCTTTATTGCCGATGGTTCGGGAACAGGGAGCGGTGGGGCTGTGGCCACGGCAATCTCCGCTTCGCTAATGGGTACGAAAAAGCGCCCGCCTGCAGGTGCAAGCGGGCGCGATCGCTGTTACTCGCCGTAGATGGCTTCGGCCTGGGCCTGCATATCCTCGAGGATGCCATCGATCGAGGAGGGATCGGCCAGGAAGTCAGCCAAGGACGGACCGGCCACATTGGAGGCGAACTCCGGGCTGGCATCGCGGTCCAGGAACTGGGTGATGTTGGTCGCCGCGGCGATCGTCTCCACGACCTTCTGCTGCAGCGGGCTGTACAGCGAGGAATCGACATTGCCGGCCGCGCCAACAACACTCGGATTGACCTTCAGGAAGGCCTCCTGTGCCGCCGCTGTGCCGAAGTAGTACAGCAGCTCCTTGGCCGCTTCCTCGTTCTTCGGCGATGCCGCCATCATCCAGCCGTCGATCGGAGCCTCAACCGTGCCCGTGCCGAATTCGTCATTCATGGACGGCCAGACGAAGAAGTCGAGGTCCTCGATCTCCTCAGCCGGGAAGACTTCGCCGATGAACGATCCGATCGTCATCATGCCGGCTTCCTTGGATATGACCGCCGCAGCCGCCTCTTCCCAGGTTCGACCGTTCGGGTCTTCCTGATGCAGCGGGAGCAGATCGGCCCACGCCGCGAAGACGGCCTTGACGCGATCATCGGTCCACTTCTCCTTGCCGGCCATCAGGTCGACATGGAACTGGTACCCGTTCAGGCGGAAGTTGAGCTGATCGAAGGTGCCCATGGCCGGCCACTTGCCGTCGTTGCCGAATGCGAACGGGGTGATCCCCTTCTCCTGCATCGCGGCACCGAGGGTGGCGAGCTCGTCCATGGTCGTCGGGGCGGTCCAGCCGTTCTCCTCGAACAGGCTTGGGCGATAGAAGATGCCCCAGTTGTAATAGGTCCACGGCACGAAATACTGGTTGCCGTCGTCACCGGTCGAAGCCGTCTTGAAGGCCTCGGTCAGGTTGTCGTTGAGGCCGGCTTCCCAGACATCGTTGATTTGGCCGAGCAGCTCCTGTGCCGCGAAATACCGCATCCGGTAGCCGGCAAACCAGGGCAGGACATCATCCGGATTCTGCAGATAGGTGGTGATGTTCTCCTGGAACGTGTTGTGATCAACCTCGTTGAGCTTGATCGTCACGTTCTTGTTCGGGAATGCATCAACCGCGGCGTGGAGTGCGGCCTTTGGCGTCTCGTTCGAGTAGTTGGATCCGACGGTCAGATCGCCGGTGGCGGTAGGTGTTGCCTGGGCGAGGGCATCGGAGTTGGCGATCGACAGACCGAGGGCGCTTGCTCCTGCCACGGCGGCGCCACTCTTGAAGAGCGTACGTCGGCCGATGGAGAAACGATCCGAGCTCTGATCAGACATGGGAACTCCCTTGTTCATGGTGCCCGAAGGCGGACACGCGCGGGGTGCCTCAACAGCAAGGCATCCAATCGAGGCGAGTATGTTTTGGCCACGATTCAGTGTCAAGGTATCAGTGATACCTGTGTCGATGCTGTGCGCTGGAGCCAATCACGGCGGGTGGGTCCATGCGCCATCGCCCTGCGACCACCGCCCCAGGCAAACCAGGGGCTACCTACACGCGGTCCCTTCAGGACCGGGCCCACCGATAGTTCGCCATGTAATCAGCCTCGAAGAGGTGTCGTTTGCTAGCCCGGCGTTTACGTCGGGCGATGTTTCCCGAAGGCGGCGGTGGTTTCGTGCACCTTCGCCCTGCGACCATCGCCCCAGGTGAACCAGGGGCTACCTAGACGCGGTCCCTTCAGGACCGTTCCCGCCGCAGCCATCCAGTTCAATCAACCTCGAAGAGGTGTCGTTCGCCAGCCCGGCGTTTACGTCGGGCGATCCCTCCCGGAGCCCGTCGTCAATCGGGCGACGGTGCCGGGCGATGGCGGTAGAGCGCATAATCCCCGTCACATCTGCCGCCCTCCGTGCCAAGGAGCATCTGCTGTGGTCCAATCCCTGCCTCCGATCCCCGAAAGTTTCTCCCTCGGCGTCTGCGATTACCCCGAACACGTCCCCTGGGAGCAATGGAAGCTCTATCCCGCCCGACAACGCGAAATGGGCCTGACCTATGTCCGGGTCGCCGAGTTCGCGTGGTCGAAAATGGAGCCGACCGAAGGCACCTTTGAATGGGGCTGGCTGGATGACGCCGTCGAGGCGCTGCATGCCGAGGGGCTGAAGGTGGTCATGTGCACGCCGACCGCCACGCCTCCCGCCTGGCTGATCCGCAAACACCCCGAGATCCTCTTCACTGATGAGAACGGCCAGGTCCGCCAATTCGGATCCCGCAAGCACTACGATCACGCCAGCCCGATCTACCGCGAGCACTCCCGCCGCATCACGACCGCCATTGCCGAGCGGTATGGCGATCACCCGGCCGTGGCGGGCTGGCAGACCGATAACGAATGGGGCTGTCACTCATCAACCCGCTCTTATGGCGGCGCGAGTGTGCTCGCTTTCCAGGAGTGGCTCGAGCGCAGGTACGGCACGACCGACGCCCTCAACGAAGCCTGGGGCAATGTCTTCTGGAGCCAGGAATACACCGACTTCGACCAAATCCTGCCGCCCAATCTGACCGTCGCCGAGCCCAATCCGTCGCACATCCTCGATTTCTACCGGTTCGCCAGCGATGCCGTGGCCGAATTCCAACTGCAGCAGGTCGAGATCCTGCGCCGCCTCTCCCCCGGGCGCTGGATCACCCACAACTACATGATCCACTTCCGCGAATTCGATCATTACGTCAACTGCGAAGCGCTCGATTTCGCCTCGTGGGACTCCTACCCGACCGGCATGGTCGAGCGTTGGAGCTACACCGAGGAGGAGAAGGTCCGCTGGGCTCGCACCGGCAATCCCGATCTTATCGGCTTCAACCACGATCTCTATCGCGGACTGAAGGGGCAGCGCGCGTTCTGGGTCATGGAACAGGGCAATGGGCCGGTCAACTGGGCTTCGTCCAATGCCCTCCCGGCCGATGGCGCCGTCGCCCTCTGGACCGCCCATGCCTTCGGACACGGCGCAAGTTGCGTCTCCTATTTCCGCTGGCGGGCCGCCACCATCGCCCAGGAACTGATGCACTCTGGCCTGCTTCGCCACGATGAAACACTCGATCGCGGCGGCCTCGAAGTGACCGATCTCGATCTCCCCGGCGCTCCCTGCGGCGATACCCCAGCCCGCGTTGCCCTGCTCCACGACTACGAGAGCATTTGGGTCCAGGACGAGCAGCCACACAGCGAACGGGCGACCTATTGGCGGCAGTTGATGCAGTACTACAACGCCCTCCGCTCGCTCGGGATTGATGTCGATGTCCGACATCCCGATCACGACCTCAGCGGATACGCCGTCATAGTCGCCCCGGCCCTGCAGCTGGTCGGCCCGGATCGCGCCGCGCATCTCACTTCCTATGTGGAACGGGCCCACTTCGTGTTCGGACCGCGCGCCGGCTACCGCACCCCGACCGGCCGGGTCCAGGAGGATGGGCAACCTGGTCCGCTCCGGGATCTCGTTGGATATGCCTTGCTCAATTACGACGGTATGCGACCGGGTCTGATCGTCGATGCCGGCGGGCACACGATTGAAACCTGGGCCGAGGCCTATCGCCCGACCACTGCCGATGTCGTCGTTGCATACGACAACGGACCGCTCGCAGGGAAAGCGGCGATTGTCCGCAATGGCAATGTCACCTCCATCGGCGCCTGGAGCGACGATTTGGTGCGCACCACGCTTCGCGATGTACTTTCGGATGCAGGCGTTGCAACCCTCGACCTTCCGGATGGCCTTCGCATCTCGCGCCGCGGCGGTCTCGAAATCTGGACCAACTTCAACGAGACCGAGGTCACCCTCCCCAACGGCACGAAACTGGGTCCGGTCTCCTATGTAATCAACCCGTCCCAATCGTGACCTGCCTGTAGCGCCGCATTGCAATGCGGCACGTTTCCCGGCGACCCAGTCGATGGAGCACGAATCCAACGTATCGCCATCTGTTCCAGCTGATCGCCAACGGAGGATTGCGGTCATGGGTAATGGCTCCCATCACCTTCCCGTTCGGCACGAGCTGGAACACGCCCCGCTACATCAATGTCTCCGAAACGGCCGTCTGCTCCGAGAAGACCAACAACGTAGTGCGATTTGTTCCAGCCAATCGCAAACCGCATGGCTTCGGTTGAACGCTCCGGCTCCAATAACCATGCGCAAGGGCTTGAGCTGGCACGCGCGCCACTCCATTCGATCGTTTCCTCGGCTGCATATGCCTACATCGAGCACCTCGCTCGTCCATCCTCTGTTCTCCGCTCTCCGTTCTGAAACCTCCGATCCCGTACCATGCCCATATCTGGGTGCTGGTTGCGCCTGACACGAATTCAAGTCGCCAAGGAGGGGAACGATGCCGTTCTGTCGATTCATTGCAGGTACCTGGCTGGCACTCATGCTGGGTCTGGGCGGCTCATTGTCTTCCGCACTCGCCCAGGACGCCACGCCCGAACCGATGCCCGATGGCATCACCCCGCTCGTCATCGATACCGATATGACGACGGACGACTTCATGGCCATCCTCTACGTCCTCAACCAGCCCGGTTACGCCCTCAAGGCGATCACCGTTTCCGGCACCGGTTTCGCCACGTGCGATGCCGGCGTCCAGGGCGCCCTCGGTATGCTCGCCCTAACCGAAACCAACAATGTCCCGGTCGCCTGCGGATCGGAGACACCGCTGCAGGGCGAAAACGGACCGCCCACCGAATGGAAGACCACCACTGAGATGGTCGACAGCCTCGGCTTTCCGGCCGGTGGCGAACCCGCCGCGGAAGATGCCGTCACCCTCTTCACCAATGCCGTGAGCACCGCCAATGAGCCGGTCACCGTCCTTGCCCTCGGTCCACTGACCAATATCGGCGCGGCCCTCGATGCCTCACCGGATCTCGCCGACAACATCTCGATGATGTACGTCATGGGCGGCGCGGTCGATGTCGATGGCTCGTTCGTCAGCGAGACCAACACGTCCGCCGAATGGAACATCTACTGCGATCCGCTCGGCGCCCGCCTGACCTTCGAATCCGGCGTGCCGATCACTCTCATTGGACTGGACGCAACCAACGAGGTGCCGATTTCTCCGGAGTTCGTCGATCGCCTCGCCAATGAAGGCACCTCGCCCGAGGCCGCGATCGTCTCGACGCTGCTCGCCAACAATGCCGAATCAATCGCAGGGGGCGGTTACTACTTCTGGGATCCCCTCGCTGCGGCGGTCATGATCAACAACGACCTCGTCACCCTGACCGAGCGCGATGTCACCGTTATCGACATCCCCGGTGATCCCGACGATGGCCGCACCAAGCCGGTCGCCAACGGCTCCACCATCTGGGTCGCGACCGATCCCGACGGCGCCGCTCTCGAAGATGCCCTCATCGCCGGCTGGAACGGTCAATAGGTCACAGCGGGCGGTCTCGAGCCCGGGACCGCCTGACAACATCCCGCACCAAATGTAGAGAGGGTCCCCTGTGGCCCTCCTCCCCAGGTAAACCCGGGGCTACCCAAACACGGTCCCTTCAGGACCAATCGCGCGGCAACCACGCATTTCAATCAACCTCGAAGAGGTGCCGTTCGCTAGCCCGGCTTTTACGTCGGGCGATGCTCTCCGGCGACCACGTCAGATGCAATGACCGTCCCACGTACACCACCGCCCCAGGTAAACCCGGGGCTATCCAGACACGGTCCCTTCAGGACCAATCGCGCGGCAACTACGCATTTCAATCAACCTCGAAGAGGTGCCGTTCGCTAGCCCGGCGTTTAGGTCGGCCGATGCTTCCCGGGCGTTGTCGTCGGATCTTCCGCGCCCGCTACAGGCTGGCCGGATCGTTCGGATCGGTGCCGTTGGTCACTTCGGCTCCATCACCGAATCCATCACCATCGGTATCGGCGCTGCTCGGATTGGTCATCGTCGTGTTGACTTCCTCTCCGTCGCTCAACCCATCGGCATCTGTGTCAAACGCGGTCGGAACGGTGCCGGTGGTGAACACTTCAACGCCGTCATCCAGACCATCGGCGTCGGTATCGGCCAGATTCGGATCGGTACCGCGCAGCGCCTCGTCCTCCGAAGTCAACCCATCGCCATCAGCATCGGCACCCGGTACGCCTTCATCGCCATCCAGCACCCCATCGCCATCGGAATCAGGATTCGAGGGATTGGTTCCCGTGACAAGGACCTCGTCACCATCACTCAGCCCATCATCATCAGAATCCGGATCGGTCGGGACCGTGCCAGTGTCGAACACCTCGGCGCCATCGTTCAGACCGTCGCCATCGGTATCCGGCTTGTTCGGATCGGTTCCACGCAGATCTTCGTCGGCCGTGGTCAGACCATCGCCATCGGCATCATCATCAGGTCCGGCAGTCGCAGTCGGCGCCGGATTGCTGGAGCCTCCCCCACTTCCGCCACCCGAGGTCGCCGTCGTCGCAGTCGCAACCGGACCCGCACCCGTCGGGAGAATAGGTCCGATCGCGAGCGCCACGATGACCGCATCCTCGTACGCCGAGATGGTTGTCGCGGTCCCGTCTACCGTGACCGGCTCCTCGTCGTCAGCGACAGTTCCGTTCACGGAGAACTCCCCATCGAGCGAGAGCACGACCGGAACAGCCGCATCGAGGGTGCCCAGGCTGAATTCGTCATCCTCAACCATGACAACCGACGCCAGGGCCACCCGGACCAGGCCATCGCCGTCCACCGCGATATCGCCAGACGCCTGATCCTCGACACCGCCCGCGAAGGTCACATCATCGGGATCGCCCGCAATCGCGAACCGCCAGATATCGGCCTCGTCGGAGATCGCCTGGATCGTCGCGTTGGATCCAGCCGGCAGGAAGATCGCCTCTCCCTCCCGCACGAGGACCGCATCGTCCGACTCCCTCGCGACCAGGACACTGCCATCCTGCACCAGCAAGAACCCGGCAAGTCCGGACGCTGGATCATCCGCCGGATTGTTGCCGTCGAGCTCCAGGCTGGCGACGGCCCAGGCGCCATTGGACAGATCGGCCACCGACCCAAGCGCCAGCGTTTGCGCAACCGGATCGTTCACACCCTGCGCCGCAACCAGACGCCCAAGGGGTAGAAGCGCACCAACAACCAGCAGAAGGGCGGCGATTCGGCCGAACCGGGAAAGAGCCTGGAGAAGTGTGGTGCGCATGCGGTAGACCTCGATCCTGCGTCGGCGTGGGGACAAATCAATGGAGCGGTTTTGCTCCTGATCAATGATTGAGTACCGGTTAGCATCCCCGCATCCGCAGGATTACGCAAATCCGCAACCGGCAATTGACGCACTAGCCACTCAGCAATCAGAACATCTGTTGGTTCTCATGCCCGGCAAGCGGCACTCGTGGCATGGGAGCAATGCTGTAGGGGAAGACTGCGTCTGCCCGCCCGCGATTTGAGTACCCGTTCCCATGCACCACTATCCTGCACGGAAACGTAGCGCGGTCCCCCCGGTGGGCCGCCATGCTCCACCTAGCACCGGGACTCCTGCGCCGATCAACTGTCTAAACCGGTTCGCCAATCCAACCGATTGACGTTCCTCGTGACCTCCCCTAAGGTGAAACAATCGAACAAACCACGCATTGCAGGCAGCGGCAATGGAGCAATCAAGTCAGCCAGAAAGTTTCGACCTTACCTCATTTACATCACTATGGTCGAACCAATTGGCCATCAAGCTCACCATGTATTCCCACAATCTCCCAATCAGTCACCGTTGCGGTCGTTTTTCGACGCGGTCCTCGACTTCAACGCGAACCACGGCCCTGTTTACGGCTGGTGGTGGGAAAAGGTCAGTCACCAACTTTATCGGTATGAATACCACGCAAAATGGGCGGCATTTATCGGCGGCAGGCCCGCTAGCCCATCGTTCGCGAGTGACGTACTCATTCAGGGCCGTTTAATCATTGCAGATTACGGACTAGGAACACTTTACTGATGCCATCATCTGAAGCAGCAGATCGCCAGTTTCCGGGTTTCGCCGAAATCTTCATGTTGGGCAGGAGAATTACCCGGCGAGACTACGAGTGCGAGGTAGAGAAGCAGGCTGACCTCGACCTTTTTTACCAGGTTATGCGGAACTTTGCCGATCCAGGAGCAGAACCGGTCAGACTGCGGCAGACGACAGGCGGCAAAGTTCCGGACGACATTTTCTGGGCTTCGATTCCAATGGGACCAATCCTCGGACCGGCAATCACCGATGCCTGGGAGTCCGCGGGCGTGACAGGATGGTCTCGGTGGCCGGTAGTTATCACATCCAAGGCAGGGCAAGTCTTCGAAGGGTGGTCGCTCATTCTCACAGATTCTCAAGTCTCGGTGCTCGATTTCACGAGAGGGAGACGGGAATGGCTCCCACCGGGTGAGGAGATTCGGAGAAACTGGGATCCGGAAAAGCGCAAGATCTACTCGTGGATTGGCTGTGAGTTCAATCCGCGCAGTTGGTCTGGTGACGATGTATTCCGAGGCGGCGAACCACCAGCATACATCGGCATCAACATCCCTCGCGTATCGGCTAATTCTTCCTTGCTCCTGACTAAAACAGCAGCTGACGTAATCCGGAATAGTCAGCAGTTTCAAGAAAAGAAAAACCTACAGCTTGAGCCCCTCACCGAGATAGTGCGATCGGAGTCCAGCGCATTTTCCATTTTGGGTATCCACTCATCTGAATGGGAAGACTTCTCAATCGCCCTAGGGAACCGGACCGGATACATTGCGGAGCGCCGGGGCCCGTGGTGGTAACTTAGCAGCTTGTTTATCGGACCTGGCCGCCAGCTGGAGCCGATGCGAAGGCGCCCCTCTCCAATTCCATCTCAGACCGGCAAGTAGAGCGCCACGGCCATACCACAGCTGGAGCCGAATTCTATTTCGTAGGCCAGCACCTTACCCGTCATTGGCACCTCGTTCATCACGCCGGCCAGCATCAGGGCCCGCCAGAGACCTTTGATCGCATCTCGGCACGCCACCGCAGCTGAGAGGCGGTATCCTGTCTCCATCGGTCCGTTTGCGGCAACGGCGGGAGCGTCGCCCATGTTGAGTCTGCCCGATTATTGGGTTTGGGATAGCTGGTACGCCTTCGATGGCCAGCTCTATCACGCCTTCTACCTCACCGCCCCCAAATCCCTCGGCGATCCCAACCTCCGCCATCAGAATGCCTTCGCCGGCCATTCCACCTCGCCCGATCTCACCACCTGGACACACCTCCCACCCGCCCTTCTGCCCTCGCCCACACCCGCCTTCGATGATCGCGCCATCTGGACCGGCTCCGTCGTCCGCGATGATGCCGGCACCTGGCGCATGTACTACACCGGCATCAGCAGCGCCGAGGATGGCCTCACCCAGCGCATCGGCCTCGCAACCTCGCCCGATCTGCTCACCTGGACCCGCTTCAGCACCGATCCCATCGTCACCGCCGATCACCGCTGGTACGAAGCCCGCCTCGAAGGCACCTCCAACGATGAGCCCTGGCGCGATCCCTGGGTCACCCGCACCCCCGATGGCGGCTGGCACATGCTCATCACCGCCCGCAGCAACGAGGGCCCGGCCGATGTCCGCGGGGTCGTCGCCGTCGCCACCTCCCCGAACGGTCTGAACTGGACCGTCCGCGAACCAATCAGCAAGCCCGGCTTTGGCTTCTCCCAGCTCGAGGTGATGCAGACGGTCGAGGTCGATGGCCGGCGCGCCCTCATCTTCTGCTGCGGCCAACCCGAAATGAGCGAGGAATATCGCGCCCAGGGGGTCCGCACCGGCATCTTCGCCATCAATCTCGATCGCGATAACCCCCGCATCAGCACCCGCAACGCCTACCGCCTGACCGGGCCAGAGCTCTACGCCGGCCGCCTTGTCCAGCGCCAAAACGACGGCCGCTGGGTCCTGCTCGCCTTCCTGAACGAGGACCGCCAGGGCAACTTCGTCGGCGGCATCAGCGATCCCATCCTCGTCCGCTGGAACTCCGACGGCCAACTGGCACTGGATCAATAGCGTGGCGCGTCACGTCTTCACCGGATTCGATTCGGCCTGGACCCGGACCAATCGAGGGGCCATCGCCCATCTGGTTGTCGAGGAGGGCGAAGTCGAGCTCGGCGCGCCGGAAACGGCCTCGTTTGACGAAGCGCTCGCATCGATCAATCGTGTCGGGGCCGGGGCCGATCTCCACATCATCGCGATCGATCAACCGCTGATCGTTCCCAATCCAACTGGCAGCCGCCCGGTCGAAGGCGTCTTCCGGCCGTTGTTGGGTCATCTTGGTGGTGCGATCCAGCCATCCAATACCGGTCGCATCGGGATGTTTGATGCCGAGGCACCGCTCTGGCCCTTCCTGCGCGATCTCGTTGCCGATCAGGATCCGCTCGCCATCCCCGGCGCCGATGCCGGACGATTTGCCTTCGAGTGCTGGCCCGTCGCTGCCCAGATCGCCTTTGCCTCGCAGTCCGGGCAGGTGCAGCGCCTGTTGAAGTACAACCCTGGCCGCTCCGGTACTTTTTCGCAGGCGGATTGGGTCGGGCTCAATCTGCTCATGGCCGAGTCCGCTTCGGAGCTAGATCTCGCGTCCATCGCTGCCTGGTTCGAGGCGTCCGCCGCAATCCAGCCGCGCAAGGCCGATCAGGACAAGGTCGATGCCGCCATTTGCGTTCTCATCGCCTCGCTCTGGTGGCGGGATGGCCTCGCTGCTTCGGCAATGATCGGCGACACCACCTCCGGGTACATTGTCACCCCGATCAGCCCATCAATGGCAGCGTCCCTCGCTCCGGCCACTGCGAGTCGATCGGTCCCGTTCCAGACTTCGGTGCCTTACGATCGGTCAGCACCGGACCTCCGCCCGCCTCGATCGCTCCAACCGGTCGCGATCCGCCGTGCAACGCTCGAGGATGCCGCTGCGATTGCCCGCATTTACAACCAGGGCATCGTCGATCGGGTCGCCACGCTGGAAACGGTCGAACGATCACCCGAGGAGCGGGGGGAGTGGCTGGCAGCAAAGAGCGATCGCCATCCGGTGCTGGTCGCGATCACCGACGACAGCGATATTGGCGGGTGGGCATCCCTCAACCAGTTCAATCCGCGCCCGGCCTACGATCATGTCGCCGATATTTCGGTGTATGTGGATCGCGGTCAACGGGGCAAGGGCGTCGGCGAGCAACTGCTGGTCGCGCTGGAGGACCTGGCCAGGGAGATCGGGTTCCACAAGCTCGTGTTGGCCGCCTTCCCGACCAATATGCCGGGACTCAGACTCTACCAGCGCCGCGGCTTCACCACCGTCGGCATCTATCACGAGCAGGGCAAACTCGACGACCGCTGGGTCGACACCATCATCATGGAAAAGCTGCTCAGGTGATGATCAGGACGAGCGATGGTTGGGTTCCCGATTGGCGTCCATGTAGCCGCGCAAGATCGTGTTGATCCGCGTCTGGTAGCCAGGCCCCCGCTCCTTGAACCAGTCAAGGACATCCTCATCCAGGCGAATCGTCAGCTGCTTCTTTCCGGTCAGGTTGAACGAAACCGGAAACGGAAACTCGAAGATGACCTCGCCCTGGGAGTCCTCATCCTCAGCCGCGTTCCGTTCGATCTCCTCATCGGTCAACGCGTTGAGAGCAGCCCAGTCGGTAAGGTCCTCACCGTTAGCAACCAGTGCGTCAAGTTCCTCAGCTGTATAGACGACGGTATCGCCATTTCTCCTCATCTCGAGCCTTCCTTGCGGAAATCAGCCGCAGCCTTCCTCCGCGAATCGTTGCAATAACCGTTATCAGGGCGGAATCCAGTTCGCCAGTCACAACCAGTCGGATTTCTTCGTTCTGAAGACGTAGCTGAATGTAGATGCCACGGCCATCAAAGATGTCTCGAGCGCGCCTGAAATCGATCTTGTGCTTTTCAGCATTTGAGATGCGCTTGGCTTCATCCCACTCGAAGTCAAACATCGTTCGTACCTACAAGTGTAACTACAGCGGTCAACTCTGCTGGGCTTCCAGGCGTTTGCGGTGCCAGCGCTGAATACCGAGCGTGGCCATGTAGCTCGGAGTCGCCCATTCAAGGTTGGTCACGATCCCGGGATGGACATCGCCGAGTCCCAACACCATCCGATCGTGAAGTAAGGCCGTCACCGCCTCGCCATCCAATCCGTCCTCGATCGCCTGCGAGCCCAGTTCCAGGAATTCGTCCAGGTTCGGGCCCAGATCGGCCAGGTGCCGAACAGCATCACGGAACTCGCCGAAGTGCGTCAGATACAGCCGCTCCAGATCAAACCCCTGCAGTCGGGCGATGCTCTCGTACCACTGCTCGCGGTTCAGATCCGGCGGGGGCGTTGGCGGACACACGTAGTCCGTTCCCTGCATCCGGACACCCCCGACATCCCCGGTGAAGGCCCACTTGCCGGCCAGGTCGATATACGCCACGTGGTGCTGGGCATGTCCGGGCGTGAACGCCGCCAGCATCCGCCGGCCCGAGACTTTCAGCACCTCACCATCCAGCAACGGCACAACCCGATCCTCCGCAATCGGGCAGAACTCGCCCCAAAGCGGTTCCATCTGATCGCCATAGATTCGGGTTGCACTGCTGACCAGTTTTGCCGGATCAACCAGATGCGGCGCGCCGAGCGGATGCACCCGAACCACGGCAGTCGGATTCTCCCGGGTGATCGGCCCGGCAGCGCCCGAGTGATCAAGGTGGATGTGCGTCACCAGAATGTGGGTCAGATCGCCAACCCCGAAGCCAATCTGGGCAAGTCCCGCCCGCAGATTGGTCAGACACGAACTGGGACCAGTCTCGATCAAGGTCACCTGATCGTCGCCAGCGAGCAGGTAGGTTGCGATTACCCCGCGTCGTCCCTGAAACCCGATGTCGATTTGCCAGAAGTCCGGCGCAATTTCGGTCACGGCATCTGTCGGGTCGTACACACCCGGATCACCATCAGTCATCAGTTCACCTCGTTGAATCAGCTGTCGAATCCGAGTCCAAGTTTGTCCAACGCGCGTAAAGGCAGGCTGCGCCGTCCCTCATTCTGATCTGCCCGATGCATCAGCCATTGGACCGATTGAATCGTCGGGCCACGCAGCGGTTCGGGCGGGAACGGCAGTGGTCGCTTCTGGACCAGCGAGAGCCGCGTCGCCTCCGAATCGATGCCGTCGACCAGATCGAGCGCGGTTGTCGCCCCAAATCTGGAGGCGCCAACCCCAAGTCCGGTGTACCCGGCCGCGTAGGCAACCTTGCCGCCATGCAGGGTGTCGAAGAAGACGGCAAACCGGCTGCAGGTGTCGATCGCGCCGCCCCAACGATGCGAGAAGCGCAAACCCTCAAGTTGCGGAAATGTGCGGAAGAAGCGCCTGGCCAGAAACTGATGCGATGCATCCCGGGTGTCAAATGCAGGACTGACACGACCGTTCTTCTGATACACCGCGTCCCAGCCGCCATAGAGAATGCGGCGATCAGACGTCATCCGGTGATACACAAACTGATTTTCACCGTCACTCAGTCCGAATCTCGTCTGCCAACCGATCGAACGATGCTGCTCCTCGGTCAACGGTTCGGTCATCAGGACGTAGTCGTACACGGGCGCAACGTACCGCCGAATCGCAGGGATCACGCCTGGATAGGCACTGGTGCCGTGAATCACCCGACGCGCCGCAACACGACCGCGATCGGTGTGCACGACCATGCGCGTCCCCTGATCTTCGAGGCGCACGACCTGCGTTTGCTCGTGGACGCGGACGCCAAGCTCGATGGCCGCCCGCAGCAGACCCCAGGCCAATCGCGCCGGATCAACCAATCCGCCTTCGTTTGGTGTTCGCAATCCACCGAGGTAAAACGGCGAGTGCACCAACTCGCGCAGCTCTTCCTGATGAAGGACTTCCGCCTCAAGGCCAAACGCGTTGTAGTGTGCTACAGCATCGGTGAGGCCGTGCAATTGATATGGTTCCGTGGCCGCCCAGACCGTCCCATTCCGATGGAAGTCGCAATCGATCGCAAACTCCCGGATCGTGGCCATGATCTGGTCGTAGCTCTCGTCACCGAGCCGCAGCAGCGTGCGAACCTCAGCTTCCGGATACCTGGCCAGACCGTTGGACAGCCCGTGCGTGAGCGACGGATCGATGAAGCCGCCGTTGCGCCCGCTTGCCCCGAAGGCGATCCGTTCCATCTCCAGCAGGACGACATCGCGGTCGGGATTGCGGCGTTTGGCCTCGACCGCAGCCCAAAGACCAGTGAAGCCGCCGCCAATGATCAGGAGATCGGCCTCGACCGGACCGTCCAGCGGAGGCTGGTCGGGGACTGATCTGGGCTGAGACGTCCAGTACACGGCAGGTTCGGCATCGGCAAAGGAGGTATCAATCGTCCACATGCGTGCATGGTAACCCGCGCGCAGAAGAGAGGTGCCGGTGTGCGTTCGCAAATAGCTATGCTGGCACAAGGCCTTGGACCAGAATCAATTGAATACATCGAGCGGAGAATTACGAGTGGATGAATCAATGGCACCAGAAACGCACCCTGTCATGGAAACGGAGCGGCTGATTGCCCGGCTGTACCGGCCGGAGGATGCCGACGCGGTGTATGCGATTTACTCCAATCCCGAGGTCTGGCGCTGGCTGGGCGAATATGCGCCGCATACCTCAGTCGATCAAAGCCTCGCCTGGATCAATCGCCTGCTTGCCCGTGCACCCGAGTGGGACCCGCTGGGCGTCTGGGCGGTCGTACGGCGAGCTGACGATCAGTTGATCGGAACCGTGCTCGTTCTGCCGCTCGAAGGCGGACCGGATGTCGAGATCGGCTATCACTACGGCAGCGATTTCTGGGGACATGGCTATGCGACCGAGATGGCCCGGGCTGCCCTTGCGTATGGATTCACCAATACGGATCGGGACGAGCTTGTTGGGGTCGCGTTCGCCGAAAACACAGCCTCACGGGGCGTGCTGGAGAAGATCGGCATGAAGCTGCTTGGAGAGCGCGAGCACTTCGGGCATCCGATGATGCACTATCGCGTGCGCCGTCCCGAGGCAGATTGAGCAATCGCTTCCGGGTTGTGGGAGCGGTTGCACGAAATCCCTTGACAACTGGAAATCCGTGCATACACTAGCCTCATCGCCGTGGGAGCGCTCTCACAGAGGAGAGTCTCGTTTGAACCTGGAAGAAGTGGCCAGACTGGCTGGAGTGTCTCGCTCCACCGTCTCGCGCGTTATCAACGAAGATCGCCGTGTCAGCGACGATGCCCGTCAACGGGTTCTCGCGGTCATCGAGCGGCATAACTTCCAGCCCAATGCGGCCGCCCGATCCCTTGCCACCCGCCGCACCCGCATCCTCGGACTTCAGATCCCCGGCGCGGTCTCCTTCGTCTTTGCAGATCCGTATTTCCCCAGTCTCGTCCAGGGTGTCACCGACGCCTGCAACGATGCCGATTACGGACTGATGCTCATGATGGAGCCAGTCGACGATCAGCAATCGGCCGAGCGGCTCTACCAGCGGGTCATCCGGGGGCGCCACCTCGACGGGATCGTCCTCTCCACTGCTATCGAAGGCGATCGCTTCATCGAGCGCGTCGCCAATGACGATCTTCCGGCCGTCATCATCGGTCGGCATGATCAGATCACCTCGATCGACGTCGACAACCTGTTCGCCTCGCGGGATGCCGTTGCCCATCTGATCTGGCACGGGTACGAGCGAATCGCCCACATCTCCGGACCGACCGATTCCCGCGCCTCCAAGGATCGCTTCGCCGGCTATCGCCTCGCACTGGAAGAGGCCGGTCGCGATGTTGAACTGGATTTGGTCGCTGTTGGCGATTTCACGGAACGAAGCGGCTATTTGCGCATGACCGATCTGCTCTATTCCCGGGGTCGGCGTCCGGATGCCGTGTTCTGCGGCAGCGACACCATGGCCGCCGGAGCAATCCGGGCGATCCGCGATGCCGGTTTGCAGCTTCCGGGCGATATCGCCCTCATTGGTTTCGATGGTTTGCAACGGCATGCTGTCGACTTTCCGAATCTTTCCACCGTCGTACAGCCGATTGCCGATCTTGGCAAAACAGCTGTGCAAACCCTTATCGCGCGTGTTCTCGATCCGTCTCAGCCTGTCACGCGCACCGTTCTGCCAACCCGTCTCGAGTTCAAGGGCTCGTGCGGGTGTGTAGGCAAGACGGCAGATCCACGATTCGCCAATCACAACGGCGTCCCTACCGGGCACGACGCGGTGGTTGGCACCTACGCCCATTGATGGAAATGGGCGCTCGGTAAGGTCCTTCGAGCGGTAGTCGGCTGCTATCGCCAGGTGAATAAAGGACAGTCGGCGAAGGCGCCGGCTTGGCAAAAGTCAGGAAGACGGAGGCTCGTCGATGAGTAAGGAAATGTCCGTAGGTCTCGAGCGTGCGCTCGATGCCGCGATTCAGGCGCAGAAGGCGGAGATGGATCGCCGCCAGCTGTTCCTTCGCGCTGCGGCCCTGGGCACTGTAGGTGCACTCGGCTTCACCGCCGCGGGCCCGGCCGTTCGGTCCGCCATGGCGCAGGATGACGCCAGCAATCTGGTGACCATCTCGCAGGATCAGCAGCAGGTCTGGGTCAAGAACTTCAACCCGTTCCTCTCCGCCGGCTCGGTGCGCTGGCCAACCCACTGCGGTATTCACGAGCCACTGTTGATCTTCAACGCGCTCACCGGTGAGACCGTGCCCTGGCTGGCCGAGTCCTGGGAGTGGAGCGAGGACGCCCTGACCCTGACCTTCAAGATCCGCGAAGGTGTCAAGTGGTCCGATGGCGAAGCCTTCTCGGCCGATGACGTTGCGTTCACCTTCCAGTACATGATCGATCACACCGATCTTCCTGGTGAGGGTGGCGGCCGCCAGTCGCTCGACAACTTCGTTGCTTCGGTCGAAGCCACGGATGCGACCACGTTCACCGTCACGATGAAAGAGCCGTACACCATCGCCCTCTGGGACCTTGGTTCGCTCAACATCGCGCCGAAGCATGTCTGGGAATCGATCACCGATCCGGCGACCGCCACCAACGACACACCGGTTGGCACTGGTCCGTTCACCGAGATCCCCATCTTCCAGGATCAGTACTGGGAACTGCACAAGAACCCGAACTACTGGATGGAAGGCCTCCCGGCGGTTGAGGGTCTGCGCTTCCCGGCGTTCCCGAGCAACGACGCAGCCAACCTGGCCAACCTTGGTGGCGAGACCGACTGGTTCGCGAACTTCATCCCGGATATCGACACTGCCTTCGTGGCCAAGGATCCGGATCACAACCACTACTTCCAGCCGGCCATTGGCGCCATGGTCATGATCTACGCCCAGACCTCCAAGAAGCCGTTCGACGATATCAACGTCCGCAAGGCGATCAGCATGTGCCTCGATCGCGAGCAGATGGTCGAGTTGGCTGTGTACAACTACACCGCTCCTGGCTTCTCCAATGGCCTCGGCGGCGCGTACACCAACTGGAACGATCAGGCCGTGATCGATGCCGGCCAGCCATTCGTTTCCCTCGATGTCGATGCGGCCAACAAGCTGCTCGACGATGCGGGTTACGCCAAGGACGGCGACTGGCGCAAGACGCCGGACGGCGAAGAGATGTCGTACAAGATCAACGTCGTCTCTGGTTGGTCAGACTGGGTGCAGGTCGTTCAGATCGCTGCCCAGAATGCCGAGGCCATCGGTGTCAAGCTCGAGGTTGAGGCGCTGGACTTCTCGCCATGGATCGAGAAGATGAACAAGGGCGACTTCGATCTCTCGATCGGCTGGAGCTCCGGCGGACCGACCCCGTACAACTACTATCGCGGCCAGATGTCGGCGTTGACCTACAACGAGCCCGGCAAGGTCAGCAACGAGAACTGGCACCGCTACGTCAGCGAGAAGGGCACCGATCTGCTCAACCAGTTCGCGGCGACGGCAGACGAGGCCGAGCAGAAGGATCTGATGAACCAGATTCAGCAGGTCTTTGTCGACGAGTTCCCGTCGGTCGTTCTCTATCCGGGACCGCAGTGGGGCCAGTACAACTCGGCTCGCTTCGTTGGCTTCCCGAACGAGGAAGATCCGTACGCGGTGCTCTCGACCTATGCGTACGAGCGGCTCATCACCATGAGCAAGATCACGCCGGCCACCGCAAGCTAGATCGTCATCTCCGAACCGGGGGCGAGGCTGGTTGCCTCCGGTTCCGTCATCCATCTCAGGTACCCCACCGCACATCGGCGTATAGTCGATTCATGCACGTGTGAGTACCTGAGCTGGTCGACGCGACGACGCGCGCTGGCAACGAATCACGGAGGATCGGTCTCGTGCAATACCTCGCCCGCCGAATAGGCTTTTATCTGATCGCCGCCTGGGCTTCAATCACCATCAACTTCTTCCTGCCCCGCATGATGCCTGGCGATCCCGCCGATATCATCTTCGCCCGGGCCCAGGGCCGCATGACGCCCGAATCTCTCGAAGCAATGAAAAAAGCGTACGGGCTCTCCGATGCGCCATTGATTGTTCAATATTGGGACTACATCAAATCAGTTCTCTCCGGAAACCTGGGAACGTCCTTCCTCTACTTCCCAACTCCGGTGAGCGATGTTATCGGCACAGGTTTGCGCTGGACCCTGCTCCTCGGCCTGACCTCGGTCATCCTTGCCTTCATCTTCGGCAGCCTGATTGGCATCCTCGGAGCCTGGCGGCGCGGTGGTGTGCTGGATTCGGCGCTTCCCCCGCTCCTCCTCTTTATTGGAAGCTTCCCCTACTTCTGGCTGGCAACCATTGCCCTCTACCTCTTTGCATTCAAGTCCGATATCTTCCCCATCCGGCACGCATACAAGGACGGCATGATTCCCAGTTGGGACTGGGACTTCATTAAGAGCGTCATCTATCACCTGATCCTGCCGGCCACGACCGTCCTCATCGTTTCGATTGGCGGCTGGGTGCTCGGTATGCGCAACGCGATGATTTCGACACTGGCCGAGGACTACGTGACGATGGCCGAAGCCAAGGGGCTCTCCGAACGCCGCGTCATGTTTGCCTACGCTGCCCGCAACGCCCTGCTTCCGAATGTGACGGCGTTTGGTATGGCGCTCGGCTTCGTCCTCAGCGGTTCACTGCTGACAGAGGTCGTCTTCGCCTACCCGGGGCTCGGCTACCAGCTGCTGAACGCGGTCCGCGGTCTGGACTACCCGCTGATGCAGGGGCTCTTCCTGATGATCACCTTCGCCGTTTTGGGCGCCAATCTACTTGTCGACCTGCTCTATATCCGACTCGATCCCCGCGTTAGGAGACGCTGATGACACCGATGCCAGCAGCCAGGTTGTGGAGGAATCGACGATGATCGAGCAGCAAATTCGGGAAGCCGATCCGGCAGCACCGCCGCCCGTTGAGGCCAACCTTACCGGCAACACGACGCAAGATCCCTCGGTTGTCCTGGGTCAGCCGGCCCGGCGTGGATCCGCAACCATGCGTGCCGTCATGCGCAATCGCAAGGCATTGGTCGGGGTGATCATCCTGATCGGGTTTGCCTGCATGGCGATCTTCGCACCGGTCATCGCACCGGGCGATCCGAACGATCTGATCGCGCGGCGCAACCAGCCACCTTCGCGCGAATACTGGTTTGGCACCAACGGGTCGGGCCAGGATGTCTTTGCCCAGACTGTCTGGGGAGCGCGCCAAAGTCTTGGCGTCGGGGTCGCGGTTGGCGTCTTCACCACCGTGCTTGCCGCCCTGATCGGCATGACAGCCGGCTACTTCGGCGGCAAGGTCGACGACATTCTCTCGCTTGTCATGAACATCTTCCTGATTATCCCGGCGTTGCCGTTGCTGATCGTTCTGGTCGGCTTCCTGGGGGCTGGTGGAGCCGGCTACTTCATCTTCATCCTGGGAATCACGGGCTGGTCCTGGGGGGCGCGTGTCCTGCGATCCCAGACGCTCTCGATTCGGGAGAAGGATTTCATCTCGGCCGCGGAAGTCAGTGGAGAGAGTCGATTCCGGATCATCGTCGGCGAAATCTTCCCCAATATGATCTCGCTGGTTGCCGCCAACCTCTTCGGGGCGACGATCTATGCAATCGGCGCTATGGCGGCGTTGCAGTTCCTCGGACTTGGCAACATCAGTCAGGTCAGTTGGGGCACAAATCTCTATTGGGCGCAGAACAACGGGGCATTGCTGACTGGCGCCTGGTGGACCGTGGTTCCCTCCGGCCTATCGATTGCTCTGGTCGCATTCGCGTTCGCCCTGACCAACTTCGCCGTTGATGAGGTCACCAACCCGCGTCTCAAGGCCCAGCGCGTTGCCCGCGAATCATTGGCCAAGTGGGGACACGATTCCAAAAAGAATTCGCGTGCTACTCCGGTGATCCGTCATGCAAACTGAGACCCGCCCGACATCCGTTCAACCCGGCGCAGTTGCCAATCCACTTCTCTCCGTGCGCGATCTCCGGATCGAGTACGCGACCGAAGGTGACCCGGTCAAGGCCGTCGACGGAGTCTCGTTCGATATCGCGCCCGGCGAAGTATTCGGACTGGCCGGCGAATCCGGCTCCGGAAAATCGACTGTGGCCCACGGCATTCTGCGCCTGCTTCAGCCACCGGCCGTTATCACTGGCGGATCGGTGTCGTTCAAGGGCAATGATGTCTTCTCACTGAACGACAAACAGCTCGCCCACTTCCGCTGGTCCGAGATATCGATGGTCATGCAGAGTGCGATGAATGCGCTCAACCCGGTCATGCGGGTCAGCAGCCAGATCACCGATGCCATCCAGTCGCACGATCCACATCGATCGCGCAAGGATTGCGAGGATCGGGCGCGGGAGCTGTTCAAAATCGTCGGTATCGATCCGGATCGGGTGACATCCTATCCGCACGAACTCTCAGGCGGGATGCGCCAACGGGCGATGATCGCCATGGCCCTGGCGCTTGATCCGCCGATGATGATCATGGACGAGCCGACCACCGCGCTGGATGTGGTCGTGCAGAAAGAGATCATGCAGGAGATCGAGGATCTCAAGGCCAAGCTCGGCTTCTCGATCCTCTTCATCACGCACGATCTTTCACTGCTGGTCGAGTTCTCTGACCGGATTGCCATCATGTACGCCGGCAAGATCGTCGAACTGGCGCCGGCCAAGACACTCTTCGAAAATCCGCTCCACCCGTACACCCAGGGACTGATGACATCCTTCCCGACCCTGACCGGCGAGAAGAAGCATCTGACTGGTATTCCGGGCAGCCCGCCTGATATGTCCTGCCCGCCATCGGGTTGCCGATTCCATCCGCGCTGTCCGAAGTTCGCGCCGATGCATGCCCAGGTCGAACCGGAGCTGGTCGAAGTGGAGCCCGGCCATTGGGTTGCCTGCCACCTGCACACACTCACGATTGGAAAGGACCCGACATGGCGCAACTCGTAGCCAATTCACCGGTTGCGTCGCTGAATGGACATGAAACGCCGATTCTGCAGGTCGAGAAACTGACGAAGCACTTCCCGGTTGGCGGTCTGCTGGGCAACCTGCAGGTGCACGCCCTGGAAGACGTCTCCTTCTCCATCAAGAAGGCTGAAGTTGTCTCTGTCGTCGGTGAATCCGGGAGCGGGAAGAGCACAACCGCCCGTCTGATCTCCCGATTGATGCCGCCGACATCCGGGCGCATCATCCTCAACGGGGATGACATCTTCGAGAAGGAACCCCGCCGCCCGTCGCTGACCTACCGGTCGCAGGTGCAGATGGTCTTTCAGGATCCATTCGGCTCGCTCAATGGTGTGCACACCATCCGTCACCACCTCATCCGCCCGCTCAAGATCCACCACAAGACGAGTGGTCGCAAGGAGACCAACGAGCGGGTCGATGAACTGCTGCACACGGTCGGTATGGATGCGAAGACATTCGCCGACAAGTTCCCGCACCAGTTGTCCGGTGGCCAGCGGCAACGCATCGCCATCGCCCGGGCGTTGGCCGTCGATCCGGTCCTGCTGCTGGCCGATGAGCCCATCTCGATGCTCGATGTCTCGATCCGCATGGGCATCCTCAATCTGATGGAGCGGTTGAAGCAGGAGCGTGGTCTCGCCTATCTCTACATCACCCACGATCTCGCCAGCGCCCGGTACATCGGCGATCGCACCCACGTCATGTATGCCGGCCGCATGGTTGAAGGGGCGACCAGTGACGATCTCGTCCACGAACCGGCCCATCCGTATACGAAACTTCTGCTCTCGGCCGTTCCCGATCCCAGAGGGCAGCGGGCCCGGGTCGAAGCGCGCGGCGAGGTACCGTCATTGATTGATCCCCCGCCCGGATGTCCTTTTGCAGCACGGTGTCCGCAGGTGATGCCGGTTTGCAAGGAGATCATGCCGGGCGAAACATTCGTCAGTCCGACACATTGGGTACGATGTCATTTGTATGGAGACGGCGCTGGCACGGGCCAGGCCTGATTCAGACGCAAGAGAGGTTCGTTCAGGAATGGCTGTACGCGTTGCAGTGGTTGGCTGCGGGGATGTTGCGACCCGCACGTATTTCCCGGCGTTCGCACCGGATCTCGCCCGGGGCGCGATGGAGATCGTCGTTTGCTTTGATCCAATGAAAGAGCGGGCCGAACATGCCGCATCGCTCTTCCCGGGCGCAAAGGCGGTCACATCGTTCGAAGAGGTGCTGGCCTTCGAAGGTGTGGATCTCGCGGTCAACCTCTCACCGGCTCCGGTGCACTTTGACACCAACACGCAGTTGCTCCAGAAGGGCCTGCATGTCTACACCGAAAAGACACTCGCGTCGACCGTGGCCGAGAGCCAGGAACTGATCGCACTGTCCCAATCGGTCGGCAAGCATTTCATGTCGGCGCCGGCCGTCATGGCGACAAACCGCATGCGTTGGCTGAAGACGATCATCGCGTCGGGACGGCTCGGTCGCCCGACCCTTGCCACCGCCCAGCAAGCCAATATGGGTCCGCATGCCTGGCGGCAGTACACCGGCGATCCGCGGGTGCACTACAGCGCGGCCGTCGGCCCGATGATGGACACCGGTGTCTATGCACTGCACGGTGTCACGGGGCTGCTCGGATCGGCGAAGCGGGTTCAGGCGACCGGCGGCATCTCGATTCCGGAGCGGACGATTCTGGTCGATCGCTATCTCGGCGAGAAGATCCAGGTCAAGGCGAACGACCACATGCTGATTCAGCTGGATTTCGGCGATAACACCTTCGCCCAGGTGCTCTCCAGCTTCGCCACACCACGGACCAAGGCGCCGGGTCTGGAGCTGCACTGCTCCAAGGGCTCGGTCAGCATTGCCGCCAACGATTGGTACAGCGCGAACGGACCGGCCGACTTCCTTTTCGTCGATGAGACGCCGCAGGGTATCGAAGGTTGGCAGACAGCCGCCCCACCGGTTGCCCGTCCGGACAACAACCTGATCGGCTGCGGTGTGGCCCACATGATTGGCGTGCTGGAAGGCAAGGAAGAGCCGATCCTGACCGCCGCCCATGCCACCCATGTCCTCGAAATCATGCTGGCAGCGCTGGAATCGGCCAAGTCCGGTGACGCTGTTGACCTGACCACATCGTTCTAGGCATCTCCGGCGGTTCGCCTCTGGGCCGCCACCAGGATTTTCGTCGGGCGGCTCGCCTCTGGGCCGCTCAATCGTAGGGCGGCTCGCCTCTGGGCCGCCGAACAAGGAGACTCACTCACCATGCGCTCAGACCAAATCTCACTTGAGCTGTATACCGTTCGGGATGCGGCCAAGGCAGACTTCGCCGGCACCCTCGCCAAGGTGGCCGAGATTGGCTACCCGGCGGTCGAGTTCGCCGGTCTGCATGGCTGGTCGGCCGAAGCCGTCCGTGGCGAGCTGGACAAGAACAACCTGAAGGGCGCCTCGGCCCACGTTCCATTCACCCGCTTCGTCGAAGAGTTCGATACCGTGATCGCCGAGATGCGGACCCTTGGCTGCGAGTACGCCATCGTCCCCTGGATCGGGCCGGAACACCGCTCAACCGTCGCAGCGGCAAAAGCCTTCGCGGATCAGGTTGGCGAGATCGGCACCAAGGTGCGCGATGCCGGACTCGGCTTTGCCTATCACAATCACGATTTCGAGTTTGCCGATCTCGAGGGAACCGGCTCCCGCCTCTGGGACTTCCTCTTCGAGAAGGAAGATGTCGATCTTGAACTGGATGTCTACTGGGTCTTCTACGGCGGCGCCGATCCTGCGGCCCTCGTTGCCCAGGCGCCAGATCGCTATCCGCTGCTCCACTTCAAGGACATGACCGGCACCGGAGCCGATCGTCACGATGCCCCCGTCGGCAAGGGCGAGGTCGATTTCGGCCCGCTGCTGAAGTCGGCCGAGGCACGGACCCTCTACTACGTCGTCGAGCAGGACAACCCGGCTGACGCCTTCGCCGACATTGCGATCAGCTATGCCGGGATGAAGACGCTGGTTGGGTAGTTGCCGGTCGGCAGTTAGCAGTTGGCAGAAGTGACGAAGGGCCGGATCTTGCTGATCCGGCCCTTCGTTGTAATCAAGCGAGATGTTGGGCGAACCAGTCCAGCGAGTCTTGCCAGGCGGCCAGGGCCTGCTCCTCGTTGTACCGCGGACCGGTGTCGTTGTTGAAGGCATGCTGCGTTCCCGGATAGACATTGATCTGGAATGTGACGCCCGCCTGCTCCAGTGCGGCGGTCAGATCCCCAAGTCCTTCATTCGCAAAGTCGCCGGCATCATCGGAGTACACCCCAAGCATGGCCGCCTTGATGTTCGGCACATCCTCCAGCGGCGGCGGCGGTCCGTAATACGGGATGCCAGCCTGCAGCCGCGGTTCGACAGTCGCCGTGCGCCAGGTGATGCCGCCGCCGAAACAGAAGCCGATCATGCCGACATGCGCCGCCGCCGGATCGCCGTTCGTCTCGTACAGCGTGATCGCATCCGAAAAGGCGGTCGTATGCCGGGTTAGGTCGCCGCCGGTCAGGATGCCGGGGATCTCAGAGGCATCGTTCGCGGCCGTTCCACCCTCCGGACTGACCAGGTCGACGGCCACGGCAATATACCCCGCCTTCGCCAGCCGCCTCGCCACATCGCGGATGTGATCGGTCAGACCCCGGTTCTCGTGGCAGACAAGGATCAGCCCCCCACTGGCTGCGACCGGTGATGCGCTCGGGGTCGCTCCCTCGGCAGGCCTGGCCTCGTACGCCATATAGGTCACGCCGCCGCTGTCGTAGGTGATATCGGTGCCAACAACGGACGGATCGTCGGCCGGAACCGAGATCGGACTTTGGGCGGCCGAGGCCTGCGGTGATGGCGTCGTATCCTGCGCTTCGGCAGCCTGGAGATCGACGCCGAGCGAGGTGACGGCGGCGGCAGCAGTGGCCGATCCACCGACGATGAAACTCACCTTGGTCATCAGCCCACGGCGATCAAGCAGACCATCCATGTAGTCGTCAACAAACTCGTGGACCAGATAGCGTTGCATCTGATTCAGCGGACTGAGCGGATCGGGATCGATTGCGGCCATCTCGGGGATACGGGTTTCGGTCGTCATCAGTCGTCCTTTCGGTCAGGGTCACTGATCGGCACCGGATGCACCGATTCCTAACACTACGCGCCGCAGCCATCTCAGGTTGCGGCGCCATTAACGTAGCGCTACCGGCTGTGAGCCAGCTGCATGTATGCCTTGAACGGGCAGGTCAGATACCATCCCGTCATCAGATTGAGGATTTGCAGAAAGGTCCTGCCGATGAAACTTGCCGTCCAGACGTCCCTTCTTCCCGGCGATACCTTGCTGAACAAGTTCGAGGATGCTGCCCGCTACGGATTCGATGCGGTTGAGATCAATATCGGTCCGGCCTTCGACCTCGCCCACAATATGGGAGCGATCCGCCAGGCAATGGCGGCGACGGGGATTCCGGTCAGCGGTATCTGCACGCATTCCATCCACGATCCCTTCCTGCCGGATCCCGCTGAACGGGCCACTGCCTTCGCTGGACTGGCGACACTGCTGGAATTGGCCGACGATCTGGGCGCGGATGGTGTGGTCTCGGTGCCGGTGCGGCCGCCGCATGTCTTCGCCGACGAGCTGCATCTTGATGAAGTGGCCGTCCAGGTTTACGGCGAATGGGCGGCTGGCCTTCCGGCTGGAACGTCGGCGGTGTTCCTGGAGCCGCTCAATCGGTATGAGGCGGATTGGCTAAAGACAGTTGGGCATGCGGCCGATCTGGCCCGCGCGATCAATTCGCCTCGGGTTCGCGCACTGGCCGACCTCTTCCATATGAATATCGAAGAGGCGGATATGGGCGAGCCGATCCGCGATGCCGGCGACATGCTTGGCTACGTGCACATGGCCGATAACAATCGCCTTCAGCCGGGGGCCGGGTGTCTGGATTTCACGATTCCGTTCGCCGCGCTCAAGGAGATCGGATACAGCGGCTACCTTAGTCTGGAATGCTCCAAACTCGGTGGCGAGGATCTCTTCGCTGGCCCCGATGTCATGCTCCCCACCAGCGTCCAGTTTCTCCGCGAGCGCTGGGACGGCGCCTGATCCGGACTTGTCCTACGGTGTGCCGGTCACGGTTTCGCAGCCGATAAATGTGTCGGTATCGGGTCCGCCGTCACAATCATCACCGGTGTTGTGTGCGCCACCAGTGAGCGTGTCGGAACCAGAGTCGCCGTGCAATTCATCGTCGCCCTGATCGCCGTAGATCTCATCTGCTCCGTAATCGCCGTAGACAAGATCATCACCGAGATTGCCGTGCACAATGTCGTCGCCGGGGTACGCGTAGATCTCATCCGCGCCCTCTTCGCCATTGAGGGCATCGGGGCCATCTGCGCCGTGGATGGTATCCGCGCCGTTCCCGCCGAATGCGGTGTTGCTGCCAACGTCTTCTGACGTGATCCAGGTGCCGACATAGAGGTAATCGTCACCGCCTTCGCCGTGAAGCACGTCTGGTCCGGTTCCACCAACGATCGTGTCGTTGTCCGGTCCGCCATACAGCACATCGGTGCCCGGTTCAGCATTGGAGTCGGAGGGATCAATGCAGTTGAACAACAGATCGCCGCAGCCGAGGGTATCCTCCCCCTCATCGCCGTAGATCATGTCGTTGCCGCCTCGCCCGATGATCTGGTCGTTGCCCGGCCCCCCGTGCAGTTCATCATCACTGTTGCCGCTCAGGATTCGGTCATTGCCTTCGTCTCCGAACACCGTCATTTCGCCGAGCGCGCTGGTTTCGAAGTAGAAGGTATCGTCGCCGCCCTCCAGCTGGACAACGTCGTTGCCGCCGCCATCGCCATAGATCGCATCCGCCGCATCACTTCCGAAAACCTGATCGTCGCCCGCATCGGGATACATATCGTCGCCAGCAGGACCCGCAACCAGGACATCGTTGTTGTCCCCGCCGTACAGCTGATTGTGGGCAGTCTCGGTTCGGGTTCCGCTCAATCCCTGACCATAGAGCGCATCATTGCCATCGCCCCCCTGGATCACATCGCCACTGGCCGCAAGAGCGCCGGAATTGTCGAAGTCGCCGATCAGAACATCATTGCCGGTGTCGCCAAGAATCATGTCCTCGCCAGATCCGCCATAGATGTAATCATCATTGGCGCCACCATTCATGTAGTCATCGCCCGAATCCGCATCGATGGCGGTGTCGGCAGCATCGTGCCCAAGCCGATCGTTCCCGGCCTCGCCGTAAAGGGCGTCTTCTCCTGATCCGCCGATCAGTGTGTCGGTGCCTGATCGCCCGTAGACGACATCGTTTCCGGAGCCAGCGACGACATGATCGTTGCCCGACCCGGCGTAGACATTGTCGTTATCCGGTCCGGCATCGATGACATCATGTCCCGGCTCGTTATTGATGGCGGTTTCCAGAGAGGTCGTGCCGATCCAGTCGTCGCCAGTGCTGCCCTGAATCTCATCGTCATGTCCGCCGCCGATGAGCACATCATTCCCGGCTGATCCGGACAGGTAATCGTTGCCGTCTTCACCGCGAAGTTCGTCATCACCGCCCTCGCCGTACATGCGATCGTCGCCGATACCGCCCCAGACCTGATCGTTTTCGGAGCCGCAGACGAGTTTGTCTACACCCTCGTCGCCCCACAACCGGTCTTCGCCGGCATTGGCCGAGAGCGAATCGTCGCCCTCCTCGCCGTGCAGATCATCGTTGCCGTCTTCGCCGTACATACGATCGCGGCCGTCAGCTCCCCAGGCATCATCTTCGCCATCGCCGGTCGTGATCTTGTCGTCGCCCTCGTCGCCGTACAGGGTGTCGTTATCGTCCCCGCCGGCGGGTGAATCGTCGCCGACTCCGCCATGGATCTCGTCGTTGCCGGCCTCGCCACGGAGCTTGTCGTTGCCTTCATCTCCGTACAGGATGTCTGCTCCGGGGGAAGCCGTGACATCGTCATTGCCGACTCCCGCATCGACCCAGCTGCCCGCTCCGCCTGCCAGATTGATGTTGTCCTTGCCATCCAGCGCGCAAACGGTGTCGAAGCCACCGTTGCCCGTGATCGTGTCATTCCGGGACGAGCCCACGATGACATCGTTTCCGGCTGTGCCATTGATCGTGCCGGCGCCGGTGATGGTTGCGGCCAGCCCGTTGCAGGTGGGCACCTGAGCGCTGCTATTGACCGCTGATGCGATCCAAAATGGCAAGAGGAGCGTCAGGATGGAGAGAACGCGGACCCTGGGCGACATGGCTGGCAACTCCCGGCGCGATTTGTAATTCGACTTGGTGACTTGTTTAACACTATCGCACGCAAATCACCGTCGCACCACACAGATAGCCCACAGATTTGGCTGTCTGCCGCGCATCAAACACAAACGGCGAAACCGACTAAGATCACGGCGCGAGTTGCGGAAAGGACAAACCAGTGCTCGATCACAACCTGGTCCTCAAGGCAAATGAACTCTTCACGGCCGGATCGATCAAGACCGACGGCAGCCGCGAACAGGCGAATGGCCTGTACATCCGGGACACCCGGCATCTGAATGTCCTCGCGCTGACCATTGCGAACCAGCCTGTCGAGGTGCTGGGCATTGTTCAGGAGAGCATGACATCGGCGACGATCGTCGGCGCCAATCCGTACATTGAGGGTGAGCATCCAGTTGTACCGCAGACGGTCCTGGTCACGCAGCACGTCTCGCTCGATGATCGGCTTCGGGCCAGGGTCACGATCACCAACCAGGGACGGGACAGGGTCGATCTGCCGGTTGGCTTGCGGTTTGGATCCGATTTCCGCGATCTCTTCGATATCCGCGGCTTTGTGCGCACGGAGCGGGGCGAAGTTCGGGAGCCGGAGCTAACCGACTCCGAGGCGAGGCTCGCTTATGCGGGACTGGATGGCGCGGTTGCGGCCACTGTTGTCTCGGTATCACTCCCGCCGACCTGGACAGTCAGTGCCGAGCCGATGCCGCTGCGCAACTCCACCCTGACGCATCTACCTCCCTCCCGACGACAGCGCGAGCAGGCTGTGAGTGAAACCTGGCCGGTCGTCACCGGTTCCTGGCACGTCTCGCTGGGTCCGGCAGAATCCTGGCAGGTTGATATCGAGGTAGCTCCCGAACCGGCCGATGGCGTACCCGTTTCCAATCAGCGTCTCGATTGGCCGGTAGCGCCGGTGCAGATCGACGATCCGTTTGTCGAGCGCGTCTTCGCCCAGTCGGTTTCCGATCTGGCAGCACTCGATACCACCTTCGCGGATGGTCCCCTAATTGCGGCCGGAATCCCGTGGTATGTCGCGCCGTTTGGACGGGATAGTCTCATCGCCGCCCTCCAAACCTTGCACATCACCCCGGAACGGTCGATAGCCACCCTCCGCACCATGGCGAAGTTGCAGGGAACAGTGGTCGATGAGCGGAAAGAAGAGGAGCCCGGCAAGATCACGCACGAGATGCGGTACGGCGAGATGGCGCGGCTGGGTGAAGTTCCGCATTCGCCCTACTTCGGCACCGTCGATGCCACCCCGCTCTGGCTCTGGCTGCTGGCTGAAACCGTGGCCTGGACCGGGGACGTGGATCTCTATCAGGAACTGAAACCGGCAGCGGAGCGAGCAGTGCGATGGTGTGTCGCGTTTGGCGATCTGGACGGGGACGGGTTGATTGAGTACCGGACCGATCATCACGGCGCCGGCACCATCACGCATCAGGTCTGGAAGGACAGCTTCGACTCGCTGCACCATGCCGACGGGAGCATTCCGGCCAGTCCGATTGCAGCAGTCGAAGTCCAGGGGTATGCCTATGCCGGGTACACACAACTCGCCGATTGCGCGAACCGGTACGGCGACGAGACCTGGGCAGAAGAACTCCGTGGTCTGGCAGAGCAGACCCGCGCTGCGGTTGAGGAGCGTTTCTGGCTCGATGATCTCGGCTTCTACGCGCAGGCACTCGATGGAGACAAGCGACCAGTGGCCACACTCAGCTCAAATCCCGGCCATTTACTTGCGGCCGGTCTCCCCTCCGCGAACCGGGCCCAGCGGTTGATCGATCGGATGGTGCAGCCGGACATGCTGACGCACTGGGGGCTACGGACGCTGTCATCGACCGCGCCGACCTTCAATCCGATCAGCTACCACAACGGCTCGATTTGGCCGCACGACAACAGTCTGGTTGGGTACGGCTGCTACCGGTATGGACGGCTCGATGCTGGCGACAGGATTCTCGCGGGGTTGATTGCCGCGGCCGCGACGGTCCCGGATTTGCGCTTGCCGGAGCTCTACTGCGGGTTCGAAGCCGACGAGTTCGCGGCAACAAGACCCGTTGCGTACCCGGTCAGTTGCTCGCCGCAAGCCTGGGCCGCGGGGGCAATACCCTTGCTCCTACGCGGGAAGAACGCAGGTTGATTGCCGGTCCCAAACTGTAGCGTGCGTTAGTTTGTCGGCCAAATCACCTTGACTCAAGTTCTAGAATCGAGACAGCGCAAAGCGACGCCGAACGTCGCTCGTGACGTCGGCATCGAACCGCTACCGAAAGGGAATGGCTATGCAGAACGATCAACCCATGCGCCGATTCTCCACCCGAAACCGCATCCGCGCGGTTCCTCTTGCGGCGGCTGCGTTTGCGGCGCCTGCCTTTCTCCGCCACAGCACCCTGGCCCAACAGGCAGAGGTGAGGCTCTCCGGCTGGTCCTCGTCCGATGCGGAGAAGACGCGATTCGAGCAGATGCTTGCCGACCTTGGCACCGCTCACCCCGAAATCAAGCTCAACTACGAGATCATCCCCTCGGATTA
>JAPXRQ010000012.1:0-33090 GCA_033813515.1 Thermomicrobiales bacterium
ATGGAGCGCCGATTGAAACGCACACCGGCGTTGTCCTTCCGGTTCGGCGGGATGGTGTGCCGATGATGCTCAAGATTTCCACCGAACCGGAGGAGCGGAACGGGGCGCACGTCATGGTCTGGTGGGGAGGAGTCGGTGCGGCGCAGGTGTTTGCACATGACGGCGACGCTCTCCTAATGGAGCGGGCGATGGGCAGCGGCGACCTCTGGTCGATGAGTCGCTCAGGTCATGATGATGAAGCGGTGCGGATTCTGGTCGCGGCCACTCAGTCAATGCACCAGCCAAGGCCAGAGCCACCACCCAAAACGCTCATGCCGCTGCATGATCGATTCGCTGCCCTGTGGCGGAACGAATCGGTGCGTGGTGGCTTCTACGGGCAGGCTGCGGAGATCGCCCGGGGATTACTCGCGCACCCGCAGGATCAGGCGGTTCTGCACGGCGATGTCCAGCACCACAACCTCCTCGACTTTGGAGATCAGGGCTGGCGCTTTATCGATCCCAAGGGTCTGTTCGGCGAGAGCTTGTATGACTTTGCCAACATTTTCTGCAATCCCGACGAGGAGACTGCGCAACGTCCGGGTCTTGTGTCGCATCGGGCGGACCTGGTAGCGCATCTGACCGGGTGCGATCGAACCCGTCTATTGCAGTGGGTCGTGGCGTATTGCGGTCTCTCGGCCTCCTGGCACCTCGAGGATGGGAGCGACCCGGGACACCCGCTTACTATCGGCGCCTCCGCCCTGGCCGACCTCGGCGACATGGCCCAGCCGATCCGGGACGTTTGACCGGTTCACGCGGCAGGGTGTGGCGGGGAGACTGATGGCGGGAGTTGCCATGCAGATCGCCGCATCCAGTCAATCGAAGCCGACCGCACAAGCTGCCTTGTCCGCCGCCAATCGCGGTGGCTGGGCGGAAGTAGTGGTGCTTGGCGCCTACGCGGCGCAACTGGCGCTGCTCATCGGTGAGCGCGGTTCGATCGCCGGCATATTCCTCGCGTCGATTGCGGCTGGCTTCTGGTGGCACGGATTTGGACGCGACCAGATGTCCGCCGATCCGATTGCGATTGGAAATGCGGCCGGCATCATGGCCGGTCTTGCGATCGGCTTTCCGCAACTGCTCATACCAGCGATCGTGACCGTGCCGGTTGTCCTGATCGCCGGGGCACGACGGATGTGGCAGCAGGGCCAGCGGCGTTCGTTTGCCTGGTTGGCGCTGACCGTCATCATCGCCGCCGCCGGTTCCGGTTGGCTGGCCATCAACCTGCATCTGTTGCCGCGCTGAGAACGACGCGCGCTTGTTCGGTATGATGCCGGAACAGCGGGAGCGTCCGTTTATCTCAATGATTCAAACCCCAGAGGACAGTCTGTGAAAATCACTGACATTGAAGTCGCGTACCTCAAGATTCCGACAATCAAACTGGAATCGAACGGCACACAGGATAGTGCCGTCATCCTCGTCCACACCGACGAGGGCATTACTGGCATCGGCGAGGTCGATTCCGCGCCGACGGTCGTCAAGGCCATCATCGAGGCCCCTCGCTCGCACTCGGTGATGACCGGCCTCAAGGAAGTGCTGATCGGGCAGGATCCTTTCGATACGGCCGAACTCTGGCAGCGGATGTACCACGCCTCGGTCTATTACGGACGACGCGGCGTCGTTGTCCATGCCATCTCGGGAATCGATATTGCCCTTTGGGACCTGAAGGGCAAGGCACTCGGCAAGCCGCTCTGCGAGTTGCTTGGTGGGACGCCGGATGCCAAAGTCCGGGCCTATGCTTCGGCGCTCTTTGGGCGTGATGGCAAGGAATCTGGTGAGAAGGCGGCCCGCTTCAAGGAGATGGGGTACACCGCGTTCAAGTTTGGCTGGATGAACTTCGGTTACTCCGAAAAGACCGACCGCGATCACCTGCAGGGAATCCGGGACGCGATCGGACCGGACGCGCCGCTCATGGTCGATGTCGGCTGGGCGTACGACAGTGGCGGACCCGAATGGGACGTGACCACCGCCATTTCGCGCGCAAAGGTGATGGCCGAATACAACGTCTACTGGCTGGAAGAACCGCTCCATCCCGACAACATGGCTGGATACGGGGAACTCTCCGACCGTTCACCCGTTCGGATTGCGGCCGGCGAAGAGTGCGCGACGATTTACGAGTTTCGCGATCTTCTGGAACGCGGCCGGGTGCATGTGCTGCAGCCGGATGTCTCGCGGGCGGGAGGAGTTACCGAGACGATGCGGATTGCGGCACTGGCCCAGTCGCACGATCGGCCGGTGGTTCCGCATCACTTCAAGACCGGCATTCTTGGCGCAGTTTCGGTGCACATCAACGCCAGTATTCCCAATCGACTCTTCCAGGAGACACCGGCCCCGGGCGAGGGTTCGATACTGAACACCAACCTGGTCCAGCCAGCGGTGCAACTGGATGCAGAAGGAAACATTGTCATTCCACGTGGACCGGGACTGGGTGTCGAACTCGATCCTGATGTCTTCGCGGCGCATCGGGTCAACTAGCCGCGGAGCGTCCAGGCATGCCAGCGCTTCCTTCCAGGAACACTGACGAATCGCGACTGACCCTGCTCGGCTATGGCTCGTACGCCCTTCTGGGCTGGTCGAGTGTCATCCTCGCCTCCCTTATCGGTTCGATCGAATCTGCTTTCGACAAGACCGACGCCGACATCGGAGTGATCCTGCTGTTCGCGGCCGCGTTCTACGGGATCGCCGGGCTTGGCGGCGGGTTCCTGACCGAGCGGATTGGCTCACGGAATGTGCTGCTGGCCGCCTTCCTGTTCCTGACGATCTGCATGGTGGGCCAAGGCACGATCAATGTCTGGTTACTCTTCGCGGCTTTTGTCGCCCTGACCAGTCTGGGCAGCGGCGCCATCGACGCCGGTTTCGGGGCGCTATTCCTGGAAGCATTCGCCGATCGCCGGAGCGTCGCGCTCAATCACCTGCATCTGTTCTACGGGGTTGGCGCACTAATCAGTCCAGCGTTGATCGGCGTGTTGATCTCGGTCGGCGCACCCTGGCGGTTGATCTACCTGATCACCGCGGTGATGGCATTGACCGGGGCGTTGGCAATCTCCCGCCTGCATGTTCGGAAGCCTGCTCTGCCAACGACAGCGGAGGAGACGGCAGAGGTCATCACCCCGACGGAGCGGTCGCTGGTGCCGTTCTTCTGGTTGGCGGCGGCGATGATGCTCTATGAGGCGCAGGTGTCTGGTATCACGATCTGGATCGTCCGGTTCCTGGAGGATCATGGGGTTGGCTGGGCGACATCGGCACTGACCGCATATTGGGTGGGCGTGTCGCTCAGCCGCTTGACGGCGTCCCGAATCCTTGGCTTTGCATCGGCTGCGACCACCTGTCTGGCGCTCCTGGTGCTGAGTTCGATCGCGTACCTGATTGCGATTCTCAGTCCGACCATCGCCGTCACGGTTGTGATGTTGGTGATCGGAGGGTACCTGTGCGGACCGATCTATCCGCTCATCCTCTCGATTGGTGGGGACATGTACCCGCATCGCCTGAGCCGTTTGTCGGGCGGGATGACGATGGCCGCGACATTCGGCGTTCTGCTCTGTCCGCCACTGATCGGGTTTCTGGCCGATACACAGGGGATTCGCTTCGGGCTGATTGGCGCGGCACTAGTCGGGATTCCGTCAGCGGTGGCGATTGCAATGGCCGTGCGGGTCAGTCCGGCGGTGGCGCTGACCGGCGATTAGCGTTCGAGTTCGTATCCGCTTTGGTGCCAGGCGATGATGCCGCCCTGCATGCTCGCAACCTCCGTGAATCCCTGTGCGATGAGGAACTCGGCGGCATTCAGGCTGCGCATGCCTGATCGGCAGATGGTGACGACCGGCCTGGATTTGTCCAGTTCGCCAACGCGGGCCATCAACTGACCGAGGGGGATGAAGATCGTGTTTGGGATGTGCGCCTCGTCCCACTCCTTCTGTTCGCGGACATCGACCATTTGGGCTGAGGTTTCGGCCCAGACGCGATGGGCCTCGGGTGCGGAGACTTCGGGCGTATCGCCAGGCTGGTTAGGGAGGGTTTGCAGGGGCACGTGCATCTCACTTTGCTGAGGCGTGGATCGTCAGGCAGCAAGTGTACGAAGTAGGAATGCGATTGACCCGCCTGCTAGGATGTACAGAGACGTACAGAACCGTACAGGAGTGTACAGCATGGTCAGCAAGCCAGTTACCGACACGATGTCCATCACCGACGCGCGAGCGAATCTAAGCGAACTCGTTAATGAGGTGTATCGCACCGGACGCCGGGTGAGCATCGAGAAGTCCGGACTTCCAGTGGCGGCATTGGTCAGCCGAGATGATCTGGAACAACTCGTGCAGTTGGAAATCACGCGTCAACAGGCACTCGCGACATTACTCCGACATCGCGCCGAGGCAGTCAGTTCCTTCGCAGGCGAGACGGAGGAAGAGATTATGGAGCAGGCGGTCCTGGCGGCACGCGAGGCGCGCAGCGCATTGTTCGAAGAGCGGCCCGAGTTGTACGGTCGGACACCCATTGATTCTTCTGAAAAGTGAATCGAGCCATTCTCGACGCGAACATCGTCATTGGCGGCTGGTTTGACAACCCGAAAACTCCGGGCAAGGTCATCTCACGTCTGTTTCTTCGCCACTATCAATCGATTACGAGCGAATCGATGCTGGCGGAGATTGCCAAGGGATGGTCCAACCGTTACTGGTCTGCGAGACTCAGCCCGACCTCAGTTCACGAAGCCATTGGCCTCTTTCGCTCCATTTCGATGGTTGTCGAAATTGCGGGAAGTCTCAAGCATGTCGCGCCGCATCGCCAGGACGATCATGTGCTGGAGGCAGCAGTGGTTGGGCAGTGCGATTACATCGTGACTGGAGATAAGGAGCTGCTCGAAATGGGCGAGTTTGGCGGCATTCAAATCGTCTCGCCCGAAGTATTCCTGGTCGTCCTCGACGCTAGCGCTCCGTGACCAGGATTCGTCGCTCGGCGCGGGACTTGATCTGCTCGACATCAAGTTCGACGCCGAGTCCGGGCTTGTCGGTCAGCGTGATGCGGTTCTTGTCGTAGCAGCTGCGGAGATTGCCGATATCGTCGGTGATCATCAGTGGCCCGCCCATCTCGACGGTACGGATGTTGGCATTGGCCATCGCGAAATGCAGCCCTGCCGCCGAGGCGACCGAACTCTCGACCATCGTCCCAACCTGTCCGACGATCCCGGCGGCCTCGGCAATCGCGTTCACACGACCGGCGTTGACCAGGCCACCCGTCTTCATCAGTTTGATATTGACCAGATCGGCAGCACGCAACTCGACCACCCGCTGCATTTCGCGGACACCGTGGACGCACTCATCGGCCATGATCGGTGCCCCCGTGGCGCGGCGGACATCGGCCAGGGCAGGGATGTCGTGCTGCGAAACGGGCTGTTCGATGTAATCCGGGTGACTGGCCAGCATGGCACGGATGGCCGGGATCGCGATACCGGCTGTTTGCCACCCCTGATTGACATCGACCTTGATGCCGACGGCGGGTCCGATTGCCTCACGAACGGCGGCAACGCGTTCGACATCGAGGCGAGGATTGCGCCAGTCGCCAACCTTGAGCTTGATCGTCTCGAATCCATCGCGCAGATGCTGTAGGGCATCCTCGGCCATCATCGCTGGTGCTTTCATGCTGACAACGCGGGAAATGGTCAGATACGGCTTGCTCTGTCCGCCCAGCAGCGCCCAGAGGGGTAAACCGGCCGTCGTGGCAACCAGATCGTGGGCGGCGATATCGATTGCGGCCTTGGCGGCAGGAACGGCATCGACTCTGGCATCCATCGCGCGAACCAGTCCCTCGCGATCTCGCACATCCAGACCGATCACCGCAGGAGCAAGATCGTTCTCCAGCATGGCGATTGTGCTGTGCCAGGTCTCTCCGGTGACATTGGGATCGGGCGTTGCTTCTCCCCAGCCAACCGCGCCGTCTTCGGTCGTCACGCGCACAAGCACGGTGGGCGCATCGGCCATGGCGGAATAGGAGATGACGAATGGCTCATGGAGTGAGAGGCGGATGGGGAAGATTTCGATTTGGCGGATCTGGCTGCTCATGGCGACTCCCTGGTCAGGAGCAGTGCCGGTGTCGCTGCTCCACGTGCTGGTACGAATCCGGTAACGCGAAATCCTTCTGCCAGCGCGACGGGAAGGGTTGACCGCACCGCCATGCGCCAGGCCAGCGCCTCCGCCTGACTGGACGCAAGGACAGCATCGATGTCTTGCGGAATCGGGATCAGGACCATGTTTGCGGACTGTCCCGGTGCGAAGGAATCCAGGCCGTCGGCACTGTGATCGGGTTGTGAGGGCGCAGTCAGGAGATCGTGGACCATGGGATCGACAATCGACCAGCGCAGGTGCAGGCGATCAGATGGCAATCCGCCATAGAGGGCCTCGCCATAAGACGTGCCATAGCGATTCTGCTCGTAGTGATCCGACCAGGCGCCGAGTTTGTTGAAGTTCAGTCGGGCATTGGCGGCGCGCAGCGGATCGACAGTCCAGTAGATCTCACGATACCCGGCATCCAGCGAAACTGCGGCTTGCAAGCGCTTGAGATCGGCCCCGATCCCGAGCGAGCGGAATTGCGGATAGACGCCCATCCAGTCAGAGAGCAACCGTGGCTCGCCGTCGACCATTCCGCCGATTCCGATGACCGTGCCCGCCAGTTCATCGCCGACCCAGGCCGTAATGGTGTGGCCGCCCGCTTCGGCGAAGCTCATCAGTTGACCCGCAGCGTAGATATCGAGATCGGTCGCCCCAAAGACGTCGCGTTGAATCGCCTCGACCGGCGCAAGTTCGTCGAGTCCCGCGAGTTGTCGGAAGATGACGGTGGTCCCGCGGAGGTCATGCGACCACGTCATGCGGTCGAGTTGTTTGAAACCGAGATCGGATGCATTCACGGCGGCATTGTACGGGGATTCGCCTGATCGCCTTCGCAACTCGCGTCGCCAGCGGGTAGGCTGCAGAAAACACGAGCGACTACTCCAGGAGAAGTTGATCCAATGACTGATACCAGCACCCGGGTTGCCGAGTTGCGACCACATGTCGGCGAGGTGCGCGAAGACATCGTGACCGTCTCGGAAGCGCTTTGGAATCTCAACGAGCTCGGCCTCAACGAGTTCGAATCGGTCAAGACGGTCAAGGAGATGCTGGTCTCGCATGGGTTTGCGATCACCAGCGATGGCACCGGTGGATTGGCGACCGCATTTCTGGCTGAGTTTGGCTCAGGAGAACCGGTGCTGGCGATTCTTGGCGAATACGATGCCCTGCCCGCACTCGGCAACAACGCCGTTCCACGTCAGGAGCCGCGGGATGACGGTCAGACCAGCGGCCACGGTTGCGGGCACAATCTGATTGCCTCGGGATCGGTCGGGGCGGCCATTGCCCTGCGGTATTGGCTGGAGCAGACGGGCACTCCCGGCACGATTCGGTACGCGGGCTGTCCGGCCGAGGAGACCGATAACGGCAAGGTGCCAATGGTGCTGGCCGGAGCATTCGATGGAGTAGCGGCGGCTATCCACTGGCATCCGGGCGATCGGGCGGCGGTAGCGAATATCAAGACGGCCGCGATCACGAGCCTGCGCGTGACATTCCATGGTCGGACCGCGCACGCCGGAGCCGAGCCGTGGATGGGCCGGAGTGCGTTGCATGCTCTGGAGCTCTTCGCGCACGGCGTCAATCTGATGCGCGAACACATGCGCCCGACCTCCCGCATGCATTACATCTTCAATGACACCGGCACCGCAGCGAATGTGATCCCGGATCTGGCCAGCGCGCAGATTCTTTATAGGGATGCTGATGCGGATTTGGTGAAGATCGGCGAGGAGTGGATCGGCCAAATCGCCAATGCCGCGGCGATGGCGACCCAAACGACGGTCGAGATCTCGCATGAGGGTGGCGCGAACGATCTGATGCCGAACGGTCCGCTGGCGGTTCGGTCGCAGGCGGTGCTGGAAGCGGTCGGTGTTCCCACCTGGACCGAGGACGAGCAGGCGTTTGCGGTTGAGGGTCAGCGGAATGCCGGCTTGCCTCAGGAAGGCCTGGCCACAACGGTCACGCCCCTGATGCCGGAGATGACATTCGGCGCTTCGACCGATGTCGGTGATGTCAGCAAGATCACGCCGACGATGGGCTTCTCGATGCCGACGGTGCCGATCGGTGTTTCGATGCACACCTGGCTGGCGACGGCCTCGCATGGGACCTCAATCGGCCACAAGGGGGCGATCTACGTTGCGCTGGCCTTGGCTGCGCTGGGTGCCGAAATCCTGACCGATGCGCAATTGCGGGACGAGGCGAAGGCCGATTTCGACAAGCGCATGGCCGGCAAACCGTACACCCCGCTCGCCCCGATCGCGGCTGGTTGACCTGTTCACCGCACGACGGAAGCGGATCGTCCTCCTGGGTCAGTGCAGCGAGCATTGGGTTCAATCGTCGTCGCCCCTGGTTGAAGGTGCGACCATCGGGATGGCCGAGGTGATGGCGACAGGTTGCCTTGCCGCGGATGGCAACGCGGCGGCAATCGGGTATGGCGCAGTGACGATGATGAGTTGACATGAGATCACCTGTCGCGATCACGTTCGGTTGGTTGGTGGTGATGCCGCGAATTAGGGCATCCGAAGAACTTGGGATGACGGGTTGCTATCCCGGCCGTGCGGAGCCCTGCCCAAGTCCGCCCGTCCAGCGTGGGGGAATCCGCTTGTTGATAGAGTAGAACAGGTGTTCTCTTCTGTCAACGGCTGCTGATCAGTGGAATTGGGTGATGAATGGGGTGGGCCGCATTGCAATGCGGCGCTACAAGTCTGGTGGTTTGCATCTACCATGACGGCGTTCGGGAGATTTGGAAATGCGGATACGCGATGTACGTGTGGTCGGACTGGTGGGGGCGACGCCGGAGGGTGGGTGGTCGGATGAGCTGCGGCCGGGGGATTCCGTCCACACCCTGGTCTTCGTCGACACCGATCAGGGCCTGACCGGGATCGGGTCGGTTTTCACCAATCCGGGGTTGGTGCGGGCGGCCGTCGAGGTGCTTAGACCGCTCTGGACCGGAGAGAACGCGCTGGAGCCGGAGCGTGTCTCGGAGAAGTTGCACCAGAACACGTTCTGGATGGGGCGGGGCGGATCGATCACACACGCGATTTCCGGGATCGATATCGCGCTCTGGGACATCCTCGGCAAGGCGACGGGGCAGCCGGTTGGGCGTCTCCTTGGCGGCAGATACCGCGAACGGGTGAAGCCGTACGCATCGCTGTTGATGGACGAGCCTGGACCATTGACCGAGCATCTCCATTCATTGAAGGCGCAGGGATTCCGGGCGTTCAAGATCGGCTGGGGTCCATTTGGGCGGGTCAGCAATGCCATGGACGAGGTAATCGTGCGGGCGGCGCGCGATGCGATCGGGCCGGAAGCGATGCTGATGGTCGATCCCGGTGGGAGCGATGCGTTCTGGCCGCACGGGTACAAGTGGGCGCTGCGCACGGCCGAGATGCTGACGGCCTACGATGTCGCCTGGTTCGAGGAAGCGCTGCGTCCGGACGCGCTGGAGGATTTCGTCCAGCTTCGGCGGCATGCTCCGCTGCCGATCACCGGCGGCGAGACGCTGACCCGACGTCAGGCGTTCCAACCGTTTTTGCAGGCGGGCGCGTTCGATATTGTCCAGCCCGATGTGACCAAGGTCGGCGGGATCAGCGAGGAGCGGCGGATTGTATGGATGGCGCAGGACAACGGCATCCGCATGATTCCGCACGGCTGGAATACGGCGGTTGGGCTCGCGGCGGATTTGCAACTGTCCAGCGCGTTTGCCGAGACCGATCTGGTCGAGTACATCACCGGTAGCGCCTATGTGGACGAGTTGAAGCTCGGCGGTTGGCAGTTGGACGAGGATGGGATGCTGGCGATCCCGGATGCGCCGGGGTTGGGGATCGAGATCGATCCGGATGCTTTGGCGAGGTATGGGGATGTCTGATCGGGCCCTTCGCTCCGGATAGGGTGCTATGGTCAGCCAATTCGCTTTCCGATAGCGATTACGGGAGATTGGTGAGACGGCAGTGGCGTGTCACCGAGTCGTTCGGCAACACCATCGCCCTCGGGCGACCTCGATCGGAGATCGAGACCTGGCAGGGACGCCAGGCACTACATACATTGCGAGGAAGGGCAGTGTCGGGCGTCTCTGTCCGTTTTGTGTGAATCCCTTCGAGTGCAATGTTTGTATGCACCGTGGTCGGATGTAGCGCGGTTCCCCCGTGTGCCGCGGGTCTTGGCCGTCTGGATGATCGACGGCGGAAATCGGTCCTCCGCATCGGAACGGGTGCGTTGGTGACGGGTGCCGCATTGCAATGCGGCGCTACAAATTCGCGTCCAACCGCCGACCGCCAACTGCGTTCAAATGGTCCCGTGATGCGCCGGTCAGGACGTGCGGGCGGGGTGGTTTGTGTCATTCCGGTGCGTTTTTGGGCATACTGGGGGTGGGTGATGCCGCTGGCGTGCGCGAATCTGTCCTATTGCGCCAGTGCATCGGAGGTTGGATATGAGCGGAATCGAACTCGCATTTTTGGCGATGACGATCGTCGGATTGGGTTTCCTGATCCTGTCGCTGGTGGTTGGGGAACTCTCCGACATCTTTAGCGATGGCGGCGGGGAAGGCTACGACAGTGGCGATGGGCATCACGGCCCCGGCTTTCTCAGTCCCAGCGTTCTCGCCGGAGGTCTTGCCGCCTACGGGTTGACTGGCTTCATCGCGGTGCATTCTGGCCTGGAGAAGGGCTGGGCGGTGCTGTTGGGCGCGGTGGTCGGTGTTGCCGTGGCTGCGCTGCTGGTGACGATGTTGCGGCAGCTGGCGAAGCAGCAGGCCAATTCGCATATCAGCGATCGCTCCTTTGTCGATCTGCCTGCGGTCGTCACGATTGGCATACCGGTCGGTGGCAAGGGGCAGGTTCAGTTTCGCGATCCCAATGGTGGAATCGTCTCGCGACCGGCCATGTCGACCTGGACACAGGTGATGCCGACCGGAACCGATGTCGTTATCAAGCAGGTACTGGCCGATCATGTGCTGGTATCCCGCATTTAGTTCAAGGCAGGGTTTTCCCCAATGAGCGCTATCTTCAGTCCCTGGATCATCGGCCCAATTGTTCTGCTCTTTCTGATCTTCGCGGCCGTCCAGATCTACATCCGCAACTACGTCAAGGTGCCGTTAAATCAGGTCGCCGTCTTTACCGGGCGCGGCCAGCCGAAGGTTGTTCGTGGTGGCGCGCGCTTCCGGGTGCCCGGGTTGGAGCGGGTCGATACGATGTCGCTCGAGCCATTCAATGTCAATATCGAGCTGCAGCGCGCGCTCTCCCGTGGTGGGGTGCCGATCAATGTTGACGCGGTCGGGCTGGTCCGGATCGGATCGACGGATGAGGCGATCATGACGGCGGTCGAGCGCTTTTTGACGTCGGATGCTGCCAGCCTGCAAATGCAAATCAACGAGATTCTGGCCGGTTCGTTGCGCGGTACGGTCGCGACGATGTCGGTCGAAGAGTTGAACGGTGATCGTGAAGCGCTTGCCCGAGCCGTGATCGATGAAGTCAGTGCCGATCTCTCGCGGATTGGTATGGAGGTCGATGTTCTGAAGATCCAGAACATCTCCGACCAGCACGGCTATCTTGAGGCGCTCGGTCAGCAGCGGATTGCCGAGGTCAAGCGCGACGCGGCCATCGGTACGGCGGAAGCGGACCGCGATGCGACGATTCGCTCGGCCCAGGCCAGGCAGCAGGGAGCGGTCGCGGAAGCGGCAGCGGATACGGCAATTGCCGAGGCCGAACAGAACCGCGATGTGGCCAAGGCGAACTATCAGGCCAAGGTCGAGGCCGAGCGCGCACGGACGGCCCAGGCTGGGCCGTTGGCCGATGCCCAGGCGAAGAAGGCCGTCGGTATTGCCACCGAAGAAGCGGAGGCGGCCAGAGTCGAAGCCCGCACCATCGTGGAAACCAAGCGTGCGACCGAGACCAAGGCGCGTTTGCAGGCCGATGTGATTGAGCCGGCCGAGGCCCAGCGATCCGCAATCCAGACCAAGGCCGAAGGTGAAAGTGCGGCGACCGTGGCGTTGGCCAAGGCGCAGGCGGAGCGGGTCCGACAGGAGGGAGACGCCGCGGCGGCAGCCAGAATTGCGGCGGCCAAGGCGTATCTCGAGGAGCAGGTGGCGCAGGCCGATGGTCTGAAAGCGAACCTGTTGGCCGAAGCGGCCGGTAAGGCCGAGATCGCCGAATCGTTCAACCAGTTCGGACCCGACGCCATTCGCATGCAGATGCTGCCCGACATTCTGGCGGCGTTCCAGGGTGCGGTGGCTGCGACAGCCGAGCAGGTGGGCAATATCGACAATATCTCGATCATTGGCGGATCCAGCGATGCCAGCGGTGGCGTCAATTCGGTGCTGAATGCAGCGCCGATGACGATCGCGCGGGTGCTGGCGGTGTTGAACGATGCGGGGATCGATCTTGTCGGGATGATTAATGATCCCCGGGCGACCAATCTGAGCGAGCGTACCCCGGTCTCGACACCGAAACCAAAACCGGCGCCGAAGCCAGCCGATCCAGCAGAGGCTGATCCATCAGCTGAGATTTAGGCCACTTCGATAGGCCACCATAATGTGGCCGATCGGGATTACCAACCGAGGGTGCGAGGCCTACTATTGCGCCACGACCTCTGTCGCATGCATTGGATGACCAGATGAACGCGCGCTGCTCCCAACTCTTTCGCTACGCCATCATCGCCGTTTTGGCGGTCAGCATGTTCCGCCTTCCGATCGCTGCGCTGGCCCAGGATGGTGTCGATGGCAACGCGTATGTCAGTCCAACCTTCGGGTACACGCTGGAGTGGGACGACGATATCTGGGAGGTATCAGATGCGACCAGCGGCGACAGTTACGACTCGCTGGTGCTCAATTCGGACGGGGCCACGCTCTACGTCGAGTCGCTCTTTTTCTATCGGGGACGGGCCGATCGGTGTATCGACGGTGAACTGGCCGCGTTGGCAAGCCAGGCAGGTGTCGACGAATTCGAGCCAGCTTTGGATGACAACGACGAGCCGATAGAGGACATCGATCGGGAATCGGCGACCGGCGTTTATGTGCTACCCGAATCCGACGAGAACGACGAGACGATCATCTATCTGCACTGTCAAACGCTGATCGAGGGCGAGGCCGTCCTTGTGGCCACGGGGTTCCTCTATCCCGAGACGATGGATGAGTACGGCCCGGCGATTGAGGATGTGCTGAATTCGATCGATACCGACAACGTCTCATCTGAGGAGGCAAGCGGGGGCGATCTGGAGCAGACGATTCGGAGGACCGACCAGGATGTGACCGGATTCTGGGAAGGGATTTTCGAGGACCTGGGCGAGGATTGGGTCAATCCCAAGTTCATTTCGTTCGATGAGCCGATCGAAACCGCGTGCGGCGATGCCGATCCGGGGGCGGTTGGGCCGTTTTACTGCGGTGGCGATCAGACGGTGTATCTCGATCAGCGGGCAATATCCGGTGAGATGCTTGGGTACGGCACGATCATCATCCAGGTGATGCTTGCCCACGAGATCGGCCACCACGTGCAGGAGCTCCTCGGCCTTGACGGTTGCACGCTCTCAGCCTGCGGACCGGAGGGCGAGTCTCTGGCGATCGAACTGCAGGCCGATTGTCTGGCCGGGGCATGGATGAAGGATGCTGCCGGTCGCGATTTTGTCACCGAGACCGATCTCAAGCGGGTTCAGACCGGTGTAATCGAGTACTTCGGCGATCCGCCGGGTACGCGCTCGGACGATCCGGAAGCGCACGGTTCGGGCGAGGTCCGGTTCGCGATGTTCATGGCCGGCTATACGCAGGGTCTGGCCGCCTGTGGAGTCGATCTGAGCCAGGAGTGAACCGGCGGGCTACGGGTTGCAGTTCGTTAGCACGTCGCCTGTGGCCGGGAAGTCTTCCTCGCAAATGTCGGTTCCGGGCCCGCCATCTTCCTTGTCGGCACCTTCGTTCCCGTCAAGATAGTCATCACCTTCGTCGCCATAAAGTGTGTCGGCAACGTCATTGTTGCCGAAGCTGTTGCCATATCCGAAGACATCGTCATCCCCTGTGCCGCCGTGAAGTTTATCGGCGCCGCTGCCGCCGCCGATGTCGTCATCACCATCGCCACCCTCGATGAGATCGGCACCGTTCTGACCGTAGAGGTTGTCATCACCGGTGTCGCCATAGATCCCATCATCCCCGGCGCTTCCATTGATGGTGTCGTCCCCGGCATTGCCGCGTAAAGCGTTTCCGGAGCTGTCGGTGCCTCCCGAGATTGTGTCGGGCCCATCGCCGCCGTCAATTGCGTCATATCCATCGGTAGCAGACGCGCCGGCGCCTCCGCCGAAGAGGCTGTCCGGGCCCGAGCCACCCTTGATTGCATCATCTCCGTCCTCGCCCTGGACTGTGTCGCCATCCGGACCACCATCGATCACATCATTGCCAGGGCCACCACGGATGAAATCGACTCCGGTGCTGCCGGTTATGACATCGACACCCTCCCCACCATCCATCTGATCGCCACCGCTGCTTCCGGAGAGAAGGTCGTCGCCCGAATCTCCGAACAATTGATCTGCCTCCGATTCGCCGTAGATATGATCGTCATCAGGGCCGCCGTAGGCGAGATCGTTTTCGTCGCCGAGAACAATCTTGTCCTTGCCCGCTTCGCCATTGGCGTAGTCTGCTCCCGAATTCATGGAGAACGAATCGTTCCCGTCGCCTCCCGAAAACGAGTCGTTACCTTCCTGACCATAGATGCGATCATCGCCGGGACCGCCCAATCCTCGATCATCACCGTCTCCGCCGGTGATCTTGTCGTTGCCATCGTCTCCGTACAGGAGATCTTCGCCATCGCCACCGGCGATCGAATCGGACCCCGCACCGGCAGTGATGACGTCAAATCCCGCGAGCCCGCGAATCTTGTCATTGCCGGATCCACCGCGAAGGTCATCCGCTCCTGTCGCGACATCAAGTCCGGTGATGTCGTCATTACCCCGACCGCCATCGGCCCAGAGTACGCCTTTGGAACCGGTGGAGATGATTTTGTCATTGCCATCACCACCGCAAATCAGATCGTTGCCACCTTTGCCGTTGATGGTGTCGTTGTACTTCGAGCCGAGGATGACATCGTTGCCCGGAGTTCCAATGATCGTTCCTGAGCCGGTGATCGTCGGCGGCGTCGAGAAGCAGGCAGCGGCGAGCGCGGAGTGCGAAGTGGCAGGCAAGCCAATCGCGAGTAGCAGCAGAATTGGTGCGATACGCAGAAGAAAATGGCGGGATGGGCGAAAGCGTCTTGGCATCTGTCGATCCTGGCGCGAATCACAATGTATTTCCGAGGAAAGGAGACTGTTCAGACATCCTAACCGCGGGAACGGGACGGTGCAACACATGGGAGGTAAGTTGACTGTGGAGTCGATCTCAGCCAGGAGTGAACCGGCGGGCTACGGGTTGCAGTTGATCAACACGTCCCCGGACGGCGGATAGTCCTCAATGCAAGTGTCCTGGCCATCACCGCCGTCTTCCTCGTCCGCACCCTCGTTGCCGTCCAGGTAGTCATCTCCATCGTTGCCGTAGATTTTGTCGCTTCCGTCGCCCAGGCCGGTCGCATTGCCGTAGCCGAAGACATTGTCGTCACCATTGCCGCCTTCGACGGTATCGTTGCCCAGTCCTCCCCAGACGTTATCGATACCGTCGTCGCCGTGGACAAAGTCATTGCCGCCGCTTCCGAATACCCCATCGTTCCCTTCGTTGCCGAAGAGATCGTCTGCGCCATTCGAGCCATTGATCGTGTCGTCGCCGGTTCGTCCGTAGATGGCGTTGCCGGTCGTATCGACCCCACCTGACAAACGGTCGTCGCCACTTCCACCATCAATCTGATCGTGCCCGTCATTGGACGACGAACCGCTGCCACCGCCCGAGATGATGTCGTCGCCTGAGCCGCCTGTCAGGGTATCTGCGCCGTCGTGACCCTCGATCGCATCATTGTCCGGTCCGCCATCGATGATGTCCGGACCCTCATTGCCGAACAGGAAATCGGAGCCGGTGCTTCCGCTGAGACTATCCGCACCCGATCCTCCGGTCAGCCTGTCGTCGCCGCTACTTCCGGAGAGGTAATCATCGCCATCATTGCCAAAGAGTTCGTCGTTTTCGGACTCGCCATACAGCCGGTCATCGCCGGCGCCCCCATAGCCCTGGTCCGGCTCGGAACCAAGCACGATTTTGTCCTTGTCGTCTTCGCCATAGACCACATCGTTCCCGGCATTCATCGAAAACGAGTCATTGCCGGTGCCGCCCCAGTAGTGATCAGATCCGGCCTGGCCGTACATGCGATCCGAACCGGCATCACCCCAGCCGGAATCATCGTCATTGCCGCCGGTTATCTTGTCATTGCCGCTTTCGCCATGGATATCGTCGTACCCGTCACCTCCGGCGAGCGAATCGTTCCCCGACCCGCCGTAGATCAGGTCGTCGCCTCCCAGGCCGCGAACTTTGTCGTTCCCGGTTCCGCCGAGCAGTTCATCTCCAGAGGTGGTAGCTCGGTCAATGCCGGTGATGTCGTCGTTCCCGGAACCGCCGTCGACCATCATGCCGCCGGTGGTTCCGGTCGAGAAGATTTTGTCGTTGCCGCCGCGGCCGCAGATGATATCGAAGCCGCCCTTGCCATTGATCGTGTCGGCATTGTTTGAGCCATAGATGACATCGTTGCCTGGCGTGCCATTGATGGTGCCGGCTCCGGTGATCGTGACCGTGGTTCCGAAGCAGACTGAGGCGGCGGATGCATGGTTGCCGGTTGGAATGAGGAGGGCCATCAGGGCAAGGATCGGCACCAATCGAGAGATGTGAATGGGGATTGACCGTCGGAATCCCATAGCTGCCACTCCTGACGAAATCGAGCGCATCATGCGTGAACCATTGTCGGTATGTTCCCGCATCGTACGGCTACGAAGAGGCGGTTGCAACCGATTTCAGTCCTTAAGACGGAGTGAAGCGTCGAAAAGTTCCCATCCGCAAAAATGGATGTTCCTGCCGTGTTGCCGGGCCGCTTCTGAATGTTTCCACCTGGTGCAGAAAGCGATACCAGATGCAGGCAGCGCGGACCCACAGCACCGAACACTTGCTGGAGAATGTGGATGAGACGGCAGCGGCGTGGCGGTCAGGATTTGATGGGGGCGAAGGTGGGGTGCTCCCGAAAGGCGCGGTCGATGGGGAGATTGGGGACGTTGTACGCCTCTGGCCGGGAGACGATGTCGCGGTACTGCTCCGGCGAGTCGAGCGAAACCAGATGCTTGCCACTCTCCTTGAGAATGGTCAGCTGATTGCCCGAGATCGAGTAGCCGATGTTGTTCCGCCAGCAAGCCATGCGCAGCGTATCGACCACCCAACTGCTGCCAATCGTGTGGTGCAACTGGTAGGCGGCGATGCGGCGTTCCTCGGTCGGCGGTTCCAGATCGTACCGGCAGCTGCGCTTCCATTCGCCATCGATCAACCGCTCCTGCAACCAGTAGCGCGGATCGGTCTCGTCGGCGCGGAAGCGGAAGTCGACTCCGGCGCAGGCGATGGCATCCGGACCCTGCAACGTGATTGGGCGGAAGACCGGTGAGCCCGTACCGACATCGACCAGCCAATCCGTGCCATCGAGATTGACGAGAAGAGCCTGGTGGCCATCCGGGAAACTGATTTGTGCGAGGATCAGGTGGGCGTCGTATCCGAGGTTGAGAAGCAATTGGTGGAACATGGTCACGATCTCGTAACAGACGCCGCCACCGCTCTTCGCTTCCCAGTTGGCGAGCAGTTGATCGAGATCCAGATCGGGCACCAGTCCCGTGCCGGTGTCGAGTCGACGACTGAGCGAGGTGATGTTTTCGAAGGGGATGGTGCGGAACTGGGCATCGATCAGGCTTGTCAGATGATCCATGGACGGTTCGGCAGCGGGAACATCGAGCAATGTCAGGTAGCGGTCGGTCCAGAGGTCGTGCGTTCCGTTGGTCACTGTCAGTTCGTCCGCCTGATGGATGGCAAAAGCATTTCCGGGCAATCCGGCACGGCGAATTATGCGGTGGTTCGCGTCGTGGTGTGCGGTTCAGTGCAAAATAGCGCCATGCCAACCTGATAATCGCGCTCCGGAGGATAGGATGTCTGTTTCACCTGGTTCCGCTCCGATTCGCAACTCTGCTCTCCGCCTGACGCGACGGGGTCTCATCCAGTCGAGTGCCGCCGCGGCGCTGATCGGTGTGCAGGGAGTTTCCGCGCAGGATGCGACACCGGCCGCATCGCCCGTCGCGGACGCCGGTTCGGTAGTCCGGGTGACACCTCGTCCTGGCACCGTGGTCGCTTCTCCGCTCACGCAACTCTCGTTCCGGGGGGTGTCGGTCGATCAACTCGGGCCGATCGAGGTCAAGGGCGAGGCGAGCGGATGGCATCCGGGGGCGTTGGTCGAACACAGCGATGGCAACGGGGTCAGCTGGATGCCGGACTTTGCCTTTCATCCGGGCGAAGCGGTGTCAGTGCGGACCCGGCTCGAGATCGCGGACGCAGACGACGGCGATTTCTCGTTTACCTGCTCTCGCCCAACCCTGCTGACCGCCTTTCCGACACCTTCGAGCGACGCCGATGAGACCGAGGCGAGATCCTACCGCTCCCGACCAGGACTGCGACCGACGGCGGTGACCGCAACGCCGGGAGACCGCGCCGGTGACCTGGCGCCCGGGTACTTCTTCATCTCGCCAAAGCGGGGACCGGGCGTCAATGGATCGCTGATAGTCGATGACACCGGCGAACCGGTCTATTTCTTCCCGACCGAGGTCGCGATCGAGCAGACCTACGACTTCAAGGTGGTCGTGTATCAGGGCGAGCCGCATCTGATCTGGTGGCAGGGCGATGTCGTGCGCGGTCATGGCTTCGGACACTGGGTCATCAAGAACAACGCCTACGAGACGGTGCAGACGATCCGGATTGGCAACGGCTATTACGGCGGCGATCTCCACGATATCGCGTTCACAGATCGGGATACGGTGCTGGTGGGGACGTACAGCACGATCGTCTGGGATCTGGCCTCGTACGGCGGAACGGGTGAAGACACCGTCATCGACAACATCATTCAGGAGATCGATCTGGCCAATGGCGCGGTCTGGCGAGAATGGCACTGCCTCGATGAGATCGGGCTGGATGAATCGCAGATCGAGCCGGCGTTCGAGGAGGATTCGGGCGCGTTCGATTACTTCCATTTCAATTCGGTGGCGGAGGACGACGATGGCAACTTCATCGTCAGCGCCCGCAATACCTCGGCGATCTACAAGATCGATGCGCAATCTGGTGCAGTGATCTGGCGGCTGGGCGGGACATCGAGCGATTTCGCACAGGACGAGGAGACGATCACCGCCTGGCAGCACGATGCCCGGCCGCATCCGGATGGCACCCTTTCGATCTTCGATAACAGTGCCGATCCGCCGGTCCGGGAGGTGTCGCGGGGGCTGATTTTGCGGCTGGATACGGATGGGATGCGCGCGACGGTTGAGCGGCAGATTGAGCATCCAGACAAGATCAGCGCGGGCAGCCAGGGCAATTTCCAGTTGCTGGGGAACGGCAATGCGGTGATCGGTTGGGGAGCACAACCGCGCGTGTCGGAATTCAATGCAGATGGCGAGTTGCTGCTCGATCTGGCCTATCCCGAAGGTCGCGAGTCGTACCGTGCGTACAAGTTTGAATGGACAGGTATGCCGTCTGAGCGGCCGGCGCTGGCGATCGATCCACAGGATGATGGTGGAGTTTCGATTGCAGTCAGCTGGAATGGTGCGACCGAGGTTGCGAGTTGGCAGCCGCTGAGTGGCGACGACGCGGATGCGCTGGCGCCGTTGGGCGAACCGGTGCCGAAGCGGGGATTCGAGACACAGTTCACCCTCGTCCAGGCGCCCACTGTTCTGGCTCTCGATGCCCTGGATGCGGCCGGGAACGCAATCGGTCGCACGCGTATCGTTGATCTCACCGCAGGCTGAACAATGGCATGACGACGGGCAGCATGGAGCAGCCACGTGCGGGCATGGGGACATGGCCTGTGGCGCAGGATCGCCGACTGACCGCGGTCCGCTGCCTGATTCTGATTGCAATCGTGCTGGTGGGGGCAGTGTTGCGGATCTGGCGTCTGGACCAGATCGTGCTGCGGCAGGATGAGGGGTTTTCGCTGCTCTACGCGCGGCAGGCGTGGGTGGACGTCCTGGGCATGCACGGCGCGTACGACTTCCATCCGCCGGGATTTTTCGCGCTGGCCAAGGTTGCCGGTCTGGTCGTCGACGAACTGATCGCGGGGAGAGTCGTTTCAGTTGGAGCGGCCGTCCTGACCTTGCCGGTTTTCTGGATGCTGGCGACGCATCTCCTGGACGCCACAAGTGGCCTGGTCGCGACGGCCCTGTTGGCGGTTGCTCCCCTGTTCGTGATGTACTCGCGGGTTGCGCGCGGCTATGCGCTGGTCATGATGCTGGTGCTGGTCACCTGGTTGGCGCTGGTGCGATACCGGCAAACCGGGACCGATCGCTGGGCTGCCTTGTACGGTATTGCAGTCTGCCTGGCGATGTATGCGGATTACGCCGCGATCTATGCCCTGATCCCGCAGGCCGTGGTGCTTGCGGTTGTCATCCGGGAGCGCCGCCGCCAGTCGCTGGCGTTGGTCATCGCGATCACGGTGGCGGTGATTGCCTACGCACCGTGGCTGATTCTGGAGTTTCCGGAGACGGTGCGATCCTCGACCGACTACACCCGGCGCCTGAGCTACCTGGCGGCGAACTGGGACCGGATTTGGGATGGGCTCCGCGGTCTCGTACTCGGTGCTGACGTACGCGACCTCGACACCCGGCTGCAGATGCCGTGGACGCGCAATGGCGGTGTGCGAGCAGCTGTGGCGGGGCTGATCGGAGTGCTGTGTCTTCCCGGCCTGATTGCCCTGCGCAGTCGACCGTTTGCCCTGGCAGTGGTGATGGCAATGACGGTTGGGACGGTGATGACCGTTCTTGCCCTGAGCCTGATCAGTCCTGGGTGGGATGCGCGGACGGTGTTGCCGGCCGTGCCCGGAATCTGCCTGGTTTTGGCCGCACCGTGCTCCGGACTGACGGGATCTCGCCGGTTTGTGCTCGCGGGACGGATAGCGGCGGGGGTGGTCGGAGTCATCTGGCTGCTCAGTCTCACGTCCAACTACTCAAATGCAAACCGGCAGTATCGCTTTGATCTGATGGTGAAGGATCTTGCTGCGGCCAATGGATCAGGCATTCCGGTGCTGACCTATTCGACCGGTGGGATGGATACCGATCTGCTGGAGGTGTATGGCGGTGAGGCGCTGGCGGGGGTTCCGATCCTGACGTTTGTCGACGGGCCGCTCGAACAGCAGTCGCTGATGTCGCGGTGGTTAGCGCGAGGGCCAACCCGGCTGGACGTGCGTGCGAACGGGATCGCTCCGTACCTGCCGGACGGAGAGACAGAGGCGTTCTGGTTTGTCACCCACCGTAATCGACGGGATTTCGAGGCGGCATTTAAGGCGGCGGGCTTTGTCCGGGTGCTTTCGAACGACTATGTCAGTCAGGTCCTGGAGTTGTGGGCGCAACCGGATGCCGATCTGGGCGAGGGGATCGTTTTGGCGGACGGGCAGTGGGTAGCGAATGGCCCGGATGCGTGGGCGGTTTCGGTACCCGGTGGCGAGGGTGTCATCCTGGTTGCGGTTCCGGCCGATGGAGTTGCGGCCGGAGCGATTGGTTGTCGCGATCGAACCGGCGCCGAGGTGCGAGAGGAACAACTGGAGACGCTGCAACCTGATTATGCGGGTGGCGAGACGCGCTTTGGCGTGCAATGTCCGACCGGGACAACCACTGTCAGTGTCTCGGTGACGTCCGCGCGTGCCGGTGTGCAGCCGGTGGTCGAACTGCGCACGCTGTCCGGGTCTGAATAGTGGTCAGACCCGGACTCGGCTACAGCGCGGCATCCATGGCCGAGATGAAATGCGGAGTGAAGATATCGAGGGCATCGTTGGCGGCTGTGAGGTAGTAGGTGCCCATCTCGAAAGCATCGGCGTCGAGATTGTTCAGTCCGGTGGAGTACCAGGACGCCGCCTCATTGAGATTCCAGGTCACATTGATCCACTCGTCGTTCAGGTCCGCACACCCGGCCGGAACCTCGCGCGAGATTGATGCGGAGTAGACGTATTGCCAGGTCCCGAGCGCCGTGTGGAACTGCGCGACCCAGACCGGATCGAGCAGATCGTAGACGGTGACATCCTGGAGCAGGTAGCCCAGGTCTTCGAGCGACGACGAGAGCATCTCAACATCGCCGCCGACTGCGCTGATCCAGACCAGTCCGCATCCGGTGCTGGTCGTGGTGGTGACAGTGTTCGAGGATCCCGACGAGATGTCATCGGTCTGCTCGACGGTGGCCTTACCGGTTCCGATGACCGCATCAACTGCAGCGATCCGGTCGTCATCGTCATCGTCAAGGGTCAACGTGAAGGTCAGGGAGCCAGATTCCCCGGACCGTCCCACGCGCTGGTAATCGGCGGGGAACATGATGGCCGTCAGGGCAACGCTCGTACAGGTAACGGTGATCGTGTTGTTCTTTGCGGCCGCAATGTCGTCGCATTCGGCATCGGCGGGCAGGAAACGCTTGGTGATGAGCGCGCCTTTGGCTGGCGACCATTTAGTTGATGGGGCGCTTTCAAACGAAACGTGCCAGATGTAGCCATCGATGGCCTGCACGCTCAGATCGCGATAACTCTTGTTCTTGTAGGTGCGAATGTCATCGAGCGCGGTGCCGGGATCGTTCGTGGGTTCGCCGTACTTCGATTCAAAGCCTGCCAGCGTGCCGCCGACCCGCTGGTCGAGGGGGTCTGATGCTGCCGACGCACCGGGCGCAAGGTTCCACAAGGCGGTCAGGATGAGGAGCACGGTGATCGCGATTTGGCCCCATCGATACCGTGCTGATTTCGTGTAAGGCACCATTGCCAACTCCAGCGTGCCGGACGCCAGTGAGGCATCCGTTCAATTCCAACCCGCTCACGATCGTGACGGGTCGGAGTCTGCCAGTCGAGTGGCCGGATTAGCCCGTTGGCTCGTTGCAGGTCGCGGAGGTTGGTACCCGTCCGTACGCCGAGTGGCCGGCCACTCGGGCTACATGGAACTGTGTAGGGAGCGCGCCACCGCCATGCGAGGACCTGACCTAGATTCGGTGCACAGGTGGATTGAAGGAGGACGCAATGGTGGAGCGTGAGCAGTTTGATGTCGTGATTATTGGCGCGGGTCAGGCGGGCGGACCGCTGTCGTCCGATATGGCAGCGAGCGGCCGGTCGGTGGCGATCATCGAGCGGGCGCATGCCGGTGGCACCTGTATCAATGAGGGCTGCATGCCGACCAAGGCGATAGTGGCCAGTGCGCGGGTCGCATCTCTGGCTCGCCGGGGCCGCGAATATGGCGTGCATACGGGATCGGTTGCGGTCGATCTGGCCGAGGTGCGCGCTCGCAAGCGGGGAGTTGTGGAGCGGATGCAGGCCGGAAGTCGGGCGTCGATCGAGCGGCCAGCCAATGTGGAATACATCGATGGCGAAGCGACCTTCACCGGATCGAAGCAGGTGCGCATTGCGATGGTCGACGGAGCGACGCGCGAGATAGAGGCGACCGAGTGGGTCTTCATCAACAGCGGCGCCCGTCCGACCATCCCGACGATCCCAGGTATCGACACCGTGCCGTTCCTCGACTCGACCTCAATCATGGAACTGGACGTGGTTCCGGAGCATCTCATCGTGCTGGGTGGGGGTCCGATCGGGCTGGAGTACGCGCAGATGTTCCGGCGGTTTGGGAGCGAGGTGACCCTGATCAATCATGGTTCGCGGCTGCTCAGCCGGGAGGATGCGGATGTTTCGGAGGCGATGGCGGAGATGCTTCGGGCCGACGGGATCGAGGTGCTGCTCAACACGGATGTCACCGGCATGAAGTTGGCAGACGGCGGTCCCATGCTCAACATAACGACGAACGGTGATGTTCGCGAGACGGCCGCAAGCCATCTGCTGATCGCGATCGGACGAACCCTGAACACCGATCGGCTGAATCTCTCCGCAACCGGGGTCGAGCTCGGCAAGGACGGGGAAATCCTCGTCAACGATCGCCTGGAATCGAGCGCCGAGGGGATCTTCGCGCTGGGTGATGTGCACGGCGGGCCAGCGTTCACGCACATGTCCTACGACGATTACCGCATCGTGCGCGACAACCTGCTGCGCGATGGCCATCGGACGAGAGATGACCGGCCGACCCCGTACGTGATCTTCACCGATCCGGAGATGGCACGGGTCGGGCTGAGCGAGACCCAGGCGAAGGAGAAGGGTGTCCCGTATCGGGTCGCAAAGATGGGGATGGACTCGGTGGCGCGGGCGATTCTGTCGCTGGAGACGACCGGATTTATCAAGGTGCTGATCAGCTCGCAGACCGATGAGATTCTGGGGGCGACCGTCTTCGGGGTTGAGGGTGGCGAACTGATGACCATGTTCCAGCTCGCGATGATGGGTGGGATTACGGCGGCTGATCTGGGCGAGATGATCATTGCGCATCCAACGCTGGCGGAGAGCATAAACAATGTTGTTACCAGTTAGCGGCCGTGAGTTGGCGGTTGGCGGTTGGCGGTGTGTCGGAGGCACCGTGGAAACAGGCTGAGGTGGGGGACAATTGATGCGGTAAACATCTTTGCCGCGTCAATTTGCGGTGATTCCGGAAAGGGCAATTCAGATCCGTGGCAGCGCAACGGCAATCACTGACCGGCCGGATGGGCCGCCTTGTTCGTGAGCGATCGATCGATGCCAGCGGATTTGAGTCAAGTCGTTTTCTGGTCAAGTGGTTGCTTCTCGGTACCGCCATTGGCATCGTGGCCGGACTGGGCGCCGTTGTTTTCACGCATGCCATCCACTGGGTCACCGAATTCGCACTGGGCGATATCGTCGGGTATCTTCCGCCGGCCCCGGTGGGCGAAGGCAGCCCGATCCAGAACACCCTGACCCGTCCGTGGCTTCTGCCGCTGGTGGTCGGTGCGGGCGGATTGCTTTCCGGGTTGATCGTCTATCGCTGGGCGCCTGAGGCCAGGGGACACGGGACCGATGCCGCCATCGAAGCAATCCACCACAAGCGCGGGATTCTGCGGGGCCGGGTTGCGCCGATCAAACTGATCACCTCGGCGATCACGATCGGGACCGGCGGTTCGGCCGGACGGGAAGGTCCGGCCGCGCAGATTTCGGCCACATTCGGCTCGGTTATCAGCCAGCGCCTCGGCTTGAGTGCAGCCGATCGTCGCATCGCGGTTGCGGCTGGCATGGGGGCTGGTATCGGAGCGATCTTCCGTGCGCCACTGGGCGGAGCGGTGATGGCGGCGGAGATTCTGTACATCCACGATCTCGAAGTAGAGGCGCTGATCCCGTCCCTGATCGCCTCGATCGTCGGGTACAGCGTGTACGGGGCGATCGAAGGGTGGGAACCGATCTTCGGCGCGCAACCGGATATCGGATTCGAGCGACCGCTGAGCCTCGTCTACTACGTCGGGCTCGGTGTGATCTGCGGGTTGGTTGGCCTGCTCTATGCCCGGTTCTTCTACGGCACCGAGCACGTCTTTGAGCGGTTGCGCATGCCGGTTTGGTTGAAGCCGGCTCTGGGTGGTCTGCTGGTCGGTCTGATGGGCATCTGGATTCACGGCGCGATCGGAACTGGTTACGGCTGGGTGCAGATCAGCATGACACCGGAACTGCTGACGCTGCCGTTGTGGATTGTGCTGGTCTTGCCGTTCGCGAAGATCCTGGCGACATCGCTCTCGATTGGATCGGGCGGATCGGGCGGCATTTTCGGGCCAGGCATGGTCATCGGCGGCATGCTGGGGGCGTCGGTTTGGCGGCTTTGCCATGGTTGGGCGCCGCAATTGCCGACCTCGCCAGCACCCTTTGTGATTGTCGGGATGATGGCCCTGTTTGGTGGGGTGGCCCATGCACCGTTGGCCGTGATGTTGATGGTTGCCGAGATGACGGGCAATCTCTCGCTGCTCGCGCCGGCGATGGTGGCGGTGGCGATCTCAACCGCGCTGGTGGGTGACGAGTCGATTTACCGCAGTCAGTTGCCGGATCGGGCTCATGCCCCCGCCCATCGTATGCGGTTCAGTTTCCCGCTGCTGTCGTCATTACTGGTGCGGGATGCGATGCGACGGCTGGTATCCGCGGGTCCACCGGGAGCATCGGTCGCGGTCCTTCATCCGGACGGCGCCCTGGACGATGCGCTGGAGCAACTTGCCGACACCGGGGCTCCCTCGTTGCAGGTGGTCGAGTTCGGCCAGACGATCGGCGAACTTTCGGCGCGGGATGTGGTGACGACGTACCGGGCATCGATGGGGCAATCCATCCGGCGCACGCGGACTCTCCCGTCGAGCTCCGGTCTGCTTGAGATGACGGTGCCGGCGAACTCGCCACTTGCTGGCAACGCGCTTGGGAATGCCAGATTGCCGAGCCAGACATTGATCATCTCGATCATGCGCGAGGGCGAGGCGCTCTTTCCGACCGCGCAGACGGTGATCGAGCGAGGCGATGTGGTCGGGGTGCTGACTCCGGTCGCGAATGAGGCGGCGGTCCGGGCCTGGCTGATGGGATCGGCCGGGGCTCCGTAACAATTCGCGGCATCCAGCGTGTTATCTGGTGATCACGTCTGGGTGGTCGGACAGGAGGCGGGGGTGCTGGCATTGCCCTGGGAGCGCGATCAGGATCAGGCGGCCACTGATGCGGCGGAGATCGACGATCTGGCGCTGGTTAAACAGGCGCGGACTGATCGTGCGGCGTTCGGCACGCTTTACGACCGCTATGTCGATCGCATCTACGCCTACTGCTTCCGGCGCCTTGGCACCCGCGAGGCGGCGGAGGATGCGACCAGTCAGACCTTCCTGAAACTGCTGGTGGCGCTGCAGCGACCGCCGCGGGATGAGGGATCGGTGCGGGCGTGGATCTTCACGATCGCGCATCGGGTGATGATCGATGCGCATCGGTCATCCCGGGAGACCGCGCAGATCCTGCCGGACGATGCCCTGGTCTCGTCACAGGCAGGTCCGGAAGATGTCGTCTTCGCCCGGATGGCCGGAGACGAGCTGCGCGAACTGGTGCGACAACTGCCCACTCAACAGCGTGATCTGATCTATCTGCGTCTGGCCGGACTGAGCAATGAGGAGAGTGCGCGCGTGCTGGGTATCAGCAATGGCGCGGTCCGGGTTGGTCAGCATCGGGCAATCAGGCGCTTGCGTGAGTTGTACGAGCGCCAGGAAACCCGAACGGGGAGTGAATCATGAGTATTCGCCAGAACCAACAGGCGGCATCGGACGATTTTGATGCATTCATTGCTGCCCTGCGCCGAACCGACCCGGACGCTGTCCCGTCGACCTCGTACCGCTCTAACCTGAGGGAGCAACTTATGGAGAACACATCGACATTTCAGGCTTCGCAATTGGAAAGCGGCCTGGGCAGAGCAAGGTGGCCGCGCAGTTTGGCCATGCCAGGTGTTGGCAGGCGTGCCTTGGCATTCGGAGCAACTGCTGCCTTATTGGTTGCGGTTGTCGTGACTGCGTTGTTGATCAACGGCAACGGAGGGCCCTCATCCAACAAAGAGGCGGGCGGGTTCCTGTTTCCGACTGTTGACGCGACACCCGATGGAACGCCGTTTGTGCTTCCGGAGGGCTGCATTCCGGGTTCGCCTTTCGGTGTCGGCTGCAACGTGACGGACACCGTTGGAGGGGCGTTCATTTCGACAACCGGGTTCGTCGATGTAGATGTGGAACCTCTGACCACCAGGCAATCGGCGGCAAGCTCCGTCGAGATGCAAGGTTGGGAAGTGGACCCGAACAACCAGGTTCAGTTCGGACCCGTCGACTCTAACGGTGCGGCAATTGATTTCGTGGTCGGCGGTGCATATCAGGCCGTGTTCTCGTCGACTGCTGTTGTCAACCGGGCGAACGGCAATCACGAATATGTCGAGCCAGGAGCAACTGTCGAACTTGGTGGTCGCGACTCTGTTGAGTATCCGATTGGGTCGAAGGTGAGTATGGCGAATCCGCTCGGCGCTCTGGTGCTGAAAGTCAAGACTGTTGTTGTCTACGATGGGGCAAGCCCAGGCAGTCAAGATGCTACGGGCGAATTTCGGATGACGGTCGACGGAACAGGGGTACTTCCGATGCCACTTTCCGACTTTGATGGCTCTGCTGGTTTCGTACTGACGTACACGTGGATGCAGGTTGATCCAGAGACACTCTCGGCCCAGAACACCAATTCTTACTGGTATGTCCTTGGACCTGTCGCGAGTCGAGATGAAACGGGACCAAACACTGGCTTTGTACTTTGGGCATACCAGCCCAGAGGCTAGGTCAATCCACATGATTCAAAGCTCCCGGATTGAGTGATTCGGGAGCATTTGATTGCGGTTCTGTCGCGTGGGATACGGTCGCCGAGCGGGAGGGTAGTCCGCCATCTCGTTCCTCTGGCTAACGGAGCATACGGTGGTGGTCTATGCACCGATTGGGCTCGCGCATGTGGCGCTTGAGTGGCTATCGGCCAGAGGAACCACCACCATGTCGAAGACCGAGAAGAAGATCCACAAGGCCATTTCTGATTGGGCAGGTGATCTCGTCGCTCTCGAATCGCACGTCGAAGAAGCGATGGATCGGCAGTTGAACCGGAAGTCCGACAATGCCGAACTGACCAACGCGATCCAGCATTTCCACGACACTGTCCTCGAAGGCAAGCACGCAGCCGAAGCATTCCAGGAGCAGTACGGATCGACCGCTGGTAATCCGGTCATCAAGGCCGGCAGCAATTTGCTTGGCAAGGCGGCCGGGCTGATCGACCAGATGCGGTCTGATTCCATTGCCAAGGCCCTGCGCGACGATTACGCCGCCTACAACCTGCTCGCCATCTCCTACACGATGCTCCATACAACCTCGATGGCGCTTGAGGACGAGGATGGCATGGTCTTCGCCGAGCAGGGCCTGCGCCGGTATGCGGGGTTGGTGCAGGAGATCAACAACGTCATGCCGCTGGCGGTAATCGAGGAACTGAAGGGCAACGATGACTATCCGGTGCAGGACACCGATGTGGTCGACGGCTGCCGGAGGTTCATCGATAGCGTCTGGAAAGAGACGGCGGCCTGACGGGTTCTGGTCAGTCGAACCCTGCCTCGCCCTGGTTCGGAATCGATTTCCGGAATGAGCCAAATCGCTATCAGATTGGGCGCGGTGAGCAGGGCGTCCTGACGGCCGAACCGTACAAGTCCGAGATTCTGCCGCATTGGCGCTTTCGGACACCGGAGATCGCGCAGGCCTCAGCCGAAAAGATATTCGCCATGTTTGAGGCATACCGTGACGCTGGCGATTTCGTCGGAATGGACATGGCGAGGAAGTTCCTGCAGATGGGCTGGACCCGATCGCGCCGGTGTGCCAACCACGCCAGCGGTCGCAAGTACGATCCGGAGAGTGGCGAAGTGCTGCCGCAGGCGGTTGATCCAGTTAAGGCGGAGAGTGCCGCGATATTCCGGACGGCCTACGATTTGGCCCGGGCAGATCCTGTCTACGTGGCCGCCAGGGCAGCATGGCGGGCGCGGGAGTCGTAGGCTTACCCCATTGATCTGTGATTCGCGCGATGCGGAGGACTTTGATGGGCGCCAGGGAAACCGTTGAGGAGATTCGATTGGTCCGGCAGGCGAGGCTCTTTCACGATGAGCCCGTGCCGCAGGATGTGATCGACCAGTTGCTGGAAGTGGCGCGCTGGACCGGGAGCGCCCGGAACACGCAGGCGTGGCACTTCATCCTGGTTCAGGACAAGGAAACGCTGAAGACCCTGAGTTCGGCGCGAGAGGGAATCGAGTGGGTCGCAGGCGGAGCATTGGCGATTGCGCTGGTCTTCAATGGCGAGCAGCCTCAGTTCGAGGGATACGATGAGGGTCGCGTTACCGAGCGGATTCTGATCGCGGCCAAGCTGCTTGGGTATGGCGGTGGTACGGCCTGGTATCTGAGCGACGCGGAAAAGAAGATCGCGTACGACGTGCTCAAGATCCCGGCCGAGAAGTCGATGCGCTCAATTGTCGTCATTGGTCGTCCGACGACGACGAAGGACCATCGGCCAAACGCGAACATCCCTGGTCGCAAGCCGATGAGCGAGATTCTGAGCATCGAGACGTACTAGTTAGTGCTAGTGCTAGTGCTAGTGATCGGGCTGGTACAGAACTGCTCGTGATTGATCGGACGTATCTCTGAGACAGATTGCCTCGAGGGTGTCGGAGGGGTCTGGCGAAGGAGAGATGCTGGTGACGAACGATGTGGTGGACCAGATCCGGTTGATGCGGCAGGCTCGGGTCTTCTATCCGGAACCCGTGCCGCAGGATGTGATCGATCAGTTGCTGGAAATTGCGCGGTGGACTGGAAGCTCGCGCAATACGCAACCGTGGCATTTCGTGCTGGTTCAGGACAAGGCGTCGCTGAAGCGGCTCAGTGAAGCCCGTCCTCCGATTGGATGGGTGGCCGAAGCGCCGCTGGCGATCGCTCTGGTCATGAACGGGGTGGCTCCGGACAGCGAGGGGTATGACGAAGGCAGGGTGACCGAACGGTTGCTGCTGGCGGCGAATCTGCTCGGGTATGGCGGCGGCACGGCCTGGTTTCTGACCGCAGAGGAACAGGATCTGGCCAAAGCGACCCTGGGCGTCCCCAAGGAGAAGTCCCTCCGCTCGATCGTCGTTATCGGCCGTCCAGTGCACACGACTGATCCGCGAGTGGGGTGGAATCCGACCGGTCGCAAGCCATTGAGCGAACTGCTGAGTTTCGAACGCTATTAGGTCTCGGGATCGGGTACTGCGAACGTGAAAAGGACCCGGTGCCTGCGCGCCGGGTCCTTTTGCGTTTCGGCTGAAACCGGGGTTTAGAAGATCCAGATCAGAAGAAGAATGATCACGATGACTGCGATCACGCCGCTACTGATGAAGACTCCGCCTCCGCGTCTTTCCATGATGGCTCCTTTGCCGGATGAACGTGGTACTGCCCCGAGTGTATGGGGAGCACACGGGCCGTCGTTGCAACGAGGCTACGGATTGGAGAACGGAGAACAGAGAACGGAGAACGGAGGAAAAGGGGAGGGCCGGAATGGATGATTGCCGGCCCTGGTGCTGTGCTGACGACTGACGACCGATGACTGACGACTGACTGCTGCCTACTGAATCCGGGTCCAGTTGGCGATGTTCCAGTAGAGGGCTTCGAACGGTCCGCCGGCGATGTTGTCGTGATTGACTGTCTTCGCGATGGCGTACTTCTCGGAGGCACGCTGTACGATCGGGATCACAACCGTGTCACTGATGAGCAGGTCGTTCATCTGAATGAAGAGATCGGCGGCCTCGGCGGGATCGGTCGCGGCTTCGGCCTGATGGTAGAGCGCATCGTAGTCCGCGCTGTTGTAGCGGGATTCGTCGGTCTTGGACCAGCCGTTTTCCTTCTGCGGGATATTGGCGCCGTTGTCGCTCGACCAGCGCTGGAAGTAGGAAAGCGGGTAGGGTCCGGCCGGGCTCCAGGCGTACTCGTGAAGATCCCAGTACATGTGATAGAAGTTCTGATCGTTTGCCTCGGCCGTATCGAAGAAGATGCCGGCGTCGATCTGCTTGAGTTCAACCTCGAAGCCGATTGATTCCCACGCCTGCTTGATCACTTCCTGGGTCCGCTGCCGCACATCGGAAACCGACGTCGCGTAGGTCAGTTTGAGCTGCACGCCATCCTTTGCCCGGTAATCGCCATCCAGCACCCAGCCAGCGTCCTCGAGGACGCCGGCGGCCTTCTCCAGATCGAACTCCCAGGTGGTGTTGGTGGAGGTCGCGCCCGGGATCCCGAGCAGGATATTGGAGGTCGGTGGTTCGCCCGGTGCGCCGAAGTAGAACTGATCCGAGATCGTCTGGCGCGGGACCGAGGTCTTGAGGGCATTGCGGACGGCGGCATCGGTCAGGAACGGATGCGGAGTTTGCCACTGTGAATACTGGCCGTCGACCTCGGTGTTGGGGTCGGAGAAGTTGAGGGTCAGGAATTCAACGGCGGTGCCAGGGATGACGACGATATCGCCCTTCCCGTTGCCCTCGAGATCGCGGAGGATGTTGGGATCGACGAGCAGATTCCAGGCGAAGTCCCAATCGCCGGTCAGGAGCACGGCCTGGGCGGCTGAGGTGGCATCGCCGCCGCCCTTGAGTGAGACCGTCTCGAAGTGCGGTTTGTTGGCTTCGCGGTAATTCGGATTGATGGCGTACTCAACCGAATCGCCAACCGAGAACGAGGAGACGACATACGGTCCGGTCCCGATCGGAGCGAGGGAGAAGGCGTCGGCAGCGGCCTTGCCGGCCGAGAGGATGTGCTCGGGCAGGATGCCACCGCTCTGCGACGAAGAGAAGTACGCGTTCCAGCCCAGTTGCGGCTGCTTGAAGGTGATCTTGACCGTCAAATCGTCGACTGCTTCTACAGACGAGATCGCGCCGTAGAGGGCCGCGTTGCCGGAGAGATTGGCCGGATCGAGCACCCAGTTCCAGGTGAACACGACATCGCTGGCGGTGAGTGGTTCGCCATCGCTCCAGAGGATGCCGGGCTGCAGGGTGTATGTGACCGAGGAGAAATCGGCCGCGAGCAGACCGTTCTCAACCGACGGAACATCGGTGGCGAGACAGGGGATCGGGGTACCATCGGGCAGGAAGTGGATGAGCGGTTCGGTGACCAGGGCGGCCGCGAGTTGGTCTTTGAAGGAACCAGCCAGTTGGGCATTGAGGGTGGTCGGCGCCTGCCATTGGAGCAACTTGAGCTTGCCACCGGAGCCGCGGGTCTGACCCTCGGTGCCGGAGTCTGGTGCCTTGCCCGTGGCTGCCGGTGTGGCCTCGGGGGTGGCGTCCTGCGCGGCGGCCGGCGCCAATTGGAGCAGACCGAGCGCGACCGGAGTAGCGACGCCGAGTGCGGTGGCGCGGGCAAGGAACTCGCGGCGGGAGATATGTCCGGCCGTAAGTTCAGCGA
>JAPXRQ010000013.1:0-10062 GCA_033813515.1 Thermomicrobiales bacterium
AGGCAACACGATGATCAGCAGCACGTATGTCAGCACGGGTCTGGAGCCGAATCCGACCCTGCCCGGCAATTTCCACGTGCGCTACAAGCTGCCGACCCAAGACATGGCCGGCGCCGTCGACGAGAATGGTCAGGTGGTTGCGCTCGGGCAGAGTGCGGCCGATGCGGCCGGGGATGGCGAATCACCGGGTGAATCGCCGTACACGGTCGAGGATGTGCCCAATGTCATGTACTTCAATATGGAGTCGGAGGCATTGCATGGCGCTTACTGGCACAACAATTTCGGCAACCCCATGAGTCACGGCTGCATCAACTTGCCCTTGAACTTCGCGTCCTGGTTGTACGGCTGGGCGCCGCTTGGCACCGAAGTCTGGGTCCATGCCTGAGGCAACTGCAGCGATCACGTATCGGCGTGCGACCCTCGAGGATGCGGACGCAATCCTTGGCATCTTCAATCGGGCCAAGGCGCATTCGCTGCCGTGGCTCCCGAAGGTACATACCGCTGAAGAGGATCGCTGGTGGGTCGCGAACAAACTGATCCCCGAGACCGAGGTCACGCTGGCCCTTCGTGATGGTGAACCGGTTGGACTCTGCGCGCTGAGCAAGACCATGATCGAGCAGCTGTACATCGATCCCACTGCGCACCGGCAGGGCATCGGGCGTCGTTTTGTCGCCGACGCGAAGCTCAAACGACCGGCCGGATTTCGGCTCTATTGTTTTGTACAGAACGAACCGGCGGTCGCGTTCTATCGCAGTCAGGGATTGGTCGTCATTGCAGAGGGCGATGGTTCAGGCAATGAGGAAGGCCTTCCCGATCTCCTCTTCGAATGGCAGCCGCAGCCCTTCGGCTTTACCGACCAGATTCTGTAGAAATCCGCTCTCTCCGGTGCTAGGATAGGCAGATTATCCGGCGGTCCCGTCCGTCGGCTTCCCTCACCCCGTGGTGGACCTGGCCAACCTTGAGCCCAAATGCACAATTTCCCAGTAACGAGCATCGGGACGAGCCGTATCGTCACGTGGTTGCCGTTGCCAATCAAAAAGGTGGGGTTGGCAAAACAACCACCACTGTCAATCTGGCTGCCAATCTGGCCGATCGCGGGTATCGCGTGCTTATCATCGATGCCGATCCCCAGGGCAATGCCACATCCTCCCTCGGAGTCGACAAGGCAGCATTGCGCGAGACCCTGTACGACGCACTTATTGAACCGGATAGCCTTCGCGAACTCCCCTTACTGGATGTGCGGCCAAACGTAAGTCTGTATCCGGCAACACCCGATCTGGCTGCTGCCGAAGTCGAACTGGTGGAACGGGCGGCACGGGAGCGCGCGCTGCAACGCGTCCTGGCGGCCGATCCGGAGCCATTCGATCTTGCCCTGATCGATTGCCCGCCGTCGCTCAGCCTCCTGACGGTCAACGCGCTGACGGCGTGCGATCAGGTGCTGGTTCCGCTGCAATGCGAGTTCCTGGCGCTGGAAGGCCTGGGCCAATTGCTGGCGACGGTCGATCTGATCAAACGCGGCCTTAACCCGAACCTCAGCATTCTTGGTGTAGTCATGACCATGTACGACGCGCGCACCCGGCTTTCGGCCCATGTTGTCGAAGAGGTGCGCCGATACATGCCGGGGGATGTGCTGACCAGCATCGTTCCCAGGTCGATCCGCCTGGCCGAAGCGCCAAGTTACGGGCAGGTGATCGCCGAATACGATCCGGAATCGCGCGGGGCAACCGCATATGAAGCGCTGACGACCGAGATTCTCGAACGGCTCCATTGGCCGGCGAAGGGTCCGCTCGGAGCGCAGGATAGTTCCATTGCCTTGGCCGGCATTGCACATGAGGGAGGCCACTTTGACGGAGACCGTTTCGGCGCCAGCCAACCGTAAAACCAACGGACATTTCTCGATCGGGACCGCCGCTCGCGACGCCCGAATCATGCGGCAGGACAAGTTCGTCGGGATTGGGTTGACATTCGACGATGTCCTTCTGTTGCCGGCCGCGTCCGATGTGCTGCCGGCCAATGTCGATACATCCACCCGCATTGCCGGTGATATCTATCTGAACGTGCCGATCATGTCGGCCGCCATGGACACCGTTACCGAGGCTCGTCTGGCGATCGCATTGGCTCGTGCCGGTGGTATCGGCGTGATCCATCGCAACCTGTCGATTGCCGATCAGGTGGCCGAGGTCGACAAGGTCAAGCGCTCCGAATCGGGCATGATCGTCGAGCCGGTTACCTTGACGCCGGATCGCAAGGTTTCGGATGCAGTCGCGGTCATGGACCATTACCACATCTCCGGAGTGCCGATCACGACCGAGGACGGCACACTCGTCGGCATCCTGACCAATCGCGACCTGCGCTTCATCGGGAGCACCGACCAGGCGATTGGCGATGTCATGACCCGGGACAACCTGATTACCGCGCCGGTCGGAACCACGCTGGAGCAGGCGGCCGAGATCCTGCACAAGCACCGGGTCGAGAAATTGCCGGTGGTGGATGATCAGGGACATCTGACCGGTCTGATTACCGTCAAGGACATCCAGAAGAAGATCGAGTTCCCGAATGCGACCAAGGACAGCCAGGGCCGACTGCGCGTTGCGGCAGCGGTTGGTGTTGGCGCCGATGCCATCGAGCGGGCGCAGGCACTGATCGAGGACGGCCTCGATCTCCTGGTGATCGATACCGCCCATGGCCATAACTCCGGCGTATTGCAGATGGTTCGCGAAATTCGTAGCCGCTTCAGTGTGCCGATTATTGCCGGCAATATCGCGACGGGTGATGCGGCCGAGGCGCTCATCGATGCCGGTGTGGATGGCGTCAAGGTTGGCGTTGGACCGGGCTCGATCTGCACGACGCGGGTCGTCGCCGGAACTGGTGTGCCGCAGATCACCGCCGTCTATGACGCAGCCCGTGCTGCCAGCAGACACAACATCCCGGTCATCAGCGATGGTGGCATCCAGTATTCGGGCGATGTGGCCAAGGCGATCGCTGCTGGAGCCGATGCGGTAATGCTGGGCAGTTTGCTGGCCGGAGTTGATGAGAGTCCGGGTGAAGTCGTGCTCTATCAGGGCGAGCGCTTCAAGGAGTACCGCGGCATGGGCTCACTCGGCGCGATGAAGGCCCGATCGTTCTCCAAGGATCGCTATTTCCAGGAAGCTGTCGCCAATCAGGACAAGCTGGTGCCGGAAGGAATCGAAGGGCGTGTTGCCTACAAGGGCCCGCTCGCGACCATGATCTTCCAGATTGTCGGTGGTTTGCGGTCGGCCATGGGATACGTCGGTGCAGCCGATATCGCGGCACTGAAGCGGGACTCGCAGTTCATCCAGATCACCGCGGCCGGTCTGCGCGAAAGCCATCCGCACGATGTCGTCGTGACCAAGGAAGCGCCCAATTACCGGGTCAGCATCTGAGAGGCGTCAGGCGGAAGGCGGAAGGCGTTAGGATGGGGTTGCAGAAGGCGTCTGTGCCTTTTTTCCCGTGCGGGTCAACTGCCAACCGGTAATTGACGACTAGCTCACCCAATACCAGGTGCTGAACTGGATTGTGAAGAGGATCAGGAGCACGGTTGAGAAGGCCGCCAGCGGGATGCCGATCCGGCTCTTGGCGGCCAGCACGCCGAGCACGATAAAGAGCGGGAAGAGGGTCAGTCCGAACCGGGGCATGCTCATCAGTGTGTGCACGTAACTCGGCTGGAAGAGCGGCACCACCAGCCCCGGAATCGTGAACGCGCTCATGTACAGCGGCAGAATCCGCAGACCGATGATCGCCAGGACGATGAACAGGATCGTACAGATCAGTTCGAGCGTGTCGCTGTTTGCCACATCCATGCGCCACCGGTTGCTGGCGATGAGCGCCCACGAATGTTGCGACCAGAGATCGTGCAGCCAGCCCCAATCGGCGCCATCACCACCCAGACCAGGATTCCGGGCGTAGTGGATCAGATTCTCGGGGCTTCGCTCCTGGAATGCCCAGACCAGCGTTTCCCATGGTTTGGCTGAGTAGCGCGCCCATTGCTCCTGGATGTTTTTCCACATCAACCAGTCGTCGAAAATCACCTTCATGCGCCAGGAAAAGATCGCGGGCCCCAGGAGTGGCATCGGCACCGCCAGCAGAGTGACCGGAATGCGCTTGCGAATGGTTGCGCCGTACTGCTCCCAAAAGAGGACCGCAAAGGGCAGAACGAGGAACATGCCGTAGCTTCGGGTCAGGGCGGCAAACGCCCCGAATACGCCGGCCCACCACCAACGACCAAGCCGCGCGCAAAGCAATGCCGCCACGCAGAACATCAGGAAGGGTGCTTCGGTATAGACGATCCGGAAGAAGAACGAGGTCGGGAACACGGCCAACGCGATCAGGGTCACGCTCGCGACGGATGCGTCGAAGTCGATCATGACGAGTTGATAAAGCAGGATCAATGCGATCAGGAAGCAGATGTTGACGATCAGGAAGCCGGCAAGCTCGTAGCTCATCCCGGTCAGATCGTGGAGCACCCGCATCATCCACGGAAACATCGGCCAGAACGCAGCCTTGGCCGGCCACTGGGCGTAGCCTTCGTCCGCGATCAGCCGATACCAGAGTCCGTCCCAAAGCTGCAGCGGATTGACGATCTTGCCAACCCAGCCGCCGAGGGGAACGAATGGATGATCGCGCGGGTTGGATGGTGCAGTCGGCGTTCCGTATGCGTAGGCAAGTGATGCCGTGATTTGAACAACCAGAAGCTGGACGAGCCAAACCGCCGTCGGGAATTTCCACCAACTGGCCATAAAGCCGGTCGATGTCTTGCGACCAGAGAAGACCCGCGTCGTGTTGTCTGAGACATTGCCTCTGCGGGCGCCTGCGGTTCGTGTAGCCATGGCGGGAAGTATGGGAGCAAGCCCGGCGGCTCGCCACCACCGCCGTGCCCTCGGCGACAATTCGCACACACATGTCGGGAGAACAGGAGGAGCAGCGATGGATTTGGGGCTGGCAGGCAAGGTTGCGATAGTGGCCGCATCAAGCAAGGGGCTGGGCAAGGCGACCGCACTGTGTCTGGCACAGGAGGGGGCGAAAGTCACCGTCAATGGGCGCGATGCCGCCACCCTGAAAGCCACCGCCGATGAGATCCGCAACGCAACTGGTGCCGATGTCCTTGAAGTCGTTGCTGATATGTCCGATCCGGCCGGAATCGAGCACCTGGTTCAGGAGACGGTCGGTCAGCGAGGCGGTCTGGATGTGCTTGTTTGCAATGCCGGCGGACCTCCTGCCGGAACATTCGCGTCGTTCCCCGATGATCAGGCCTGGCTGGATGCAATCAATCTCAACCTGATGAGCACGCTGCGCCTGATCAGGGCAGGTCTGCCGCATCTGGAAGCGCGGGGCGGGGGCAGCATCACCAACATTGTCTCGGTCTCGGTGAAGCAACCAATCCCGCACCTGATTCTCTCCAACACCGCCCGGACCGCAGTCATCGGTCTGGCCAAATCGGTGTCGCTGGAAGTGGCCGGGAAGAACATCCGCGTGAACAACATTTGCCCGGGTTCGACCATGACGGACCGGATTCTTTCCACCGCCAGGGTCCGGGCGGAGAAAGAAGGCAGACCGATCGAAGCAATAATCGCGGCAGATGCAGCGCAGATTCCGATGGGACGAATGGGCGCACCCGACGAGTTTGCCCGCGTGGTGACCTTTTTCGCGTCCCCGGCAGCTTCGTACGTGACCGGGGTGACCGTGCAGGTGGATGGCGGGAATGTCCGCGGCCTGATGTAGCGCTAGAGATCTTCTGCGCCGCCAGTCAGACCCAGGTTCTCGAGCCGGCTGGTGCCATCGGCCTCTTCGACGACCCGCCACATTTCGGTGAACGCCGGGGAGAGGCGGACATCATCCACGTGGCTGATGACGAAGAGTTGCTGAAATGCTTCGGCCGATCCCGCAAGCGTGTTGAGCAGCTCCAGCACACCCACCCGCCGTTCGCGGTCCAGTGAGCCGAAGACTTCGTCGAGCACCAGGAAGCTTGGCGGATTGGCGGCTTGCGAACCGATCATGCGTGAGAGGGCCAGCCGGGCCGCCAGCGAAATCACATCCCGTTCGCCTCCGGAAAATGAGGCAATCGGGAAATAGCCGTGCTCTCCATCCTCGACCGTAATGCCGTAGTCATCATCGAGGCGAACGCCATCGTACTTGCCCTCAGTGATGGTCTGGACGAGTTCCGAAGTGACGTCTTCAAGTTGGGGCCGGACTTTGCGCGCCACGTACTGCTCGAAGTCGTTGAATGCGGCGTAGATGCGATCGAGTTCATCGACCTTGATCCGGGCGCGATCGGCTGATGCGCGCATGTCGCCAATTGCCTCCCGATCCTGACGGATGCGGTCGATCCGATCGGCAAGTCGCTGGACTACCGCGCGGGCCTCATCGCGATTCTGGGTTGCTCTCCGTTCGGCCTGGAATTTGGCGTCCCAGTCCCACTTGGCTTCATCGAATGCTGCTGGATCGAATCCGACCGCCGCAATCTTCTGGTCCAGTGCGGCAAGTTCGGTCTCGGCGGATGTTGCTGCGGTACCGGCCTCCGAGCGCGACCGTTCCCATTCGCCCCGGCGTTCGATCTGCGTTCGCATCGACTCAAGGCGAGTCTCGGCCCGACGTGATTCCTCAAGTGCCTCGCGAGCGGCGACCAACATGGCCGGGTCGAACGCGACCTCGACAGTGGCGGCCAAATCCTCGCGAGAGGCTGCAAGGGTTGCCTGCGCGCCACTCAGGGACGTGCCGAGTTCAACCATCTGCAGGTGCAGCGCCTGCTGCCTGCGGATGGCGTCCAGATCTGACTGCGCCTGCTCGACCTCTGCAGCCGCTGGGGTATCGGATCGATTCAGGCGGGCAAGTGTGACCGTGACCTGCTGCTCCAGATCGGCAACGGTCGACTCCTGGTTGGTGACATGACCACCCCCGCTGGCCAGCCGCTGTTCGACATCGACTAGCCCCCGTTCCGCTTCGGCTCGCTCGGTCCGAGACACTTCGAGTCCTTGCAGTTCTGCCGTGGCGGCCTCAATCGATGTTCGATGCTCCGCGATGCGCTGGCGAAGATCTCGCACCAGGCTCTCGACATGGTTCCGGGCATCGTTGAGTTCGTGCTCGGCAATTGGTCGACCGCAGGTTGGACAGCGCCGCTCGGCTGAAGAGACATCAAGGTCGACAAATGCCTCATGGAGCGCGATGGACTTGGTGACGTCCTCGATAGTGCCCTGACTAAGAGCCCGCTGCCGCTCGATCTCCATCCGCCGATCGTCCAATTGCAGGGCGCTGGGCATAGTGGCGATCGCTGCGGACCGCTGCTCCTTTTCCTGGTCGAGATCGGCGATGCGTTCCCGGAAACGGAGCAGTTTCTGGGCAGCCTGGTCGCGCTCGATGGCAAGTTGGCGGGCTCGTTCAAGATCCCGCACCTGCTGCTCCAGCGCCGACGAATCCAGGGCGCCGATGCGTGCGGTCGCGGCCGTCAGCGCGTCAGCGATGGGGTGTGAACTGACGACATCACCGGCCTGGCGCAAGACGTCGGAGGCCCGCGTCTCGATTCGGGTGATCTCGATCTCTGCATTGGACACGTCCCGAATGAGCTGCTGGCGCTTCTCAAACGCATCACGATCTCGCTCCAGCGCCCTCACGGTTTCGACATCTGTTGTCGACCGCTCCGCGATCGGGGTGAGATAGACGACGTGCTTCTCGAGCGTGCTGATCTGGGCCAGTTCCGCATCGGCCGTCTGCATCGTCGCGGTGGCCCGATCCAGATTTCCTCTCTGGGTTGCAATTTGAGCATCCAGCGCCAGTTTGTCGGACCGCTTTGTCTCCAGTTCGTCACGCACGGCGGTGGCTTTGCGCAAAGCCTGTCCGGCATTGGTGACTGCCGCCGAGAGATCGTCCGATGTGGTCAGCAGCGCAGCTCGTTCCTCTTCGGCCGCAGCGATCTCGGCCTCGAAGTCTCGCTCGCCCGATCGCTGGTGAAAGGCAGCCATTAGCCCGTCGGCCAACCCCTTCTGCGTGCGGCGGTCGTCGGCGATTTTGGTTTGGGCGCGGCGGATTGTCTCCAGACCGAGCAGGCGGTTGATCTCTCGCCGCCGTTCCAGGCCGGTCAGCGATCCGAAGAAGCTGAGTTCTTTCTGACGCGTGAAGAAGGTGGCGACGAATGCCTTGTACTCGAGCCCGATCAGCGACTGGGAAATGTATGTCTTGACCGCGCGACCGCTGGAGACGAGTACGGTCCAGGTGTCGCCATCCAGACGGCGGACCTCGGCCTTGACCGATCCACCCGGGGTCATCGAGCGCTCGACCTCGAAGATCTCGCTGGATCGTGTGCTGGCGAGACGAAGGCGAACGAGCGGCCGCGGACGTTCTACGCCACGGGTCGGCACATCATCGTTCTTCGGCCCACCCTGATAGAGGCACCATTCGATCGCTTCGAACAAGGTGGTCTTGCCAGCACCGTTTGGCCCGACGATGCCGATGACGCCATTTTCGGGCGGTGTGAAGAGGTGCGTGCCGCGGTATTGCTTGAAGTCGCGGATCTCGAGCTCGAGGATGATCACGCCTGGGCCTCGTCGCTGGCGTTCAATTCGGCCTGGGCAGCGTCAATCGCCGCCAGTCCAAGCTCCAGCAATCGGGATCGAAACCCTGCTTCCTCGACCTCGTCCTGGCAGAAGTCACGGAAAAGATCATCGAGACTCTTCATCGCTTCGGCGGGCGCCGATCGATCGTCCTCGCTGCGGGTGACGGTCTGATCAAGGCGGGAGAAGGTGTGAATCCAGAAGAACGTATCGGCCGAGTCGCGCCGGATCATGGCCTCGGCGGAGCGCCGTACGAGGCGATCGACGCCGGTCAGATCGGCCCGAATCATGGCGCCCTCGGGAGCACTTCTCCGCGCGAGATCGAGCACCTCGTCGGCGATTGTCCGGGCGTCTTTCCCGACAGGATCGTTGACTGCGATCTCGACCATCGGCCGGGTCGGGATCGATGTTCGCACGATCTCAACCTGACCATCATCGGTGATCGTCACCGTATTCCAGCCGGGATCGGCCCGGACATCGTTCCATCCGATGCGTTCGGTCGAGCCGGCATACCAGGCATTGTGGGTGACCTTGTCCGGAAGGTGAAAATGGCCAAGCAGAATTGCGTCGTAGCCCGGCGAGAGCATGTCTGCCTCGAGAATCGTCTCGCCGGCCTCACGCCGCGGATTGTCGGCCAGGGTTGGGGCCAGGCCGTGGGTCAGGAGAATCGAGCGGTATCCGTCCGGCACCAGAGGCTGCGCCAGCGATCCATTCTCGAGCGCCCCGTGCGGAACGGCGACGACCTGTAGCTTGAGGTCCGCGAACTCGATCACCTCCGGGCGCGTGCCGGAGACGAATGTCACAAACGGCAGCGAGTAGCGAAGGACGGAGAAGATGGTCTCCGTCGTCCGGAGCTGCGAGGTGTCGTGATTGCCGGCAATGACGATGACCGGGCAGTTGAGTGCAGCCAGGCGGCTGGTTTGGGCAATAAACCAGACGACGGCGGAATAGCTCGGTCGGCTGTGATGAAAAACGTCCCCGGTGTGCACCACCAGGTCGAACGGTCCTCGCGCCAGAATCGAATCGATGACCTGGGTGTACGCCTGTTCGATATCGAGCGCGCGTTGATTGCGGCCATCCGTGCCATTGCGGAAATGGGTGCGATAACCGAGGTGCGTATCGGAGATATGGGCGATGCGGATCGCCATCAGGATCTTGTCCGGGTCATGGCTCGACTATCGCACATTTGTACGACTTTCTCCAGCCGGCAATTCCGGGGAAGTAGGAAACCTGTGGTCCGGAGGGCAAGAAGAACCCCCAGCCGTAACGGCTTTTGACCGTCAGTGGAACCAGGGGAATACATCCATACTGTAGTAACACATGGAGTGCTTGTCAACGATCAACTAGCTGAATGGCGGTAGCGAATGCGGCAGAGTTTTATGCGTGAGTTGCATCCGACGCTGCCTGCAGTGCGTCTCCAGCGCTATGAGTCAACACCACCAGATGACCTGGAGACTTTGACAAACTATTTTTGGAATCTGGCCCTCAGCGAGTCATTGAT
>JAPXRQ010000013.1:10072-32709 GCA_033813515.1 Thermomicrobiales bacterium
CGCTCCACGGGGCGGAACTTGCACTCTGAAACACGATCAACTCCGCATTCATCTCCAGGTATGGCAGGACGGACTGGTGGAATGCTCCGTACGCATTGATGACAAAACAAAGACTTCATGTTGCCGATTTGGCTGCGACACTGGGCGGGCCACACAACACCCCGGTTCTGGATGATCAGATCGTAGCCAGTCTTTCATTCGGTTTCTGGACAACCGTTTTATCCGCTACTTATGAGGCGAGAATTTGGGCATGGAAGGGTGGGATGCTCACAGCGCAAGCGTTTCCAAATGCCGGCGGCCGCTCCAGGGCAATCATCCATCGCCGGTCCAATTCCATCAGACTGTTCCGCAATCGTGTGATGCATCACGAATGCATTTTCGATCGGCAAGACATTGCGAATGACCATCGACAGATCCACCAGGCGATACGATGGATCAGTCCAGCTCTTCACACGGCCATTCATTCAGTCGACAGCTTTCCCGAAACTCACCGCAACGGACGACGACTGGTTCACGCGAGGCTGGATTCGATCACGTAGTTCTGGTCGGAGCAGCCGCCGATCAATTGACGGTGTTGGTCATCCTTCGCATTGCCTCGCTCGTTGGTCTATGAGTCCAGCGTGATGCCGCTCATCCAGGAGCCGTTTTGCCAGCCCTGATCTGACAACTGGCGCAGGAACGGACCCAGGTGAGCAGCGAGCGCATCCAGAATCGCCTCGCCTTCGGCGGCCGATCCCTCACTCGGTTTGCCACTGTATCCGTGCGGCACGACCCGATCGAACGAGCCAAAAACACGCACCGGTTCGTCCATCTTCTGATTGGGCACATCGATCGCCTGGTCCTGTTGGGCGAGGTGCGGAGCGAGGTAGAGGACGACCGACATCTCCGAGCGGCCACCGTGGTCCTCGTCGATCGGCCAGGTTCCCTCGAGCAGGCGGTTGGCCATGCCCTGCCATCCCCGAACCAGGGCCACCGTCATCCCGTGCCGATCATTGAGTTCGCGGGCGGCGTTCTCCGAGGGGGCGGGGTTTCCATCGTGCGTCGAGACGATCAGCAGGCGGGTGATGCCATGATTGAGCAACGACTCCGCGATGTCGATCACGACTGCCTGCAGCGTGTCTGGCCGGAGCGACATGGACCACGGCCAGGCCATGAGATGGAGCGACATTCCGTAGGCCAACGGTGGCAGCACGACGGCCTTACCGATCTCCGCCGCCAAACGCAATGCCAGCCCCTCGGCCATGATCGTGTCCGTGCTGTACGGCAGGTGGTTGCCGTGGTATTCGGTCGCGCCGATCGGAAGGATGGCGGTATCGATGCCGTTCTCTTCCAGTTCGCGCGGGGTCAGGTGTCCGAGAAGAAGGGGGTTGCGTTCGGTCATTGGGCTTTCCTACTGTGCACCGTGCTGTTGAATCCAGGCGAGATACATGCGCATCCCGTCGTCAAACGAAGTGGCCGGGGACCAACCAAACTCATCCAGCATCCGCTTACCGGATGTCACTGGACCTGGTGCATCGCCCGATACCGAATAGTTGGCAGATGATGCCTCGACAACCTCCCACCGGAAGTCAGGTAGGTTGGCCGCAAATTGCTCCAGGACCGCTCCCATGCTGTACTGCTGGCCACAGGTCAGGGTGTAGAGATCGTGTTCCGGATGCTCGGCCTCCATCAGGACGCGGATGCCATCGGCGATATCGTCGACATAGGTCCAGTCCAGGTATGGCCCCTCGGCAGAGTTGATCCGGATGGTCTCGCCGTCCTGCCAGATCCGGAGCATTTCGCGCAGTTCAGTTGCTCCGCTGTATCCGGGTGTGATGCGTTCCATGGGACCGTAGACATTCGCCAGTCGGACAGACAAGGCATCCAACCCATAGAGATCGCGGTAGCGCCGGACGATACGTTCGCCAGTGTGCTTGAGGACGCCATACAGCCCGACCGCGGCCGAGGGCGTGTCTTCGTCGACCTCGGCAACACCCTGCACATCGCCCAGCGCCGAACCGGATGAAATGAATAGTGTCCGCCGGATTGTTGGCACCGTTCGGGCGATTTGCAGGACGTTGATCAGGGCTCCGAGATTGACGGCAATGATCCGTTCCGGTTCGGCCATCTCGCGCTCGCGGCGGGGTGTGATGGCGGCGGCATGCACGATGGCATCCACACCATGCTCCGAGACAACGGCTTGCACGGTCGCGAGATCAGTTGTGTCGCCATGGATGACGGTCACCTGGTCGCGCACAGGAGCGATCACTGACCAAAAGAGGTCGTCCGGCTCCATCAGATCGAGCACGATGACGGGCTCTCCCGAGGTCGCCAGCGTCCGCACAATATGGCTGGGGACCCATCCGATCCCACCAGTTACCAGCGTTGTCACAAAATCCCTCGTCGAATATGCCAGAATCAGCGCTGGAGGCATTATTGTCGTGCAGATCGATCCGCTCAACATCACATTGCGTCGGGCACGGCTGAGCGATACCGAATTCGTCTCAGAAATGCGCACCCAACCGAGCAGTCGCCGCTTTCAGGCGTCTCCCGTTCGCACGCTCGATCAGATTCGCGGCATTCTCAACGAGACCGTCGATGCGCCACTGACCAATCCGAGCGTTGGCCGCTTTTACTGGATCGCCGAGTACGAGCAGCGGCCGATTGGCATGATCCAGGTCGCCCTCTTCTCGACCGATCGTACCCAGAACGATGCCACGCTCGGGTACACGGTTGCTGAAACGTTTCAGGGGAGAGGAGTCGCGACGGCGATGACCAGCCAGATCATCCCGATCGCGTTTGATCGTGCGGGACTCGCGCTCGGACGCCTCGAAGCCGTTGCAGCGGTCGGGAATGTTGCCTCACGACGGGTGCTGGAGAAATGCGACTTCCAGTTCGAGGGTATTCAGCGCGGATTGCTGGTGATTGGTGGCGAACGAGTCGATCATGCCTGTTATGCACTTTTGGAATCAGATGATATTGCCCGGGGGAGCAGTTAAATGACGCAACCAATCAAGACACGCTGGTCTGGTCGATTTAGCGATGCTCCCGATCTGCGCAGTCTCGCCTTTACGGGTTCGATCGGGTTCGATGTGCGGTTCCTGTATGAGGACATTCGCGGCAATGTTGCCCATGTCCGCATGCTGGGCAAGCAGCAGATCATCGAGCCGGAAGAGGCCGCCGAGATTGAACGCGGACTGTGGCAGATTTGGGACGAGGCCGATGCCAACACCCTCTCGTTCACCATGGAGGACGAGGATGTCCACTCCGGCGTAGAGCGCCGATTGCGGGAGATTGTTGGTCCGGTCCAGGCCAAACTGCATACCGGCAGAAGCCGTAATGATCAGGTCAGTACGGATATGCGGCTCTGGCTGAAGGGTGCCGTCCTCCGGATTTCCGGGGCGCTGCTCGATCTGACCAATGCGCTGACCGAAATCGCCGCCGATCACGTCGAGACGGTCATGCCCGGTTTCACGCACACGCAGCGCGCGCAGCCGGTCACGCTTGGTCATCACCTGCTCGCCTACGTCTCGATGTTCGAGCGGGATCTGGAGCGCTTTCAGCAGACCTATATCCGGATGGATCGCTCGCCGTTGGGGTCGGCGGCGTTGGCCGGGACGAGTTATCCAATCGATCGCTCGGCAGTGGCCGATGATCTTGGCTTTTCCGGAATCACGCGAAACTCGATGGATGCCATTGCCGATCGCGATCCCATGATCGAGACGCTCTTCGATGTTGCACTGACGGGGACCCACATTTCGCGGCTCTGCGAGGAGCTGGTCTGGTGGTCATCTGGCGAGGTGGGCTACATCACCTTTGGCGATGCCTTTGCCACCGGAAGTTCGATCATGCCGCAGAAGAAGAATCCGGATGTGGCGGAACTCGCGCGCGGCAAGACTGGCCGGCTCTACGGGCACCTGATCGGGATGCTGACCGTGATGAAGGGGCTTCCGCTGACGCACAACACCGACATGCAGGAAGACAAGGAAGGGCTGTTCGACGCGGTCGATACCATCGTCGGTATCCTGCAGATTCTTCCACCCGCTATCCGATCGGTGACCTTCCGGACCGAGCGACTGGCCGCTGCAGCTGTGGCCGATTTCACGCTGGCGACCGACGCGGCCGATGTGCTTGCCAAACACGGGGTTCCGTTCAGGGAAGCACACGAAGTGATTGGAATGCTGGTCCGCCGGTGCGGAGACGAGGGGCGCACGTTTGATCAGCTGTCCCCGGAAGAATGGGCCGCCGTCCATCCCGTCTTTGCGGAAGAGATTCCGCCGTTGACCGCGGCCGAAAGTATTGCTCTGCGCGATATCCCCGGCGGGACAGCACCGCGCCGGGTGCGAACTGCGCTGGCCGGGACGCACGATCGCCTGTCTGATCTGGCCGCCTGGCATGCGCGTGAACAAACCAAGATGGGCAATGTCATGCAGCGGGACAGTGTCGGTCCGCAACTGGAGTATCCCGGAACAGGGCCGCTGTCACACGCATAGCAAAGGCGGAGCCGGTTGCCCGACTCCGCCTTGCCAGTTCGTCTGATTAGTCGGCCGCCGAGCTGGTGGCCGATGCCTCGCTGATCGCCCGCCACACCTTCTCCGGTGTGAACGGGGTGTTCAGGTGCGTGATGCCCCAGTGAGACAGCGCGTCGATTACCGCATTGGTGGCGGCTGGCGTCGCGCCGATTGTTGCGGCCTCGCCGATTCCCTTGGCGCCGAGCGGATTGATGTACGTCGGCGTTGTGGTGTGGTGTGACTCGAAGTTGAACGGGAATGTATCCGCCTTCGGCATCGCGTAATCGTTGAGCGTGCCGGTCAGCAGTTCGCCGCTGTCCTCATCGTAGTGAATCTCTTCCAGGATCACCTGTCCGATGCCCTGGGCAAGTCCTCCGTGGACCTGGCCGGTGACCAGAAACGGGGTGATGATGTTCCCGCAGTCATCGACCGAGACGTGCCGCATGAGCGTGATCTCGCCCGTTTCGGGGAAGACTTCGACGACCGAGATATGCGTCCCGAATGGGAAGGTCTCGTCGGACGGCTTGAAGAACGATGTGGTCTCCAAACCGATCTCGATCTCGTCTGGCATATCTCCGCTGTAGGCGCGGCCCGCAATATCGGCGAGGGAAACGCCGCGATCGGGCACACCCTTGACCTGATACTTGCCGTCGACCATCTCGATGTCACTTTCGGAGGCTTCGAGCATGCTGGCGGCAATCTGCATTGCCTTCGCCTTGATCTTGTTCAGGGACATCAGCAGCGCGGCGCCACCGACGGCAAGACCACGGCTGCCCATGGTGCCGTTGCCCTGCGGATTCGTGTTCGTGTCACCGTGATGGACGACCACCGAATCGAACGATGCACCGAGGTGCTGCTCGGTCATCTGGGCGAAGGTTGTCTCCGTGCCCTGACCGTGCGGAGAAACACCGGTGAAGATCGAGACGGCGCCGCTCGGCTCAACCCGAACCTTGGCGCTGTCGTACGGACCGAATCCGCAGATCTCCACATAGGACGCAACACCGATACCGATGTGGCGGCCCTCCTCCAGCATTTCCGCCTGCCACTTGCGCAGACCGGCGTAGTCGGCAATTTCGATTGCCTTGTCGAGCGGCTTCTCGTACTCGCCCGTGTCGTAATGCTCACCGGAGAGTGTGGTGTACGGGAACTGATCGGGCTGCAGGAAGTTGGCCCGGCGAACCTCGGTCGGATCGATTCCGCCCTCGTCCGCGAGAAGGTCCATGACCCGCTCGAGGTAGAAGGCAGCTTCCGGTCGACCAGCGCCACGATACGCGCCGTTGGCCATCGTGTTGGTGTAGACGCCGGTAACGCGGTAATCGAGATTCGGAATGCTGTACGGGCCGGTCGACATCACCCAGGTCGACCAGGCGAGGCCGAGGTCCTTGGGATAGGCGCCGCTGTCGAGGATAACGCGAGCCTTGAGCGCAACGATCTTGCCGGATTCATCGGCGCCAGCCTCGAAATCAGCCCATTGATCGCGCCCCTTGGAGGTGCCAAGGAAACTCTCGCTGCGGCTCTCGATCCACTTGACCGGCTTCTGCAGTTTCCAGGCCGCGGCCGCAACGACGAATTCTTCGACGTATGCACCAATCTTGGCGCCAAATCCACCGCCGACCTCGGGGGCAATGCAGCGGACCGAACTCTGTGGCAGGTCCAGCGCCTCGGCGATCGAATTGCGATTCCAGTGCGGCGCCTGCGTGGACGACCAGAAGGTCATACCGCCAAGGATTGGATCCGGATGGGCGAGGATGCCGCGGTTCTCCATTGGGACGGCGTGGCAACGAGGGGATCGAATGCGCGCCTTGATTTTGACCGGCGCACTGGCCAGGGCAGCGTCGGCGTCGCCATGAATGGTCTCTTCGATAACGCCAATATTGTTCTTGACCTGATCGTAAAGCTGCGGTGCACCGTCTTCCATCGCGTCGTAGGGATTGACGACGGCCGGAAGCGCTTCGACATCAACGTAGACCAGCGATACGGCATCCTCGGCGATTGCCTTGGTCTCCGCGATCAGGACCGCAACGGGCTCCCCGACAAACCGAACCTTGTCGATAGCCAACGCCGTGATCTGGGGGACGACGATCGTGTCCTCTTCGATGATCTCTTCAGACTTTTCGGCTCCCATCTCACCCGGAGGCGGTGGGAAATGCATCGGCATGACATCGCGCAGATCATCGGCGCTGTAGACCGCGATCACTCCGGGCACGGCCAATGCCTCGGATGCATCGATGCCTTTCAGGATGCCGTGCGCGTATGGGCTACGCACGAATGAGGCGTGAAGCATGTTTGGAAGTTGCAGGTCGTCAACGTAGGTCGATCCACCGGTAATCAGTCGGGGATCTTCCTTCCGCCGGACCCGGGCACCGCGATAACTGCTTAGAACCATGGCGTTTCGCTTGCTCCTCGAACAGGTCGATCCATGCCCACCATGGCCATGAATCGTCTTCTGGTAGTGGCTGGGATTGTATCAGCCAGTGACACATTGCTCGCAGCAAAAAGCCCCGATCGTTGGTGACGACCGGGGCCTGTGATGATTGCGCGTGCTGACTGGTTAGCGTTTGCGCTCTCCAGCGGTCACCGCCACACCGTTGCGGGTGCTGGGTGGGGAGTCGTCAATCGAGAGCCATCCCCGCTTGAGGGCAGTCACGACAGCCTGTGTGCGGTCGTTGACGGCCAGCTTGCGGAGGATCGATGTGACGTGATTCTTAACCGTCTGGGCACTGATTCCGAGGGCGTATCCGATCTCGGCATTCGTCATGCCATCACTGACCTTGCGCAGGATTTCGAGTTCCCGATCGGTCAGCGGCGCATACGCACTGTGCGGCGCCAGATCGCTGCTGGTCGCGGAGCGGAATTGCTCCAGGACGCGGGCGGCGACATACGGCTTGTCCAGCAGCTGTTCATTGATCACATACTCGCCAGTGGCGGAGCGCTTGATCAACGTGATCAGCTTGGTTTCCTCAATATCCTGTCCGCAATATGCTGAGGCGCCTGCCCGGATTGCAGCGAACAGTTCATCGTCGGACTCCTGGGCCGCGACGACGATAACGGCGATGGATGGATAGCGGCGCCGGAACTCACCTGCGGCGGCCAGCCCGGGGCCGTCGTTCAGTGTTGTTCCAACAAGCATGACATCGGGCACTTGCTCGTCTGCCACCTTGTAGCCTTCTTCGGCCGTCCCAACCGAACCAACCAACTCGAGCGAGCCATCAGTCGCCAGGCATCCAGCCAGCCCACGGCGAAAGAGTGGTTCCCGCTCTACGATAAGGACGCGAATCGTGTCGCTCATTTGTCATCCTTTAAATGTGAGGACATTGCCTTGCGGCTGCAAACGGGGATGCACAGCGCTTCGGGCCACCGTGCGTCATATCTCGTTTCCAGGCCATGGAAGCGACGGGTTCGGTTCGCATTTCCCTCTACAAACCACCCGAACTTGGCATGAGTGTACGGTCACATGGGTCATAGCACAACTGGACCATAGTCATTGCCACTACGTGACCGCGCTCCGGATCGGGCTAGCCCAATCAGGTCGGTCATCTCATATGCCCCGTTAGGGCGATGACTCAGCCATTTGGCCGCGCCAAGTGCACCAGCCGCATATGCGGACCGATCGATGGTGCGATGGGTGACCTGGAGTTCCTCCCCCGTTCCTGCTATCAGGACCGTGTGCTCCCCCGGGTTGGTGCCTGCCCGGATCGAAAAGACGGGTATTTCGGTCTGATCGGACTCCTGACAATCGGACGCCGCCATTGCCGCGCGCAGGCGAAGGGCCGTGCCAGATGGTGCATCCCGTTTGGCACGATGGTGGACTTCGGTAATGGCCAGATCGGCATCGGGAAATGCACCTACCAGGAACGGCAGGACTTCCAGCAGCACGGTGATACCGAGGCTGAAGTTAGCCGCAACGAGCACAGGGATCGTGCCTGCCGCCTCCCCTATCCGCTCCCGCTGGTCGGGCGAATGCCCGGTCACTCCGGTGATGAACGGTATCTGTCGCGGCAGCGCCAGACTCAGTGCATCCATCGTGCCTGCTGGCGAACTGACATCCAGCACGACCACCGGCGTAGATGGCAGGGCGGTTCCCATCTCGAACACCGTGTCCCGTCCGATCGATGCAATCAGTTCTGTCTCTGGATCGCGTTCGATCTGGTCGCGAATGGCGGACCCCAGGCGTCCGTTGCCACCGAACAGAATGATCCCGATGGGGCTCATGCTGCCACCTGCCCGGCCCTGATCCACGGAGCAATCGCTTGCCGGATTGTCTCGCGATTGCCTGGCGAGAGAGGCACCAGCGGCAGCCGAAGTTCGTCCGAGCACAGTCCGAGGATGTCCATGGCGGTTTTGACTGCAGTCGGATTGTTTTCGAGGAACATTGCCCGGAAGAGCGGGAAGAGTGCGTGATGCATTTGACGGGCAGCGACAACATCTCCGCGTAGCCCGAGCGCAACCAGCCTGGAGACTTCGCCCGGAACGACATTGGACGCCACCGAGATCACACCCCGGGCGCCGACGCTGATCATCGGCAGGGTTAGCGAGTCGTCTCCGCTTAGGACGACGAAGTCTGGCCCGGTTTCGCCCACGATCTGGCTGACTGCATCCAGAGACCCGCTTGCTTCCTTGATCGCGACGATATTTGGATGCTGCGCCAGCGTGACAACGGTTTCGGGGGTGATGGTCACACCGGTCCGGCCGGGAACGTTGTACAGAACCAACGGTAGATCGGTCGCATCGGCGATTGCGGTGAAGTGGGCTGTCATGCCGGTCTGGGTTGGCTTGTTGTACCAGGGAGCAACTACCAGCAGTGCGTCCGCTCCGGCATGGGCGGCATGGCGGGCACGTTCAATCGCGACAGCGGTGTTGTTCGATCCGACGCCAGCCACGACCGGGACGCGGCCGGCAGTCTGCTCAATCACGATCTCAATCAGCCGGGCGTGTTCGGCCTCGGACAGCGTGGCGGATTCGCCTGTTGTACCGCACGGCACGATGCCATTGATTCCGGACGAAATCTGAAACTCGACGAGGTTGCGCAGAGCCTGTTCGTCGATTGCACAGTGGCGAAACGGAGTAACGAGGGCAGTGAAGGCTCCGGTCAACAGGGTGGGTGCAGTAGTCATTTGATTCTCCATTGCGTGATTCGGGAAGAACGAATTGGCGTGCGCAGTCCGCAGGGATGCGCCAATGGGCAGCGCAGTCCCGATGGATTCGCGCTGCAGGACAAGGTTTTCAGGAGGGGAATGTGCCGATCAGGCGTCGCGGTCCGGTTGGCCCGACGCCCGACGCTTGCAGGTCCGTTTGGGGATACCGGACACGCGAGGTGAATTGGACGAGTACATCACCGATGGCTCCTGCTCAGGGACCGACAATCGATGACACTGGCTTGCGGGGATGAGTGGGAGTCTCTGCCACAGAAATGCAAAAGACACCTGCCGATCCCCGCGCAGGGGACGAGCGGTGTCTTGCCCGTGGTACCACCCCAATTTGCCGCAGACATTGTCCGCAGCCTTTCCGCACGACGATCAGGATCGCAATGCGGCGGCTCGATAACGGGAGCCGTTTGGCCGAAGCCACCGTTGCCGCCTACTGGATGATCATCTGATCACCGTTGGGGGCAAGGCTCGGAGGTCTTGCTCAGTCGACGCTTGTGATCCCGCTTCGCAGCATTCCGCGGTTCTCTGCATCAATCGCCTGTCGCGAGCGTGTCCTCGTCGCAGCCTGTCTTCGATTGCGTTTCAACCTACCAGCCGAATCCGGACGCGTCAATTGGGCACGGTGCACATCAGGGAACGATCACTTCGCACCCGGGATTGACTTCGCCCGCCGCACAAGTGTCGGTATTCGGTCCACCATCAAGGGTGTCGAAGCCATCTCCGCCATCGAGGTCATCATTACCGTTGTTGCCGAGGAGCCAATCGTCACCGGCCAGCCCGTCGATTTGGTCGTTTCCATCTTCGCCAGCGATGGTGTCGCCGCCGTCGCCGCCCGAGATATGATCGTCCCCGATCCCCGCGAAGATCGTATCCGTATCTTGATCGCCCCAGATGCGATCAAGACCATCTCCTCCGCGCAGCAGATCCGGGCCTTCTCGACCGTAAAGGAAATCATCACCTCCATCACCATCGATGACGTCGTGATCCTCATTGCCATAGAGCGCATCGGCTCCGCCGCCTCCGGAGATCACGTCGTCGCCGCCGTTGCCAGAGATGGTGTCATGATCGGAGCTGCCCTGCATGGTGTCAGAGCCGGAACCCCCATACATGTTGGTGGAGTCGCCAGACGCGATCATCAAGTCATTGCCGCCGTCTCCGCAAGCGACATCGTCTCCTAGTCCTGGATAGATTTCGTCGTCGCCATCTCCTCCATTGAGATTGTCCCGATCGAAGCCACCCACCAGGAGATCGTTGTCGATTCCGCCGTTGATGTAGTCATCGCCATCCGAGCCGTAGAGCTTGTCCTTGCCACTGTCCCCCAGGAGTTCATCGTCTCCGGTTCCGCCGTCCATGGTGTCGTCACCCGGGCCGCCGCCAAGTCGATCCGAATCGCCCAAACCATGGATCTCATCATCCCCGGCATTGCCGCGGACATAATCGAGTCCGCTTCCAGCAACTACCAGGTCGTTTCCATCCTCGGCATAGATGCGATCGTCGCCATCCTCGCCTGAGATCAGGTCGTCACCCGTTCCGGCGACCAGTTTGTCGTCGCCGATTCCCCCGGCGATGTTGTCATTGCCGGCGTTCGCCGAGATTGAGTCATTTCCATCGCCGCCCTGGAAGACATCATTGCCATCCTGGCCATACATGCGATCGCGCCCGGCATCACCCACCGCGTTGTCGTCGCCAGCGCCCATGGTGATCTTGTCGTCGCCATCGCCGCCCAGGATGGTGTCAGTGCCATCACCGCCGGCCGAGGAGTCGTCACCTTCACCGCCCTCGATACGGTCATCCCCGGATTCGCCGCGCAACTTGTCAGCGCCATCGCCTCCGTAGAGCCGATCATTGCCCGCGCCTGAGGTGATGTCGTCATTGCCATCTCCACCATCAATACGGTCTGCGCCAGAACCGCTGACGATGCGATCGGTGCCGCTGCCGCCGCAGATATAGTCGGTGCCGCCTTTGCCATCGATGGTGTCATTGAAGGCCGAACCGAGGATGACATCGTTGCCTGGCGTGCCGTTGATCGTGCCCTTGCCGGTGATCGTGGCGGCGCGATCAAAGCAGGTCGCGGCGGCCGCAGGTTGCGTGAGCATAGCGAAACACAGGAAAACGAGTGAAAACGCCGAGGATGCAGAGATCCATTTCATCGTTGCCGCAACTTTCTTACGAGGCGCTATGGAGCGCAACCGATCAAGACATCCGGAGGGTCCGTTCCTGCACAGGTGTCCGAGTCGGGACCACCATTCAGGGTGTCTGCGCCATCCGCACCTTCGAGGTAGTCGTTGCCAAATCCGCCCAATAGCCAGTCATCGTGCTCATCGCCGTAAAGGTAGTCGTTGCCGTCGTCACCACTGAGCGTGTCTTCCTCGGTGCCGCCGTGAATGTCGTCGCTGCCTTCTCCGCCAGAGGCGACGTCGATACCGGCCTCTCCCCGGATGACATCGTTGCCCTGATAGCCGTACATGATGTCGTTGCCCTGTCCGCCCCTAAGTTCATCCCGGAATGGACCGCCATACAGGACATCGTCCCCCGAATCCCCCTTTGCATCCTCCAGGAAAAGATCGGGTTCAAACGACCCGCCGGTTGAAACTTGATCATCGCCCTCGCCGCCATGGACAGAATCGACCCCGTCGCCTCCGTTCAGGACATCGTTTCCCTCATTACCAAAGACACCGTCACCACCAGAGCCGCCAGCGAGCTGATCATTGCCCTCCCGGCCCTGAACGGTGTCGCCTTCTTCATCACCGGAGAGCGTGTCGTCGCCGGGGCCACCATCCATGTAGTCGCTATCTCTGCCCCCGTAGGCGATATCGTTGCCCTCACCCCCGTTGACCGTATCCCTGCCATAACCGGTTTGTATCGTGTCATCTCCGGCACCGCCCGAGACATGGTCGTCTCCATCGCCAGTAACGACATTGTCGTTGCCATCCCCGGCGTCGAGCGTGTTGCTCCCGAGGGAGTCCTGGATCGTGTCGGCGCCGCTATCACCTGCGATGAGATCGTCACCATCGGCACCTGTGATCGAGTCGTCGCCCGGACCACCGCTCAGGTCGTCTGCGTCGGAGCCGCCATCTACGATGTCGTTTCCGCTGTTGGCCCTGACGAGATCCAAACCCGGACCGCCACCAAAACTGTCGTTTCCGTTCTGGCCATACATGCGGTCGTTGCCAGCACCGCCATCGAAGAGATCGTTGCCGTTGCCGCCGACCATCTTGTCGTTCCCGGGACCCCCGGTGAGCGTGTCGTTGTCGTTGTTGGCAGAGAGTGAATCGTCACCCTCTTCACCGCTCATCGTGTCTTCGCCGTCCTGGCCATACATGCGATCGCGGCCGATGCCACCGGTAGCGGTGTCGTTGCCGGCGCCAAGGGTCATCTTGTCGTCGCCATCGCCACCCAGCAGGGTGTCGTTGCCATCGCCTCCCGCTGGAGAATCGTCGCCCTCGCCGCCTTCGATCCGGTCATCCCCGCCTTCGCCGCGCAACTTGTCGGCGCCCTCTCCACCATAGAGGCGATCGTTTCCGGCACCCGAGGTGATCTCGTCGTTGCCATCGCCGCCATCAATGCGATCCGCCCCGGATCCAGACACGATGCGATCATTGCCGCTCCCGCTGCAGATGTAGTCGGTGCCGCCTTTGCCATCGATCGTGTCATTGAAGGTCGAGCCGAGGATGACATCGTTGCCGGGTGTGCCATTGATCGTGCCCTTGCCCGTGATTGTGGCGGCGCGATCAAAGCAGGTTGCGGCGGCAACCTGACCCTGGGGTATCGCAGCCACCACAAGCAACATGAGCAGGAAAACCAAAACGCGAGCGAACATCATGACGATCCTTCACAACTGGGGGTGTGGTGGTCGGCCTGAGGTTAAATCGCCTCAGGTGAGGACTTCGCAATTCACTTTGGTTGCTGGTGGTACGGATCCGAGACATCGGTCACTGTCTGGTCCGCCGTCCATGTCGTCAGTGCCGACCGAGCCATCAAGCTTGTCTGAACCGTTGCCACCGTAGAGGTCGTCGTTCTCGAAGTCTCCCGAGATGTCGTCGTTGCCGTCGTTGCCGGAAATCACATCGTTGCCACCATCGCCATGGATGGTGTCGTTACCGAGATCGCCCGAGATCAGGTCCGCATCGGCGCCGCCATTGATGACATCGAATCCATCGTTGCCGTCAATACGGTCCTCACCGGCATCGCCGTTCAGGGTGTCTGCGGCTGCGCTCCCGTTGATCACATCGTTCCCAGCACCGCCAAATGCCTTTTCGCCGGAACCGTGTTGATCGAGATTGATCCTGTCGTCGCCATCGCCACCCTGGATGCTGTCATCATCCGACCCTCCCGAAAGAATGTCGTTGCCGGCATCACCGAAAATCGAGTCTTGGCCGGAATCGCCACGGAGTGTGTCGTTGTCAACGTCGCCGTGGATGATGTCGTTGTCGTCGCCTCCCGAAACATCGTCGTCCCCGGGGCCACCATTGATCCGGTCGACGCCATTCCCACCTCCGATTTCGTCGGCGCCATCACCGCCAGAAATCTCGTCGTCTCCGTTTCCGCCACCCAGATGATCGTCACCCGGCCCACCATCAATTGTTTCGTCTCCGCTACCGCCGAGAACCGAATCAACCCCTTCGCCTCCGAAAATGGTGTTTTCGCCATCGCCGTCGTCGATGAAATCGTTCCCATCCCCACCGTTGATGGTTGAGTCTTCACTAAACGTGAAGATGACGTCGTCTCCGGAATCGCCCTTGATGTTACCGTCGCCGTTTATGGTGTCTTTGTCCGGTCCGCCGCTGATATCGCCCGATACTGAGATCTGGTCCTTACCTTCGTTTCCGCGGACGAGATTGTTCCCGCCAGAATCGGTGAAGAGATCATCGCCTGCTTCGCCGTACATGCGATCGTCGCCCAGACCGCCATCGAAGAGTTCGTTGTCATTGCCACCGACCATCTTGTCGTTTCCGGGACCACCGGAGAGCGTGTCGTTGTCGTTGTTGGCAGAGAGTGAATCGTCACCCTCTTCACCGCTCATCGCGTCTTCGCCGTCCTGGCCATACATGCGATCGCGGCCGATGCCACCGGTAGCGGTGTCATTGCCGGCGCCGAGCGTCATTTTGTCGTCGCCATCGCCACCCAGCAGGGTGTCGTTGCCATCGCCTCCCGCTGGAGAATCGTCGCCCTCGCCGCCCTCGATCCGGTCATCCCCGCCTTCACCCCGGAGTTTGTCGTTGCCATCGCCGCCGAAGAGCCGATCGTTACCCGCGCCTGAGGTGATGTCGTCATTGCCATCGCCGCCATCGATGCGGTCTGCCCCCGAGCCACTGATGATCCTGTCGGAACCGCCCATGCCGCAGATGTAGTCGGTCCCACCCTTGCCATCGATCGTGTCATTGAAGGTTGAGCCGAGGATGACATCGTTGCCTGGTGTGCCGTTGATCGTGCCCTTGCCAGTAATGGTGGCGGCGCGATCAAAGCAGGTCGCGGCGGCGGCAGGCTGATGGGCCAGCGCAAATCCAGCGAGCATGAGCAACGCGGCAACGAGTGAACGCGGGTAATGCATCGCTTCCCTCCAGTGAGAGGCGCAAAGGTGGTGGATTCAGCCGGGGGTGCCTTGCGAGGGATAGTAGTGAATCATGCGCAAATACGCAACTGAACGAACGGCCCCAATGTCACGAGGCAGCAACCCGCAGTGGGCGAAGGTGAGCAGATGAAGGTGTCTGGCGGCTAGGTTGCGTCCGACCCGGCCGGAGCGGATTCGGTCTCGAGATCCGGCTCGTCCGCGGTCGTGATCGTCTCCTGCAGGGCGGTGTCGACTTCGTCCAGGGGCGCAAAGCCGATTGCCAACGATTGCTCGACGATTCCGCGACACAAGAGGCGTTCGGCCCGTCGCAACGGCCCAATCAGCGGATGCTCGGGCAGGACATCCTCCAGCATCTCGCGGACCTGGCGGATCAGATCGATCGTTTTGTTGAAGGTCAGGACGAGGTCGCCTTCCGAGAGCGCAATCTTCTCGGCGATATCGGCCATGGTTGTGCCGGTGCACCAGGCCCGGGCGGCGCCATAGAACGTGGCGTTGTGGCCGCCGGAGATGAAGAGGCGATGTTCGCGCTCCTCACCAATGACGGCGCGTTCGGTTTCCTCGATGCGGCGGCGCACCCGGGTCAGTTCGGGCGAGAGGGTGAAGCCGTTGGCGTAGCGCATCTCCCGATCGAACGAGTACCAGGAGAAGATTTCGGCCAGATCTTCGGGTGGCAAGCCATCAAACAGGCGTCGATCAACCAGTTCGCAGAGAATCAGACCGTCGTTATCGAAGACTCCGGCCAGCATGTCGGCCTTCTCGGTGGCGTATCCACGGCGCATGTAACTGAAACGGTGGAGCACTTCGCGGATGCCCCAGATAACTGCCTGGACACGCTGCTCCTCGGCATCGGTTTCACGGATGAGCAGGTCCTCAAGGCCCGCCCGCTCCTGCTCGAGTTCAGATACGCGCCGGAATCTGGTGCGGTGCTCGGCCAGCAGTTCGCCATCCTGATAGGCATGCGCCTGCCGTTCCTGTTCGAGCGCATCCTGATCCGACTGCACCTGGATCAGTTCGTCCTGTATGCGAACCAGATCCTCAGCCTGCTTGGACCGCAATCGCTGCTGGTACTCGTCCATCTCGGCCAGCACATCAGGCAATTGGGTGTAATCGATGGTTTCCGAGACGGCTCGCATGGCGTCGGCGGACGGCTCGAGCCCTTGCGTCACGGCCAGTGTCAGATCATCCGGGACAGCGACGCGATGGGTATCAGAGACGTACAGCACCTGACGATACTCGCCGACGGCTTCCAAATGATCGCCGAAGATAACCAATCCAAGGCCACCGGCGGATTCTGACCGGGCAACAAAGACGCCCCATCCGAATTCGCGATGGAAGAGCACGACACCGGGCGGCGCATGGCGAAAGAGGCGACGCAATGCCTGTCGGTTGAACTCGCCCCAGGGAGTCGCGCCGACGACATCCTTGTCCAGATCGGCAAGTTCCCGTTCAAGCCGGCGGATTTGCTGCCGCGAAGACTTGAGCAGACTCTCGATGCGCTCGTAATCGGCGATCTGATCTGGGTGGAATTCGGGATCCTCGGTGATGGCGAGGATATCGCCGCCAACCTCGATGATGTCGTATTCGAGCTGGCGCAGACGCTCCCCGGCCTGGAACTGGGCAAGAGACTGACGCAGCATCTGGCGGACGCGCTCGCCTTCGGGCGGATCCCAGAGATGCAGGACGGTGTTGTATCGGACGGCGAACGCAGAGCGCACCGGTTCCAGCGGTCCGGTCGCGATCTGAAGCACTTCCTTGTATTGCATCCACGGCGAATGCGGCACCACGACGTGGCCAAAGGCGTCCATCCCGCGGCGCCCTGCTCGTCCCGCCATCTGCTGGAACTCGTTCGTAGTCAACGCGCGGCGGCGTCGGCCATCCCACTTGGTCATCTTGCCGATCACCACGGTGCGGGCAGGCATGTTGACGCCGAGTGCCAGCGTATCCGTGGCGAAGACCACCTGGAGCAGACCATCCGCGAAGAGTGTCTCGACCAGCTGCTTCAGGATCGGCAGGAGACCGGCATGGTGGAAGGCAATGCCATTGCGGACCAGCCGGACGATCGCCTGCACCTGCTCAAGTTCGTGATCTTCCGGCCGCAGAATTGCCAGATAGCGCTCGACCACCTGATTGACCTGAACGTGGACTGATCGAGGGATGAAGTTGGGATGCGTCGTATGCATCCGCTCGGCGCAGGTCTGGCAATCGGCCCGGCTGAAGAGGAAATAGATCGCCGGGAGCATATCGGCCTTGCTCAATGCCTCGACAATCGCGTCGGCCGGTGCTTCTTCCATCTCGGTCGGGAGACGGTCCTTGCCCGAACGGCGGCCGCGGTCCCGATTCATCTGCCGGCGCTGCTCGCCACCAATGTTGCCGAACGACGCGACGTTCTCGCCGGTGTGATCGACGACTGTCTTCAGTTCCTTGTCGTGGTAGTAGTAGAGCGCCAGGGGAACAGGTCGTTGCTCATGGGTGATCAGGCGGATGGGTCGGTGGGTGCGGCCGATCCATTGGGCGATTTCCGGGGCATTGGTGACCGTCGCCGAGAGGCAGATCAGTTGCACGTGCTCGGGGCAGAGGATGATCGCCTCTTCCCAGGTGGTGCCGCGTTCAGGATCAGCCAGATAATGGATTTCATCGAAGATGACGATATCGACGTCATCCAGTTCCCACGGCGATTGGAGAAGCATGTTGCGCAGGATTTCGGTCGTCATGACGATGACCCGCGCATCCCGATTTTCGGAGACATCGCCTGTCAGCAGACCGACTTCATCACCGTAGGTCGCGCGGAGGTCGCGGTACTTCTGATTCGACAGGGCCTTGATCGGTGTGGTGTAAAAGACCCGCGCCGTCGAGCGAAAGACATCGTAGATGCCGAACTCGGCCACAACCGTCTTGCCACTTCCGGTTGGGGCTGCGACCATGACCGAGTCGCCAGCGAGCAGCGTCCGGATGGCATCCTGCTGGAAGGCATCGAGTTGAAAGGGCAGGGTTGTTTCGAACTGGGTGAGCGACGACTCGATCTTGCGACGGGTGGCCGGGCTCAGGCGAGCAGACTTCAGCATGGGTTTTGCATCAAGGTTCGGAACTCAATCAATGCGGTGCGCAGAGGGTGGCCAGGAGCCGTTTCCAGATCACACGGTGGCGGTAGCGTCAAACGCTCCCGTATCACCGGGTCAGCATACCATTGAGCCTGTAATCCACTGCCAATTGTCGTCTGATGTCTCGCATACACGCCGGGTTGGGTTCCGCGCATGAATATCGCCGTCAATGCCCTGCTCTATTCGGTCGGAGAGGATTACCGGCAGACCGGAATAAGTCGCTACATTGATCGATTGCTCGCCAATTTCGGTCCGCTTCTGGACGATGACACATGCACGGCTTTTGTTTCCGCCGAGGCCGAGCCAGATTGGCCGGGAATCACGGTCCAGCAGACATCAGTTGCAGCAGGCAGTCCACGCCAGCGCATCCAGTGGGAGCATGTGCGGCTTCCGGGTCGTCTTCGTGCCGGTGGGTTTGATCTCTTCCACGGCCCGGTGAACACCATTCCGCTGCAGCCGGTACGGATCAAAAAGGTCGTCACCATTCACGATCTCGCCTTCCTGCGCTTTCCTGACCAGGTCACCCGCAAACGCTGGGCGTACCTCAAGGCGCTGATCGCCCACGCTGCATATCATGCCGATGCCATCCTGGTGCCGTCGCAGGCCACTGCCCGGGATGTCCAGGAGTTGCTCAAGCGACCGGCGCGACAGATTCATGTCACCCCGCTCGGTGTGGACACGCACTTCACGCCGGCGCCCGTAGAGCAGGTGGCTTCCGTTCGACGCGAGTACGGATTGGAGAAGCCGTATCTGCTGACCGTCGGCACGATCGAGCCGCGCAAGAACCTGGCCCGATTGATTGCGGCATTCGCGCACCTTCACGCAGACATCGAGCACGATCTGGTGCTGGTCGGACCCCAGGGATGGCTGACTGACGAGATCGAGTCGGCGATCAAGTCCTCTGGCATCGAGGACCGCATCAAACGCACCGGATTTGTCGGGGATGCAGGGCTGGTTGGTTTGTACTCCGGCGCCGATGCGGTTGTCGTGCCGTCGATCTACGAGGGCTTCGGATTGCCCGTGCTTGAGGCCATGGCGTGCGGGGCGGTGGTCGTCACCTCGAATGTCTCGTCATTACCCGAGGTCGCCGGTGATGCCGCCGTCCTGGTCGATCCACTTGATGACGAGAGCATCGCCGCCGGCATTTTGCGCGCGCTGACAGACACTGAGCTTCGGACGCGATTGCAGGCGGCCGCACCGGCCCGGGCCGCGACATTCACCTGGCAGCGGACCGCCCGCCAGACTGTGGATGTCTACCGCGGAGTGCTGACGTGACCGAACGGCAGGTACGGGACATCTCCGAGTTTGCGCTGATCCGGGAACTGGAATCGGTGCTTCCGGCAGGGGTGCGGAGCCAGCCGAACATCATCATGGGGATCGGGGACGATGCTGCCATCGCGTCCGTCAATCCGGGCCAGAGTATCGTCGTCAGCACCGACACGCTGAATGCCGGCGTTCACTTTCGGCTCGATTGGACCTCCTGGCACGACCTCGGATACAAGTCGCTGGCAGTCAATCTCTCCGATCTTGCGGCAATGGGCGCGACGCCGATTCTGGCCACGATCAACCTGTCCCTGAATGGCAGCGAGGAAGTCGAGGATCTGCTCGATCTCTATCGGGGCGTCGGTCAGTGCGCCGAAGTGGGTCGGATCGTGATCGCGGGCGGCGACATCACCCGAACGCTCTCTGATATCTCCATCTCTGTGACCGTGATCGGCGAGACACGCGGTGGTCGTTACATGACCAGGCGAGCAGCGGTACCAGGCGACTGCATCTGGGTTACGGGCGAGATTGGCGCTGCCGCGGCCGGATTGCAGTTGTCTCTGATGCCGGAGGACGATCCCCGGAAGCATGCAACCACTGCCGATATTCTCCGCGCCGCGCTTCATCTGCCGGTGCCGCGGGTGATCGCTGGTCGCACCCTGGCCGCGTTTGGCGTGCGCTGCTGCATGGATCTCAGTGACGGGCTGACAGCCGACTTGCTGAAGATGTTGCGCGCCAGCAATGCCGATGCCGAGATCAATCTCGGCGATCTCCCGGTGCCAGCCGCGGTGATGGCATTGTTCCGGGATGATGCGCTCGATCTGGCTCTCTACGGAGGAGAGGATTACGAGTTGCTCTTCACCGCGCCGGATTGGCTCAGCAATCAGATCAGCGAGGGGCTGGAACTGAATGGTGTGCGCGCGACGATTATTGGTCAGGTGTTGCCGAGAGTCGGTCCGGATGCGCGCATCATCGGAGTGCAGCGACATGGCGCGCGCAGCATTATTCGTGCGGGTGGATTCGACCATTTCCAGGGCCAGTAGACTTGATGGCTGCTAGTCGTCTACACAGGGACAATCCTTTTGCAAACACTTGAGGCCATTCGCACGCGCCGCAGTCTCGGCAAGCAGACTGATCAGATTCCGACCCGCGCGCAGATAGAGACCATCCTCGAAGCCGGCACCTGGGCGCCGAACCATCACCTGACCAACCCGTGGCGCTTCGTGGTTATCGCCGGTCAGGCACGGGAAGAATTCGGTCGCATTGGGGCCCAGTCGAAACTGCGGCGCATGGAAAGCGAAGGGCGGGATACGACTGGCGAAGAGGAGAAACTGATCGCCAAGGCGTTGCGCTCGCCAATCATCATTGCGATCGGAATCGAGCCAGATCCAACCGCTCCGGAGCTGGAAGAGATCGCGTCCGGCGCCGCAGCCGCCCAGAACATGCTGCTGGCCGCCCATGATCTTGGTCTGGCCGCGATCTGGCGCTCGGGCGATCCGATGTTCGATCCGGCCGTGGCGGAGTGGATGGGCTTGTCCGGATCGGGCACGGTGCTGGGATTCATCTATCTCGGTTTTGCCGCGGTCCAGAAAGAGGCCGGGCGTCGTACTCCGTTTGCCGAGATCACAGAATGGCGCGGCTGGACTGATGACCACGACAACCACGCCTGAGCAAACCTCGGCGATCGGGGCATCGATTGCCAACCGTCTGCAGCCGGGAGATGTTGTGCTCCTGATCGGGGATCTTGGCGCCGGGAAGACCACGCTGGTGCAAGGGATCGGTCGCGCGCTTGGTATCACCGTCCCGTTGCAGAGTCCGACATTCACGATCCTTGCCGAGTACCAGGCGGTGCTCGGGAGCGATCCGATCACGCTTGCCCATCTCGATCTTTACCGGCTCGAACCAGGCGCCGATCTCTTTTCATCGGGTGTGACCGAGGTGATCGATCGCGAGGACGGCGTTGCCCTGATCGAGTGGCCGGATCGGCTTTCGGGTGATCTCGACGCGCCGACCTGGACCGTGACGATCGAGCATCTGGGTGGCGATTCACGCCAGATAACCGTGGCGGAGCCGGATCGTGGGTAAGCTAACGATCCTGGCTATCGACACCTCGACCGACTGGGCATGTGTCGGATTGCGGCATTGTGGGCGAACGGTTGAACACAACTGGGATGTCGGTCGACATGGAACGACGGCGATCGCACCGGTGATCGAGACCATGCTGGATCAGGCCGGGATTCTGGTTTCCGATCTGGACGCCGTTGCCGTCGCAATTGGACCGGGATCGTTCAGCGGACTGCGGGTCGGCCTTAGCCTGGCCAAGGGATTTGCCATGGCAACCGAAATCCCGCTGATCGGTATCCCAACCATGGCGATAGCCCTGGCGCGGATTCCGGAGGGAATACGTGGCGCGGCCGTGCTACGGGCCGGACGGAGCCGACTGGTCTGGGCAACAACAGCCGATCCCGCAACGTATGTCACCGGCAAGATCGATGATTTTCGGGCAGCGGTTGCTGCGGAGGAAATTGGGTTGATCGCCGGCGAACTGCAGTCTGGTGATGCTGCCCGGATTGCGGACGCTGGCGTTCACGTGCTCGGCGCACCTGATGGCTATCGACAGGCATCAGATTTGCTCGATCTGGCCGAAGACCGCCTGGCTGCTGGCCGGACAGACGACCCGATAGCACTGTCCCCGATCTATCTCCATCCCGGCAGCGGTCCGGCGTGATGCACTTGTCTTGTGGCCAGGCTGGGGGCGTGGTAGGTTCAGTGCAGGCAATCGGACCGCGCGAGCATCGGACCCTCCCGTGATTCAGGCAATTCCCGACATTGATCTGCAGATCGACGCGATGCAGATGCACGATATCGACGAGGTCAATCGCATTGAGCGGCGATCGTTCAGCAATCCCTGGCCGATGGCTGCCTATCGACGCGAACTCCGCCGTCCGGAATCCAATGCCTACTTCGTCCTGCGGGCCACACCGCAACCAGGCGATGCCGAACATCGTCAGACCCGGGCACGGTTTCTGGATGCCCTCCTGCCGATCCGGCGAGGGGAGCCAAACTA
>JAPXRQ010000014.1:0-30722 GCA_033813515.1 Thermomicrobiales bacterium
ACGAGTGTGCCGTCGTCGGCAGCGTCAGATGTGTATAAGAGACAGGACTACGACAGATGGTGCTGACGGCGTCGTGGAATCGGCCTCGGAGAGGTCGGCAATCCTAGCGCCTGGTTTCAACCTGGCGCCATCAACCGACACCGGATCGGACCCAGCCCTGCAACCCATCGCCATGGCCGATCAACCAGAGGCCGCATCGCAATGCGGCGCTACAGCGGTCGCCCTCGTTCATCGGCCTCGGAGAGGTCGGCATCCCTACCGCCGGGTTTCAACCTGGGGCCATCAACCGACACCGTTTCGGACCCAGCCCTGCAACCCATCGCCATGGCCGATCAACCAGAGGCCGCATCGCAATGCGGCGATACAGCGGTCGCCCTCGTTCATCGGCCTCGGAGAGGTCGGCATCCCTAGCGCCTGGTTTCAACCTGGCGCGAAGTACCACGGGCTACGGGCTACCAACCTATGGAACGCTGCTCACCGCCTCACACCCTGAGGCGGTCTGACTCCCTCCGCTAAACGTGTCGTCCTCGCTGCCCCCATTGCAGTAATCGTCGGTCCCATCCCCACCAGAGAGCGTGTCCGGACCCGCATCGCCGTACAACGAGTCGAAATCTCCAACGTCGCCGTACAGAACATCGTGATCATTCCCGCCCACAATCGTGTCGTCGCCACCTCCACCATCAATGACATCGTTACCGTCGCCGCCGGAAAGGTTGTCATCACCAAAGTAGCCGTGCAGGAGATCGTTCCCCGCCTCGCCCAGTTCGGTATCCCGCCCCGAAATGCCGAAAATCTCATCGTCTCCATCGCCGCCGTGGATCTGGTCGCCCCCATCTCCCTGGGACTGCTGCTCACCACCCGACCCCGCCGAAAGATGATCGTTCCCGGCGTCTCCGTAGAGATAGTTGGTCTCGGATTCGATCAGGTAGGCGTTTCCACCGGCAGCGATCGAATCGTCGCCCTCACCGCCGTGGATCTCGTCGGACGAATTGGAGATGGCGAAACTCGGACCAAAGATGACCGACCAGTCCCCATTGATGCCGTCCTTGCCGGTGCCGCCTTCGATGTAGTCGGATCCGGAACCGCCGATGATGAAGTCGTTGCCGTCGTCGCCAAACAGGTGATCGTTGCCCGGCTCTTCATCGATGTTGAGGCTGGCGTCCGTGTACCCGATGTGGTCATTGCCGAACCCGCCGTGGATTTCGTCATTCCCGGCATCGCCCACCAGCAGGTCGTTATCGTTATTGCCGGAGAGGTAATCGTCGCCGTCGTTACCGTGAAAGGCGTCGCTTCCGTCCTGGCCATACAGACGATCGTTCCCGGGGCCTCCTTCGCCATAGTCATCCCCGGCCCCGAGAACCATCTTGTCGTCGCCATCCTGGCCGCGTTCGAAATCGTTACCATCGTTCCCGGAGAACGAGTCGTTGCCCGGCCCGCCGTCGATGAAATCGTCCCCGTTCTGACCGTAGATGCGATCCTTCCCATCCTGGCCATAGGCGCGATCGTCGGCATTGCCCAGCGTGATCTTGTCATCGCCCGCGCCGCCGTACAGCTGATCCTGGCCATCTCCGCCGGCCAGCGAATCGTTCCCGTCGCCGCCGCGGATGGTATCGACCGAACCAAGGCCGCGCAGGGTGTCGTTTCCGGTATCGCCGTTCAGTTCATCGACGCCATCATTGCCGGTGATATCGTCCCGTCCGTCCCCACCCGAAACCTTGTTCGCGCCCATCCCCATCTCGACGTGATCGTTGCCCGGACCGGCATCGACCGTGCTGTTCCCGGAGCCGGTCACGATCAGATCATCGCCAGCACCTCCGCAAATGGTGTCATTGCCGCCCTTGCCGTCGATGTGGTCCTTGCCGCTGGAGCCGAGGATCACATCGTTGCCAGGCGTCCCGGCGATGGTGCCCGCGCCCGTCCTGGTCACGGTTTGCCCAAGGCAGGTAACCGCCGCAGAAGATGGGACGCTCCGCCCGCAGAGCGCGATCAGCAGGAGCAGCACGACGAGGAATCGATCAACGCGCATGAACAGACCTCCAGATCCGGGGGTGGATGGTTCGGTATACGTCCCACGCCCAAGCGGGGATGCATCGCCGATCGCGCGAAAACAGAGCCAGCCGCCGGAAACCGACGACTGGCCCCGCCCACGAACTACGGACTACGGACTACGGACTACGGACTACGAGCTACGGACTACGGAACACTGATGACTGTCTCGCAACCGCTGCTCAGCGCTCCCCCGCTCAGGGCGTCCGTGTTCGCGCCGCCATCGCAGGAGTCGTTGATGCCATCGCCACCGCTCAGGAAGTCCTCACCGTTGCCGCCGTAAAGCGAATCGGTGCCGTTGTTCCCGACCAGGGTGTCATTACCGTCGCGGCTGTCGAGGAAGTCGTTACCCTCACCGCCCGACATCGCTTCGGAGCCATCGCCGCCGGTGATCTGATCATCGCCCGTGCCGCCTTCGAAGTAGTTGGCGCCGTGGATGTCGATGATGTAATCGTTGCCATCCTCGCCAAACAGGAAGTCCTGACCGGAGTTGCCGAACATCAGGTCGCTGCCGGTTCCACCCCAGGCACTGTTGCTGCCGAGATCACTGTCCCAGTTCGGGTAGTGGCTGCTGTCGGAGAATCCGCCGGTCACGATGTAGTCATCGCCATCGTCGCCGTAGATGTAATCCGCCGCGCCATTGAGCGAGTTGACCGGGGCGTAGTAGTCGCCGAAGAGCCGATCATTGCCCCCATTGCCGTGGATCAGATCGCCACCCGACCCGCCGTAGATGAGGTCGTCGCCATCGCCACCGTTGAGCGTGTCATTGCCGACCTCGAAGTTGTAGTCGAGGAAGGTGAGCGAGCGATCGGTGCCGATGATGTCGTTGCCGCTGCCGCCATTGATGAGGTCATCGCCGGCCTCGCCGAGCAGGTTGTCGGCATCCGCACCACCGGAGAGGTAATCGTTCCCATCCACACCTTCGAGGATGTCGATACCGCCCTCGCCGTAGATGCGGTCGTCGCCGGCATCGCCGCGGGCGTAGTCGTTGCCCGAGCCGAGGACGATCTTGTCGATGCCATCGTCGCCTTCGCCATAATCGTCGCCGTCGTTGGCCGAGAGCGAATCATTGCCAGCGCCGCCGATCAACGAATCGTTGCCGTTGCCGCCGTACAGGTTGTCGTCGCCACCGTTGCCGCTCAGGTAATCGTTGCCATCGCCGCCGGAAAGCTTGTCATTGCCATCGCCACCGTCCAGGCTGTCACCACCGTCGCTGCCGGAGAGGGAATCGTCGCCCGCCTCACCGGAGAGCGAATCGTCCCCGATAACGCCGCGAAGCTTGTCGTTGCCCGGTCCGCCGAACAGGGTGTCGATGCCGGTGCTGCCGGTGACATCGTCGTTACCATCGCCGGCCTGGACCTGATTGGCGCCGGGGCCGAGGACGATCTTGTCGTTGCCTGTCCCAGCATCGATCTTGACATTGCCTGCGCCGGTGGTGATCTGGTCGTTCCCGCCCAGCGAGCAGATGCGGTCGTTTCCGCCGTTGCCGCTGATCGTGTCCGCCCCGGCCGATCCCAGAATGACATCGTTGCCGGGGGTGCCATTGATCGTCCCGCTGCCGGTGATCGTCACGGCCTGCCCGAAGCAGGTCCCCGCCGCCATCGTCACCTGCCGAAACATGTGCGCCATACCGAAAAGCAAAAGTGCCAGTGCCAAAGCCCGAAGTGCGTTCATGATTTCCCTCCATGCGCCCGTCTGCGCATCTCTGTTGTATCGAGATGGAGGGCGGGGGGAATCGGTGAAATCACCGAGATTCGGGTCTCAGGATTCGGCTTGCCTGCGCGCGATTGTTGCCTCGCGCAAGGCGACCAACTCGGGGGAGTTCAGAAGCGGGTACTTCGGCGCATTGGTCAGAGCGTGGTACTCGGCTGGCAGGGCAGCGATCGAGGCCGCCGCTCGCTGCCGGATCTGGCGCAGCGTGGGCAGCGCATTCGGGAGGATGTGCCCATGGCGCAGGACCGGCTGCAGCAGCGGTCGCCACTCGGGTCCCGGGTGCTCGTGCTCGAGGTGGATAATGTCCTCGCGGAATGGCTCGTTGCGACTGATCTGCTTGCGTCCGGGCCAGGTCGATTTGGCGCCCGCGATCTTGATCGGCGCTTCATCCGATGCCGGAACGCCATCACGGTCACTGTCGTACCAAACCAGTTTGTAGACCGCCCCAAGCGCGCCTCCCTCGATCCGGTGCTGGAGCGATCCGGCCGCGACACCGAGCGAGGTGCCGACGCCATACGCATCGATCGGCGCACCCTTGCGTTCCAGATCGGTAATACCGAACTCGTCCAGATCACCACTGGCGAGAATCTGGACCTCGTTCAGCCCCGCCTCGTCCAGCAGGCGCCGGCAAAACCGGCTATCAGCGAAGATGTCGCCGCTATCCAGTCGCACAGCCGCCAATCGGTTGCCATTCGTTTCCGCGGACCACTGGGCCGTCTCGATTGCGAGGTGGATCGACTTGCGCACGTCATAGGTATCGAGCAGCAGGGTGTAGGTCGCTTCCGCCGCCGCCACCGCCCGGAAGGCCTCGCGTTCAGTCGGATACGCCTGGACCAGCGCGTGCGGGATGGTGCCGCTGACCGGGATCCCGAGCTCCCGGGCCGCCGCCAGGTAGGACGTCGATCGACACCCGGCGATCCAGCCCGAGCGGGTCGTCAGCCACGGCTCGTGGGCGCGGCGGAACGCGAACTCGGCGACCGGTTTCTCGCCGGCGGCATGGACCACGCGGGCGGCCTTGGTGGCGAGCAGGGTCGAGATGCCGATGGTGTGGAGCAGACCGGATTCGAGCAGAAGCGCCTCGCGGAACGGGGCGGTCACGCGCGCCAGCGGTTCGCCCGGAAAGGCGATCTCGCCCTCGGCCATGGCCAGAATCTCGCCGGTGAACCGGGTGCGGCGCAGGGTCCGCCAGAACTCGCCCGGGTAGGGTCGGGTTTTCTTCAGCCAGGCGATATCGTCGTCGGTGTACTGGAAGGCGGCGGCGAAGCGGGCGGCCAGTTCCAGCCCGGCGACCAACATCCATGCACCACCAAACGGAGCCGCGCGGGTGTAGAGATCGAACGTCGCCAGGCCGTTACGCCCCGACTGCCAGGCAATGAAGGCGGAATCGACATGGTAGAGATCGGTCTGCAGGCCAGTTGTCGGGGGCTGTCCACGGTCCATCTAGGTCAGGTCCCGGACGATGCGGATGCCGTTCAGGGCCATGTGATACAGGAAGACCTGGTGGAAGAAATCGCCCGGGTGCGGGAGGACGCTGTCGGGCGCGGACGCCGGTGGGAGGTCGTAGGTGTCGACCGCGTCGGCCGGGACGATGACGTCGAACTGCGGGATGTTGCGGGCGTTGGCGCGGAGGCGAAGGTGCATGGCCAGCGCGTAGGTGCAGAGATCGGTGCAATCGCCGACGACGATCGCGGTGGTGATCGCCGGATGGGCATCGAGCCACGTGTCGAAGGTCGTGGCATGGCCTGGCGAGAGCGAGTTCTTCGGAATGATCGTGAACTGATCGCTGTACGGCAATGCCGCCAGTTCCGGAATCGACTGGCTCTCGATCGTGCCGGCGACGCAGTGTTCGGGCCAGGCACGGAATTCGGCCGTTGCCGGGTCATGGGTGTCCTGCAGCAGCACGACCTGTCGTACGCCGATATCCCAGGCGCGCGTGATGAGATCGACAACCGGGCCAGTCAGCGCATCGACCCTCGCCGAAGCAAGATTGCCGGTATCGCAAAAGCCGACGATCATATCGGCCGAGAAGATCGCCGTCGCACCCGGGTCGGCGGCAACATCCGCCAGGGATGCGGATTGCAACCCGGCGAACCAGGTTGCAATCCAGTCGGGAATCGGCGTCGACTCGGTCATCATGGGATCAGCCTGCTACCAGCGGATGGGGGAGCCATCGACGCGGCGGACCGGCGGGAAGTTCTGGTGCATCAGTTCGTAGTCACCGAACGGGAACTTCGCAGCCAGCGCCTCGTCCACCTCGACGCCAAGGCCTGGCTTGTCGTTGCTCCACATTTGCCCGTCGTGAACTTCGGGTGTGCCCGGGAAGACTTCGCGGACGGTGTCGTTGAAGATGTGCGCTTCCTGGATCCCGAAGTTGCTGCTGGCCAGATCGAGATGCAGGTTGGCGGCATGGCCGACTGGAGAGACATCGCCCGGACCGTGCCAGGCGGTGCGGACATTGAAGAACTCGCAGAAGTGCGCCAGCTTATGCGCGATCGAGAGACCGCCGATGGCCGAGATGTGGACGCGGATGAAGTCGATCAGCCGCTCGCGAATGAGGTACTCCCACTCGGTCTGATTGACGAAGAGCTCGCCCATCGCGATCGGAATCGAGGTCGCCTCGCGCATCCGGGTGAACCAGCCGATGTCTTCGGGCGCGAACGGATCTTCAAGGAAGAAGAGGCGATACGGCTCGAGCTGTTTGGCCAGATTGATTGCCAGGATCGGGTGGATCCGCTCGTGGATGTCATGCAGAAGTTCAACTTCTTCGCCGAGGGTGCTGCGCAGATGATCAAACAGTTTGGGGACGATACGGGTGTAGGCAGATTCATGCCATGGCTGCTGGATCTTCGCCTTGGGGTCGGCCGCGGTGCCGTACGTGTGATACCCGGGGACGGCGACCTGCGCGCGGACATGCGTGAAGCCAGCGTCCATCTTCTGACGAACGGCTTCCTCGACGGCCTCAACCGTGTCGCCGGAAGCGTGTGAATAGACCGTCGCTGCACGGCGGGTCTTGCCACCAAGCAGCTGGTACACCGGCATGTTCGCCAACTTACCCTTGATGTCCCACAGGGCCTGATCAACTCCGGAGAGGGCGTTGTTCATGATCGGGCCGGTCCGCCAATAGGAACTGAGGTACCCGGTCTGATAGATGTCCTCGATGTCGTTGGGGTCCCGACCGATGATCATCGGCTTCAGGTACGACTCGATCGCCTCAACAACCGCCCGCGGTCGTTGGGTGAACGTCGCGCACCCATAGCCATACAGATCCGGTTCGGACGTCTCGATCTTGACCACAATCAGCCGGATACCCTCGGGCTGGGTCAGGATCACCTTGACATCGCGAATGGTGATCGCTGGGCGATTGGTCGCCGGCTCCCACGGATTCGGGGCTAAAGGCCAGGATGGTTCTGTCACGCTACTCTCCCATATCCAGGAACCAGGAACTCGGAACTCGTTTACTGCTCAATCCAGACGGTTTGGACATTGGTGAACTCGCGCGGACCCCAGGTCGAAAGCTCCCGACCGTATCCGCTTCGCTTGATACCACCGAACGGTACCTTCCAGTTCGAGGTCGTCATTCCATTAATGAAGACCGCGCCGGTCTCGATCTTGCGGGCCAGGCGCTTCGCCTTTTCGATGTCCCGTGTCCAAAGCGCGCCACCAAGTCCGTATTGCGAATCATTGGCCACCTCGATCGCGGTCTCCTCATCCGGGACGCGGATGATGGCAGCGACCGGCCCGAAGGTCTCCTGCCGAAACATGGTCATGTCGTTGGCCACATGATCAACGATGGTCGGAACGAAGTAGAACCCTTCCCCACCCGGCCGTTGCCCGCCCGTAACCAGGGTCGCGCCCTCGCCGATCGTGGCATTCATCTGGCGCTCTATTTCCTCGCGGAGATCAGACCGCGCCATCGGGCCCATCTTCGTCGTCCGCTCGGTCGGATTGCCGACGACAATCGCCTCGGCCCGCTCCTTCATCTTCTGGACGAATGCATCTGCCACCGACTCAACCACAATGAAGCGCTTGGCCGAGATGCAAACCTGACCTGCATTCTGGAACCGGGATCGGGCGCCATAGTCAGCCGCACCATCGAGATCGGCATCAGGCAGAACGATGAATGCATCCGAACCACCCAGTTCGAGGACGCTCTTCTTGATGTTGCGCCCGGCTGCTTCGGCAATCTTGCTGCCCACGGCATCAGAACCGGTCAAGGTGACGGCGGCGATGCGTGGATCGTCGATGATCGCCTCGACCCGACTGCCTGGAATGACCAGCGTGGTGATGGCGCCGTCAGGCAGTCCGGCATCCCGCGCGACCTTCTCCAGCAGCAGCGCCGTGCCAGTGACATTGCTGGCATGCTTGAGCACAACCGTATTGCCCGCCACCAGGGCCGGTGCGGCGTGCCGGATCAGCTGCCAGACCGGGAAGTTCCACGGCATGACTGCAAGAATGACCCCGAGCGGCTCGTAGGCCACATAACTCTCACGCGCGGTGGTCTCGATCGCTTCCGAGGCGAGCATCCCCGGACCGGCGTCGGCATAGTAATCACAGTTGCCGGCGCTCTTCTCAACCTCGGCCTCGGCATCGGCGATCGGCTTGCCCATCTCGGTCGTAATCATCCCCGCCAGGGCGGCCTTGTTCGCGCGGAGGGCGGCCCCAAGTGCGCGGACACCCTCAGCCCGCTGTTCGATCGGGACCTCGCGCCAGGTCAGGAACGCGGACCGGGCCTTTTCCAGCTTACGGTCGATCACCTCAGGCGAGTCGATCTCATGCTGCTCGATGATGCCTTCGGTGGCGGGATTGATCGTCGTGATTGTGCGGGTGGCGGTCATTGCCATGGTCAATGTCTCCTGTTCCGGCGACAGATTCGTGTTGCGTAAAAGCGTACGGCTTTTTGCCATCCATGTGGTGACGGCCAGACCCGAAAATTGACCCGCGCAATCACCGTTTTCCCGCACGACCAATGCGACGACTACCTGCTTCGCCTGTCAACTCGTATAGCCCGCCCGGAGATCACAACCGCCCGAACTCGCTTCCACCGCGAACCAAAGCGGCGCAACCAGTTCCACCAACGGAGTCGCATGGCCGCCGTGCCATGTCTCGCCGCAAGGCGAAGTCGCCCGCGGAGCATTGGCGTTGCCTGGTGTCAGCGCCGGTCCAAAGGAAGGGCGATGAGCATCGACCCACGTTGCGAATCGCGAGCTCGGAAACACATTTCCAGGCACGCAACCGCAGTGCAGTTGGCCAGGTTCGGAACCAGGTCACTTGTGCCCGCAGGCAGCCAGGATCGTACTCGATGAAGACCGGGGCGCGTCACTGTCGTCGCCCCCCAACCAGGGCGGAACCAGGCAATACAGCCTACGGTGCCTCGCAGCTCACAGCCCAATCAGTGAGGTCCGGGCCAGAAAATGGGTCGTAATAGACATACCACCCGAGTGCCGGAGCGGACATCGTCAGACTCGTAACGGTTAACTCGGCGCGCGATCCAAAAAACGCCATGTCATAGTCCAGGTTGGTAGTGTCAGTCGAGAACACAAGGACAATGTTTATGGCTCCGCCGCCTTGAGGATTTGATCCGATGACACGAATGACTTCCCCAACATTGAATCTCGGGTTGTAAATCCATTCTGATGCGTAGGTCGCGTCGTAGGCGGGATCATTGAGTTGTGCACAACTAGCTGAGAGCGGCTTGGGCGTATTGGTGATGGTTGGTGTAGCGGTGACTGTTGGCGTTGCCGTGGACGTGGAGGTTGCTGTGCTGGTGGGCGTGTTCGTGGGTGTATTGGTCGGGGTGCTTGTCAGAGTGACTGTTGGTGTCGCTGTATCGGTTGGTGTCGCTGTATCGGTTGGTGTCGCTGTATCAGTTGGCGTCGCTGTATCGGTTGGTGTCGCTGTTTCCGTTGGCGTATTGGTCGGCGTGCTGGTCGGTCGCGGATCGTCACCAAAATCACGAACCGTCGTCGTTCCCGAGAGAGTTGTAGCTCCACTCTGAACGCTCAGGGCCACAATTTGATCCGGAAGCTGGTCGTCGCTGGACAATCCCATCAAGTTGCTGACAGCACTGACGATCAATCGATCACGACCCGCAGGAACCGTGTACGTTCCACCAAACTGAACAATTCCAGTTGGCGACGAGGCGCCCTGAATGGCAAAACCCCCAGAGGGCGCCGGACCGCTCAGCACAATCATGATGCGGCCAGTGCCACCGTGCCTGATGACGGACTGTACCGAGAGTGACTTCAAAACGGTCCCCCTCAGCAGGACCGCACGACTCCTGGTTACTCCGCCGTACGCCGCGGAGATGGTTACGGACGTGTCAGTGAGAACGGGCGAGGTCCGTACGGTGATCAGTTTCTCCGTCTGGCCAGTTCCAATGTGAACTGAGGCCGGAACCGCAACAGCCGGGTCGGTCGCCGAAAGCGCGACATTCACCCCGCCCTGAGGCGCCGGTTCGGTGAGCTCAACCCGCAAGGTGATTCGTCGGCCGCCGGTTTGCGATTTCGAGCCGTACAGGTAATGAAGCGAGGCCGCGGCTGAGGCAGATGGCAGGCTGAACGCATTGCCCAATGGCGCGCACAGGATCAGCAAACCAAGAACCAATCGCAAGCATGCTCGACTCATCGCCACCGGCTCCCTTCACACATTTCCCCGCTTTTGTGATTGCAACCACTATAGTTAACATTGCAAATTAATGCATCATGTTTCCCAGCAAGTTGGGCATCAATTCACATTTCTCGGTTTGTCAGGTGGTAGTGCGCTAGTACAGCCGCTGCTTGTCCAGCACCGGAGCCATTTTGTTCATCTGCCCATCAAGAAACAGCGGCAAATTGCGCAGGAAGATCTCCAGAATGCGCTCGTTCTCCCGCGGAGCATTGGCACTACAGTGCGGCGAGACAATCACCTGCTCCATATCCCAGATCGGCGAGTCCTCTGGCAGCGGTTCGACAGCAAACACATCCAGTGCCGCATGAGCAATGTGCCCGGACTGCAGCCGGCCGATCAGTTCGCTCTCGTCAACCACCGCACCCCGCCCGATATTGATGAACCACGATCCCTCAGGCAGTAGATCAAACTCGGCCTTTCCAATGAGGTGATCGGTCTCACCCGTGTGCGGCGCAGCGATCACCAAAACGTCGGTCTCCGGCAGCAGTTCGCCGAGTCTGGCCGTCGAGACATACCGATCGACCCCAAGAGCTGCCGCGCGACCAGGATCGTCCTGCCGGCCAACCGCAGACACCTGCATATCGAACGCGCGGGCAACCCGGATGATCTGACCGCCGATGCGTCCGGGGCCGACCAGGGTCATGCGCTTGCCAGCCAGTTCGCCCGCCGTGAACCGCTGCCAGTGATGATCCTGCTGCCAGGTGCGGAGTTGGTCGAGGTGTCGCGTCCACGTCAGCAAGGCCGCAAAGACGAACTCGGCCAACGGCCCGGCATGCGTGCCACTGGCGGTGGTGACGATGACATCGGTTTGCAGCAGTCCAAGGCGCTCCGCCGGTTTACCCATGCCAGCCGAGGTTCCCTGCAGCCATTTCAGGTTAGGGCAGAGTGCCAGCAGATCGGATGTCGCCTCCCGCGGCAGACCAAAGAGGATATCTGCCTGGCCAAGCACATCCAGCCAGCGTTTCTGATCCTGCGGGGTGCGGGCGAAATCGTCCGGGCCGTCATGATCGGCCGGGTAGGTCGACGGCGGAAGGAGATCGGTCGCATAGATCACCGTCGCCCGCTCACCCGCGGCGGTGACGATGCGCTCGGCGCACTCAGGTTCGTAGGGAGAAGCGATAACAATCGTTGGTTTGGTCACATGCATTCCGTCGTGTCTCTGGATAGTCGTGCTGGAAGGTTAGGCGATTTGCGACCCAACCGTGCGAACGGCAATTCGCCGCGGGCATACAATGGCCGCATTGCGTTGGACTTTGTACGAGGAGCACATGGTGACTGCGGAGAGTGTCTATCAGGATCGATTGGTGCGGGCGCAGGCGGCATTGGCCGCAGCCGGAGCAGATGTGCTGTTGGTCGGCCCGTCGCCTGATCTGCGCTATCTCACCGGAATCGACGCCCACATCAGCGAGCGGCTCAATCTGCTCGTTCTGCCGGTCACAGGCCGCGCCTCATTCGTGGTTCCACGACTCGAAGCACTCAATTTTGAGGACAAGGCCGGCCTGCTGGACCTGGTCGCCTGGGAAGAAACCGAATCACCAACCGACAAGGTGGCAGCTCTCATCGGTGGCACCGCCAAGCGCGCCGTCGGCGATCAGTTGCACGCGGTGTTTCTGCTGCGGATTCAGGATGCAGTGGCAGGCGGCAGCTGGGTCCAGGGCGGCCCGATCATTCGCGAACTGCGGGTGCGGAAGGATGCAGCCGAAGTCGAGGCGCAGCGCGAGGTGGCGCGCCGGACCGATGTCGCATGGGCCCAGTTCCTCGAGGCCGGCCCGATCTCCGGGATGACGGAAACCCAGGCGATGCAACGCCTGAGCGATCTCATGGCCGCGCAGGGAACCGTGCCGATGTTCGGGATCTGCGCCAGTGGCCCGCATGCCGCCATGCCTCATCACCACACCGGGGATCGCATCCTGCAGCAGGGTGATTCGGTCATCTTCGATTTCGGAGCCGAACTGGATGGCTACCTCTCCGATATGACCCGAACCGTGTTCATCGGCGATCCGTCCGCCGAGCAGCGCAAGGTGTACGACATCGTGTTGCGCGCCAATCAGGCAGCGTTTGAGGCCGTCCGCCCGGGCGTGCCATGCGAGGACATCGACAAGGCCGCGCGCGATCTGATTGCGGCCGAAGGCTATGGCGATGCGTTCATCCATCGGGTTGGCCACGGCCTCGGGATGGATGTGCACGAAGATCCATACCTGGTGCGTGGAAACACCGAACCTCTGACTGAAGGCATGGTCTTCAGCGACGAACCGGGGATCTATCTCGCCGGCAAGTTCGGAGTGCGGATTGAGGACACCGTTCTTTGCACGGCCGATGGCGCGGTCCGACTGAATGCGGCGCCGAAAGATTTGACCGTCGTCGACTAGCCGGCAGAATGCACAATACGGGGAATTGTCGTTCCCCGTATTGCAAATCGGAACGCCGTCACCCGGCACAGCAAAGCGACCGGCGCGATGGCCAGACGCTGTCCGTTGTGTACATGAGATTGAGTCGGTTAGTCGGCCTGGGTGGTGATGAGGATCGAGTTGCCACTGTCAGGCAGCAACGACGCGCCACTGTCGGCCTGGGTCGCGGCCTGTTCCCATTCGTAGATCACCGGACCAGATCGCTCACGGAGCAGGCCCCACAGCAAATGCATGCTGCTGACCTCAGTGTGGCGGCGGCGATAGGCCTCCCGCTTTGCGCGGATGATCACCCGTTCGAGGCGGAGATTGGGCTCACCCGACCAGGCCGTCCGGGACGTGCCCATCGAATCGCCCAACATCACTTCCAGTGAACTGATGAACTCGGCCGGCAAAATACCATCCTCATTCAGCAGTTTGGCCACGGTGCACTCCGGCGTTTCGCGGACAGCACAGAAGAAATGGTCGATCAGATCGAGCCGATCATCGAACGACGTCTGGACATACCAGGCGCAGCGCTCAATCAGGCGATGCGCGGTCGCGGTGAGTGGGACATCGATATTGGAGAGCGGAAGATCACCAAATTGCTGATTCGGGTGGCCGGAGGATGCGGCACTCGGCGGCATCGATGCCGACAGCATGTCTCCAATGTGGTCCATGAACGCGACCGCCTCCGGCTGAATGCCACCTAGTCACACGGTGATTGCGCACATTGTGCCCTATCAATTCACCGTTGTCGAATTGTCAGATGACGATGATTTCGCGCTGGGGCGGAACCAGAAACTCGCATCCCTCGGCTGTCACCACGACATTCTCCTCGATCCCGATCGGGCCGAACACCGGTTCCAGCGTGAAGGTCATCCCTTCCTGAACGATTCCGGCTGATCGGTGTCCGTAACGAGCGTTGTCGGGGCCAAGCAGCAATCCACCATCGTGGGCGCGAGTACCAACCTGATGTCCAGTTGCGTGGAAGAACTCGAATCCGTTGTTGGTGACATAGGTTCGGGCGACAGTGTCGATCTCGGTGCCGGTCACGCCGGGGCGGAGGGCATCGGCCGCGAGCTGGATGCTGTCGCGTACGACATCAAAGGCACGCTTGAATTCGGCTGGTGGCGAGGTCTCTCCCGGCTTGGGAATGTACCAGGTGCGCATCAGGTCGGATGCATATCCCTCGGAAATCACCCCAAGATCAATCCGCAACCCATCGCCCGGCTCGAGCGCGATCCTGGTCGGTGGAGTATGGCCGGACTCCCGCTTCGACGACATCACGCCTGGACAGTACGCAGGATCCCAACTGGCCTTGACGTTGTACGCCTTCATCTGATCATGCAGGTATTCGTAGATGTCCCACTCGGTCAGCCCCGGTTTGAGGATGCCCGTAACGTCGTCGAAGAGGCGGAGAGTGATTTCGCAGGCGCGGCGCATGCGTTCAACTTCGGCCGGCGTCTTGATCTGGCGAACCTGGCTGGTGATCGGAGAGGCCGAGACGAAGCGATCTTCGAAGCCGATCTCCTGCATCGCATCCATCAGCAGCAGGTACTGGCCGTAGGTCAGGCCGTCGATGCCGTCGTCGTACATGTCGTAATTGATGGCGATGCGGGCCGGGTTGCGTTCCTTGAGCAGCGTCTGCAGTGGTTCGCGCCAGCTCGATCGATACGCCGTGACCGAGTCAAACAACCCTTCCACCACCGTCGCGTCGTAATCCATCACGATCGCCGCCGTGGAGCCGTCCGCGAAGACCATCAGGGCAGACTGACTGACAAGCTCATCGACCCCGAGCACGTACGGCAGCAGGACATCGCTGCCTTCACGCTGGAAGGTCAGCCAGCAATCGATTCCGGTGTCCTGGAGCAGGCGAACGGCCTGGGCATGCTTCTCGCCGATCAGGGCATGACGAAGGGCTTCGGATTCAGTCAATTCGGGCATGGTCGGCGGAACTCCATGAAGCGGGCGGGAAAACTAGCGCATGTTCTCGGTGATTTCGGCGATGTTCTTCTCTTCCTCGTCCTGGTTGAGAAGGATGTTGCTCCAGAGGAAGGCCGCGACCAGTGCGCCGACGATCGGGCCAACAATCCAGATCCAGAAGTCAGTGAAGTTGCCGTCGACTACTGCTGGGCCAAACCAGCGAGCCGGGTTCATCGCGGCGCCACTAATGCCGCCGGTGCCGAGAATGTCCATCGTGATCGTCAGACCTATCGCCAGACCGGTAATCGCCTTACCTGAACGCTGATCGACGGCCGTGCCAAAGATGACGAAGACGAGGAAGAAGGTGGTCACCATTTCGGCAACAAGCGCATTCCCGGACGAGAAGCCGCCGCCGACTGCGGGAATACCGAATCCGACTGCATCACGAAGCTCGGAAGGGAAGGCCGCGAGCAGGACGATGCAGGCCGCAACGGCCCCGAGCAACTGAGAACCAATGTAAACGACCGCTTCGTTCGGACTGATCCGCTTTGTCGCCATCATGCCGACAGTCACGGCCGGATTGAAATGGCCGCCAGAAATGTGACCGGCACCTGTTATGCAAAGGCCAATGGCAAGACCGTGCGCCAACGCAATCGCGACGATGTCACCTGAAAAAAGGATGATCGCCCCGATGCCCATGAAACAGAGAGCAAACGGACCGATGAATTCGACAATGGCGCGCTTGTACAAATGCTGGCTCATGAACCCGATTCCTCCCCAGAAAATCAGTCGAACAGCGGTGTTCGTACCAATGTACTCCCGGATGTGGACTCTACCACGGCGGTCAGACAAGTGGAGGTCTGCCCTGACCCGAGCGCGATCCGCACATCGTCTCTCTGTTCACGCCTAATTGATGCTGAAAACGAGGCTGCCGAGCTCGGTGGTGACATCGGCCGGGGTGCCATCGTCATTGGTGCCCGGGCCGCGAACCTGGATGTGGACGGCGTAACTCCCGGACGAGGCGGACGTCGAATCGTTCCACTGCAGCGTGACCCAGGCGAGATCGTGATCGTTGCCGATCGCGACTTCGGAAACACCGACCGTATCACCGCCTTTGGTCCAGACGGCCACGACGACCTCACCCTCCTGCAGATGGGAGATCTGGGCCTGGGCAGAGAGCGTCCCGGATGAGCGGTTGTAGCTGTAAATCGCAGGACCGGCCCCGTTATCCGACGGGTTGGTGGTGATCAACAGATTGGCGAGCACGGGCAATTGCGTGGGGTATGGGCTCGGTTTGGGGGTTGGCTCGAAGAAGTTCTTGATGATCTGGGTCGCTTCGACATCACCAACAACATTGGTCGATTCGGCCGCTCGCCGGGTTGCCGCCTCGTCTGCGGACTCGGCATTCCCCGATGCGCAGGCAGCCAGGGTAACGGCGAGCACAACGATCACCGCGAGCGAACTGACGATCTGGCGAAGATCAGTCGCCCGCAGGCGGCTTGTACTGCCCGAACGCATCCTGATACTCGTCGGCGACTTCAATTGCGGATTTGTGGACATAGATGCGGGTGGTTTGCGGTGAAGCATGGCCGAGGATGGTTTGAACGGTCGATTCGCGGACACGGCGGCGGACCATTTCGGTTGCCAGTCCGTGTCGGAACGAGTGTGGCGTGATTTCACTTTCGATGCCAAGTCTGGTGCACAACTCGCTGATGATGTGCTCGACAGTTCGGGTGCTGATAGGCGTGCCCGGCTCGCCGATGCGATCGCGGCCCGAGAAGGCCGGGAATGCGCCGGCGCCACGGATGGCGTCACCGCGCATGTTCCAGTACGCCTGAAGCGCCTGGGCCGTTTCGGCATCGAAGTGGACCGTGCGACTCTTGCCTCCCTTGGCCCGGTAAACACTGGCCGTGCCATCGACAAGTTCAATATCGCGCCGTCGAAAGGCGCAGAGTTCGGAGACGCGAACTCCGGTCCGGAAGAGCATCAGGATCATGGCGCGAATCTTGTAGTTGCGCAGCGTCGTCTCAGGCTTGTCCGTGGTTTCCGGCGTGCGGACAAACTCGACGATGCGCTCAAGATCGCTCAGTTTCACATCGGGCGGCGGCGGTGTGAAGCGAGGCATGAGCGCGGCAATGCGAACTCGCATGCGATCGGTTGAAAGACCCGGGTGCAGATCGTACGCCGAGAGCCAGGCGCAGAATTTGCGCACGGCCGAGAGGTTGTTCTGCGCGGTCCGCATGGCCGAAACCTCTTCCGGGGAGCGGATATCCGGCGGGATGACCAGCGTCGCGAACGAGGTCACATGGTCGGCCGTGATGGCCGTTACCGGGGCGACCGTCGGATCAATTCCCTCGTGCGATTCGAGGTGGCGGATGAACTTGGTGATGCCATGCCGGTACGTCTTCTTGGAGCGGGGCGCGAGGCGGAGATCGCCGAAGAACATTTCGACGGCAGTCTCGATCGTGATTGGACCGTTGTCGGGCTGCGGCAATTCCTCAACCAGACGAAGATCCGGTCGGGTATCGATGCGATCACGTTCGGTCAGTGCCATGTTGGTGCCTCTGCAGGTTCATGCGACATACCTGGACGGGAGGCTGGGGAGCCGAGCAGGTCGGTGTACGTACACTCTACGGGTTGGCGCGATTGGAATCAACCCGTTGATCCCGAAATGCGCGAGCGGGTTATGTGGTTTCGATCGCGCGGGCGTAACGCTGGACCAGATCGGGCGCGTTGCGGTGGAAGTCGCCGTTCGAGACGATTCGGGTGAGGCCGGTCCCCTTGGCTGCGCGGCGGGAATCGACATCCGTATGTGAGCCGAATCCAAGCGTCGGGATGGCGGGATTGGCGCCGATGATCGCAGCAAGGGCGGACCAATCAATGGATTCGTCCAGCACATTCATATCGATGATGACGAGGGCGACGGCTTCGGCCGATTCGGTGAGCGCAGCGTCAACCGCGGCCACATTCGGAACCAGGGCGAGATCGTAGCCGAGGGCCTTGGCCAGATTGCTGAGTTTGACGCCGAAGAACACATCCCGATTGAGAGCGACGATGCGAGGCGTTTGGGTTTCGGTTGGCAGGTTCGTGTCCATCGTTCGTATGCGCGAATGTCTCCAGAAATGGTAGTCGGTCCACTTGAGAAAGCCGTGACGGATTGACAGGCGGCGGCACCTGTCATATTTTTCTTACACGTGGTCAGGGAGACTGGGTGAGGACTGACGGGAGGACCAGTGGCGGAGGTAACCGGCGATCAGATGCTGCGTATCCTCTCGGCGCTCGGGAGTGGTCCGCGGCTGCGGATTGTTGCCTCACTGGTTCCGGGCCGGAACTATGTCAGTCAGATGGCGCGCGACCTGCAGATCAGCCGGCCATTGCTCCACCTTCACCTGCAGCGGCTGGAAAAAGCCGGACTGGTGCAGGGTCATCTTGAGTTGTCTGATGACGGCAAGGCGATGAAGTTCTACGAGGTGACACCGTTCGCGGTATCGCTGACACCACAGGCAATTGCGAAGGCAGTCGAAACCTTGAGTAGTGATGTAGAACGCGGAGAAGGGGAGTAGCGAGTGGACAGCGGCGAGATAACGGGCATCGTCATTTCACTGGGGTCGGTTGCGGCAATTCTGGTGATCTGCGTGACCTGGATCCACAAGCGATCCGAGTTGAAAAAGTTGCAGATCGAATCTGGCGCGGCCTTTGCCCAGGATGACCGGCTGCGGGAGATGAATGAACAGGCGATTGCCGCCCAACGGGTGACATCGAGCGAGTTGACGAATCTGCGGCAGCAATATCAGGCAATCGAACAACGGCTGACGACAATCGAACAGTTGCTGAAGGACGTCGACGGATAGACGCCAAGCAGGTTGAGAGAGGAGAGATTGATCATGGGATGGCCGGAAGCGATGGTAGCGGCAGTGGCAACGGCGTCACTCGCAGCCTTGATTGGCGTAATCGTGGTTTCGATCATGAATGTCGGACAAGCCAGCGTGATCACGCAGGGATCCAAAGACAAGGATCAGTTCCTGCGCGCATTGGCAGAGGAAACCACAGCTGCCCAACGGCGTGTGGCGGATGAGCTGACCGAGATCCGGATATCGATGGCTGATATGCGAGATCGCGTGGGTACGGTTGAGCGCGCTATTCAGGAAGTCGGCTAGTCAGTTACCGACCGGTGTCGAAAACGTGCGGCTGCGTTCGACGAATTGCTGTAACGGGGCAGCACGAGACGTTTTTCCCCGTATTGACTTTGGTTTTTCTACAGTGTAGAGTGCGTCCATCGCTCGATTCTACGGTGTAGAACGGCACGCCTGACAGTCGTCGGCTCCCGGGATTTCGCCCCCTCGATTTCCCTCCTCCGACTACGAACCGTCCGGCCAGATCGCTCAGTTTTGGGGAAGACTGCGGCGATGCGCCTCAGAGCAATCGTTCAATGACGAACGCGCGACCAGATTGGACAGTACGCTTCGCGTCTCCCACCGCGATCCAGGACCAGGCAACGCCCGGGCTGGCTTCGCGAACGGGTTTCGGGCGAGGAAAGGGTTAAGTGCTTTGGATTTGTTTTCGACCGCAGGACTGGCACGACTGACCGCCAGAAACCCCTGGAAGACCATCATCGTCTGGATCGTGATCCTGATGCTCGGCGGGTACTCGTCGTCGCTGATCGGTGATCGCCTGACAACCGACTTCACCTTCTACTCCAAACCGGAGTCGATCCAGGGGCAGAATCTGCTCGAGGATCACTTCGGCACGCAGGCGCTGACGGAGACCATCGTGATCCAGTCCGACGCCCTGACCGTGGATGATCCAGGATTTCAGACCGTCGTCCAGAATGCAATGACGGCGCTGCGCGGCATGCCGGATCTCGTCAACACCGCTCCGGATCAGACATTCAGCTATCTGGATCTGAATCAGTCGTCCGATCCGGCCATTCAGGCGCAGGCAGCCCGCATGGTCTCGCAGGATCGCCATTCGACCATCATCCAGATGACCACCACGTCCGAAGAACTTCCGGATACCGAGCTCACCGACGCTTATATGGCGGCCATGCAGGCAGCGTCGACCGATCAGGTGCGGGTGCTCCCGGTCGGAGCAATCAGCATCAGCGAGACCTTCAGTTCGGTGTCAGAAGAAGACCTGCGCATTGGTGAAGGTATCGGTATTGCCGCCGCGCTGATCATTCTGTTCATCGTCTTCGGTGCATTGGTGGCGGTGGGTATTCCGCTGATTCTGGCGCTGATGTCGATCACCATCGCGACCGGCATTGTCAGTGTCTTCGCGGCGTTCTGGGACATCTCGTTCTTTGTGACCAGCATGATTTCGATGATCGGCCTGGCGGTCGGCATCGACTACGCCCTGTTCATCGTTGAGCGATACCGGGAAGAGCGGCGGCACGGTCGATCCAAAATGGAAGCGATCGAGATGACCGGAGGCACCGCGAGCAAGGCAGTCCTCTTCTCCGGCCTGACCGTGCTCTTCGCGCTCCTTGGCCTGTTCATCATTCCGACGACGATCTTCCGCAGCCTTGGACTTGGTGCCGTGGTCGTGGTGGCCGTGGCCGTGCTGGCCATGCTGACCCTGGTTCCGGCGATGCTGGCTCTGCTCGGCGACAAGATCGACTGGCCTCGAAAGCGTCACTACGACGATCCCGAGCGGATCGCCGCGCAGCTGAAGAAAGATTCCGAGCCGATTCAGAGCGGCTTCTGGGGAACACTGACGCACGCCGTTATGGCCAAACCGGTGATCTCGCTGATTGCGTCGGCGGGCGTGCTGATCGCGTTGGCAATCCCCTACTTCAACCTCAATACCGGCTTCAACGGTGCGGCAACGCTCCCGCCGAGCGATGTAACCGATGGCTACAACATCCTGCTGACGGACTTCGGTGTTGGCCAGCTCGCGCCGGTCAAGGTCGCGATCACCGGACCACAGGATCAGGCGCAGGCCGGGGTCGACAGTCTGACTGCTGCACTGGCGGCGAACCCGGATCTGGCCAACTTCCAGGGGCCAACCTGGAGCGCGGATGGCGGGGCGGCCGAGATCGAGATCTTCGTCAATGGCGATTCCGACTCCGAATTGGTGCGGGGAGCGGTCCATGACTTGCGGGACACCATCATTCCGACGGCATTCAGCGGATCCAGCAACGCGGTGTATGTCACCGGCGATCCGGCAATCAATGTCGACTTCCAGAAGCTGATCGATGTCTGGACCCCGCGTGTGTTCGCTTTCGTCCTGACCCTGAGCTTCCTGTTGCTGATGCTGGCCTTCCGCTCGATCGTGGTCCCGGCCAAGGCGATTCTGATGAACCTGCTCGGTGTCGGGGCGGCATACGGCATCATGGTGCTGGTCTTCCAGGATGGTTATTTGCACAAGGTCTTCGGGTTCGAGAAGGTGCCTTCGGTCGAACCGTGGCTGCCGATCTTCCTCTTCTGCGTGCTCTTCGGCCTCTCGATGGACTACCACGTCTTCCTGCTGAGCCGGATCCGGGAGCGCTACGATCTGACGGGCAGAAACCGCGAGTCGGTGGCGTACGGCCTGAGCAGCACGGCCCGGATCATCACCGGCGCGGCCGTAATCATGGTCTCGGTCTTCTTCGGATTCGCGCTCGGCCGGTTGGTCATGTTCCAGCAGATGGGCTTCGGCCTGGGCATTGCGGTGCTGATCGATGCGACCATCATCCGTTGTATCCTGGTGCCATCGGCAATGGCGCTGCTGGGCGATCGCAACTGGTACATGCCAAGCTGGCTCAAGTGGCTACCGGACCTCCGGGTCGAGGGGACACCACGTCACGAAACTCCGGCGACGCCTGCGCCAGTGGCGACAGGGGACTAGACAGCCGCAGGTTGGCGGTTCGGAGTCGTCAATTTATGCATGAATGATCGGGTTGGGCTTAGGCTCGGCCCGATCTTCTATTTGGCGTGTGTCGCAACGCACCGTATCGGGACTGCGTTGATGCGGCAGGTGGAAATGGGGCGATAGAATCCCGGAGTTGAATTGACGTGGTGGCGGGTGATGTATGCGGGCGACAGTTGGACCTGATCAGACGGATGTCATACATCGAGATCTGAACCGGACCTATCCGGTGATCGAGCGCGGCGAAGGTGTCTATCTCTACGACACCGCCGGCAAACGCTATCTCGACGGATCGGGTGGATCGGCAGCAGTAACCTCGATCGGGCACGGGGTGCGCGAGGTCGTCGATGCAATGGCCGATCAGGCGTTGCGCCTGGCATGCTCGCCGACCCACGCTTTCTCGAATGAGCCGATCGAATCCGCCGCGCAGCTCATCCTGGAGCGCTTCGCCCCAAACAACATGGCGCGGATCTTCTTCTGCTCCAGTGGCTCCGAGGCCAACGAAAACGCGGTCAAAATGGCCGTCCAGTATCACCGGGAACTTGGCGAGGCCACCCGGCAGATCGTGATCAGTCGCTGGAACAGTTTCCATGGCCTGACGATCGCCACACTTGGATTGAGCGGCCACACCGGACGCCGCCGCAAACTCGTTCCAATCCTGCCGCCAAGCCACCACATCGCACCGTGCCACTTCTACCGCTACGGAGGCAGTCTTGACGCCGCAGCCTACGGCAGAGAGGCCGCCGATGCGCTGGACCTCGAGATTCGCAACCTGGGCCCGGAGAATGTCGCCGCATTTATTGCCGAACCGGTCGTCGGAGCAACCCTCGGTGCAGTGCCGGCCGTCGAGGGCTATTTCCAGCGCATTCGCGAGATTTGCGATGCCCACGGGGTCCTCCTGATCGCCGATGAAGTGATGACCGGGTTCGGGCGGACCGGCCGCGCGTTCGGCATCGACCATTGGGGTGTTCCGGCCGACATCATCTCCATGGCGAAAGGCATCTCCGGCGGCTATGCCCCGTTGGGTGCGGTCATGGCGAGCGAGGAAATTGTCCAGACAGTGCGGTCGCGTTCCGGATCGTTCCTGATCGGCGGAACGGCATCGGGCAATCCGCTTTCGTGCGCTGTGGCGTCCGCGGCGCTGGGGTATGTGCTCGATCACGATTTGATCGGAAACGCGGCCGACGGCGGCGGATACCTGTTGGCGCAACTGGAAGAGATCAAGACAGCGCATCCGATCGTCGGGGATGTGCGCGGGCAGGGTTTGCTCGTCGGCCTCGAATTCGTCGCGGATCTGGAGAGCAAGGCGCCATTTGATCCGGGCGCGCAGGTGGCGAAGCGGATCAGTGATGTCACGTTTGCGAACGGCCTCCTCTCCTACCCCGGCCAGGGAACCGTCGATGGCACCAGCGGCGACCACATCATGTACGCTCCGCCCCTGACGATCACCCGCGCCCAGATTGACGAGTTGATCGCGATCCTCGATGCGGCCATCGGGCAGGTCGAGGCTGAGGTAGTGGCATGACACAGACGAAGATCCGGGTTGTCGTCTTCAGCCCATCGATTGTGTCGACCATCGAGAATCCCCAGGCCGCTACAGTCCGGGCGATGTGCCAGGCGCTGATCGATCTCGGCTGCGATGTGACCCACCTCGAGGAGCGCGGCAATGCCTGGTACCGGGCGATGCTGGAAACCGACGGATCGGCCCCGCTGCGCCAGTTCAACCTGGACTTCCCCCTGGTTCGGTATCGGTTCTACGATTTGCTGCGCGGAATGGAGCGATCGGTCTGGTTTGGACGGGAGCTTTCGACAGCCGACTTGTGTGTCGTCTACCCGGGATCGCCCGACGAGGTGACTGAGGAAATCGCCGGATTCGCCGTGCCGCAGGTCGTCCGCGTGTGGGATTCGCCAGACTGCGATCTCCCCGAGGCAAGAAGGTGGCTGTTCGCACCGATAGAGGCCGATGCAGACAAACGCGCAGCGCAAGTAATAGCCGCCGTCGACGCGGAGCTGTCCAGGCGCCTGACGAGTTCCTAGTTCCTAGCCCTGAGTTCCTAGCTCCGAGCAAAATGGGTTGACGCGGTCACCACTACATTGTGTCGCCGTCGATCGCCTCTTCCCTCTTCCCTCTTCCCTCTTGCCTCTTCCCTCAATCGTACGAAGCATGCCGAAGCTTTTTGATCACCTTCTCCGGCTTCGGCATGGTCGAGGCGCGGATCTGGACCTCGGTCTCCTCGAGCGGATAATCCAGCCGCCGGATCTCCACACTCCACTTCAGCGCGGCCTCGTCCCAGGTCAGAATGCCGTACTTGACCCGCAAATCGCCGTCCTTGGAATTGCCGACCGCCGAAACATCGACCAGGGTCGTCGGACCAACATGGCGGATGTATGTGATATGGATGTGACCGAAGACGATCGTGCCGGCCGCCTCATCGCCGATGATCTCGCGCAGCTCCCGATCGGTGATGCGGGGATCAAGCACATCGAGCAGGTTGTGTGGATTGGCATGCACCACCAGCACCTCATGCTCGGGACCCGTCCCACCTGGCGGCATGATCCGATGGCTCCAGGGCAGGGCGGTCAGGAAATCCATGCCGGCCGGGGTGATGTTCTCCACCCACCAGCCGATCTCGTCCATGCCGGTGCCCCATTCGGCCGCCTCCACCAGATCGTAATCAGTGTTCCCGCAAACCGCGAGCCAGCCCTCGGCCTGAATGGTGTCGATGACCACCTGCGGCTCGGGTCCGACCATGGCCAGATCACCAGCGACAATGATCTGATCGAACGGTCCCTGCTCGGCCAGATCGGCGCGAACAACATCCAGCGCCAGATTGAAACCGTGGATATCGGACATGACGGCGATCTTCATGACGTCACCTCATCCTCCGCAAGCAGTTCACCACCACGACGCCGGGATGTGACATCCGCGACCCGCCGAAACGAGCGAACGACGAAAACCTTCGGCCGCTGCGGAATACGATTCAGCGCCGGAGCAAGCCGGGACTGCGATTCCGGCTGCAGGGATGCCACGATCGCGTCGATCTGCGCCTCGGGAGTCGGTTCCGGATCGGCAGCAGATTCGGCGACATGCTCAATCTCCTCGATCCAGCGCAGGCGATCGTCGATCGAGCGGAGCCGTTCGAGCGCGATCCCGAGCTGCCCGGAGAGCTGGGCGCGCTGATCTTCGAGCCGGGCGATCCGGTCATTCTGGTCGCGGATCAACGTCAGGAGATCAAACGACGCGGCGGGATCATCCGGCTGTCGCACCTTGAGCAACCCGGCATCGACCAGCGACGACCGATTGAGCCGGAATTTCTGCTTGCCATCGCGTTCGATGGTGAAGGCCCGCAATTCGCCGCTGCGGATCATGGCGCGAAGGCGGGAGACCGGGACATGGCAAAGCACCGACGCCTGCTTGACCGTCAGCCACCCTCGTTCCGGGATCAATGCAGATTCAGATTGCTTCGCTTTGGCCATGGGGTAATCGTAGTCCAGTTGGCAGTGGGCAGCAGCCCGTATTCCGTAGCCCGTGTACCGTAACCCGTAGCCCGGCCGTTGCACGCCACGGGTTGAAACCCATGGCTGACAGACGCGGTCCCTTCAGGACCGATGGAAGATTTCGCGCGGAAGCCATTTCGATCAACCCTGAAGGGGTTGCGTTTGGTAGCCAAACCATAATGAAAATTGCGAACTTGATCGGGTAATCGCCAGTTCCAGTCGGTTTTAACCGACTTCGTTCAGATAGCGATGGACTTTAGTCCGTCGCGTCAGAAGTCGACTACCTCATTAGATTCTCAACTTCCAAAATGGTCGGGCGGCGGCCGCGCCCTGGACCATCACCCATCCGCCATCACCCTTCACCCTTAGGCCTCAGGCCACCGCCCTTCCCCAGTCGCATATCCTAGACAGAGCACCTCGACCACACATCGCTCGCACTCCATCTAGATTGAGACGGTACCCCCGACCGTGACACCCAGAGGCGGATCGACACCGCAGCAACCTCTGCCGCAACCCCTGACGCCGCTCATCGGGCGCCAGGCCGAAATCACCGAGATCCGCGGACTGCTCGATCGGCCCGATGTCCACCTCGTCACCCTCACCGGACCCGGCGGCGCAGGCAAATCGCGGTTGGCCCTCGAGATCGGCCTGCTCGAGCGGGACCGGTTCGGCGATGGCGCCATCTTCGTCTCCCTCGCCAACCTGACGACCGGCGAAGCGATGCTGGCGGCCATCGCCCAAAGCCTGGGAGCACGCGCCGGCTCTGGCCAAACCGTCGCTGAAGCCATCGCCGAGATCGGGGAGTCTCTTGACGCCCTCCTGATCCTCGACAACCTGGAGCAGATCGCATCGCCGGTCGAAGCCCTGCGCACCGTGTTCGACAATGCGCCCGATGTGCGGGTACTGGCCACGAGCCGATCGGCCATCAGGATTCGCGGCGAGCACGAGATCCGGATCGATCCGTTCGCCCTGCCCAACCTCGAGCGATTGCCGGCTCTGGACGATCTCGGACGCAATCCGGCAGTGGCCCTGTTCGTCGATCGGGCGGCGGCGGTGCGACCAGGATTTGCCCTGACCGACGACAACGCCCGCGAGGTCGCCGAGATCTGCAGTCGGCTCGATGGGCTGCCGCTGGCGATCGAACTGGCCGCCGCCCGCACCAAACTGCTCAGTCCCGCCCAGATGCTCCCCCGCATGGCCAATCGCCTGCAATTGCTGACCGGGGGACCGCGCGATCTGCCCGAACGGCAACAAACCCTGCGCGATGCCATTGCCTGGAGCCACGAACTGCTCTCCCCCGACGAGCAGCAACTCTTCCGCCGCCTGGCCCCATTCGCAGGCGGAGCGACGATTGAACTGATCGAGCAGGTCGCAACCGATGGCGACGGCGATGCCGCCCTGGATGGAGTGACATCGCTCGTCGATCACTCCCTGCTCCGCCCCCTGACCGGCCCCGACGACGAACCGCGCTACGCCATGCTTCAGACGATCCGGGATTTCGCGCTGGAGGCCCTGGCCGATTCAGACGAGCACGAAGCAGCCCGCAACCGCCACCTCGCCGTTTATGTCGATCTGGCCGAGGAGGTCCGCGCCGAACAGGGCGGATCGGGCACAACCCAGCGCATCAAGCAAATCGAGGCGGAACTCGAGAATCTGCGCTCGGCCGTGCGATGGGCCGTCGAATCGGAACAGGCGACCCCAGCCCAGCAGATCGCCAGCGCTCTGCCCCGCTTCTGGGAAATCAGCGGCAACTTCACCGAGGGCCGGGCGTGGCTCGATGCTGCGTTGGCCATCGATCCGGCGCCGACCGAAGACCGAGCCAGGGCATTAATCAGCCTGGCCACCCTCGCCCGGCGGCAGGGTGACTTCGATCGGGCGGTCGAGGCGTACGAGGCCGGACTGGAGATCTTCCGCACCCTCGACGACTCCTCCGGCATCGCCACCGCCCTCAACAACCTCGGGGTCGTGGCGCAGGATCGGGGCGATTACGCCCGGGCCAGAGAACTGCTGACCGAGGCGCTCACCTATTTCGAGAGCGAGGACGATCAGCTGCGCAGTGCGGCCTGTCTCAACAACCTCGGCCTGGTCGCACGGCGATCGGGCGATCTCCCCGAAGCCCAACGCCTGTACGAGCGCAGCCTCTCCCTCTGGACCGAACTCGAGGAACCACTGCGGCAGGCCCTTTCATTGAACAACCTCGGAGTCGTCGCCTACGCCATGGGCGATGGACAAACCGCCGAGGCGAGGTACCGCGAGGCACTGGCCGCGTATCGGGCCCAGGAAGATCGCTCCGGCACCGCCATGACCCTGAACAACATCGCCGAAGTGTTGTTCGACCGGCAGGATGTCTCCGGCGCGGTCGTCGACTGGCAGGAGAGTCTTGCCCTGCGCTCGGTTCAGGGCGATCGGGTCGGTATCGCGGAGTGCCTGGTCGGATTGGGCCGGGCAGCATTGCGGGCCGGCCTGAACGATCTTGCCTTGGCCATGCTCGCGACGGCAATGCGGCTCCGGACCGAAACCGGCGTCTCGCTTCCGCAGAACGAGCGCGAGGTGCAGGACAAGGTCGTGGCCGAGTTGCGCCGCGCAGTCGGTGGGGCCGATTTCGAGCGAAGCTGGACCGCCGCCCAGGCGCGATCGGTCGAATCGGTGCTGGAGCAGGCGGCCAAGGCGAGCGAATCTCTGATCGATGCCGCGGCGGCCAAACAACCCGTGGTCGAATCCAAGCCAGCAGCGAACACGGCCGGACTAACCCGCCGCGAAATCGATGTGTTGCGGTTGGTGGTGGACGGCCTAAGCGACCGCGAGATCGGAGAAGCCCTCTTCATCAGTCCCCGCACCGCGATGACCCACGTAGCCAACATCCTGGGCAAGCTGGGGTTGGAGAGCAGGACCGCGGCCGCAGCTTTTGCGCTCCGGAATGGGCTGCTGTAGATGCCGTATTCGAGATCACACAAAGCACGGCATGGATTCCACCTTCTGACGTAACCCGGGTGATAAGTTGGCCCCTTCGTACAAAATGCTACACCGCAGGGCCCGCTTATCAGATTAGAAATTACCAATCGATGACCAACGACGCCTCTGTCGCGACCAACATTGCCAGGCAAGTATTCTTTGGGCCTTACTTGCAAGTTGAGCCTTTGAACACACGTCAGTTCGTTGATTGGCTGGCAAAGCGAGGCATTCGCCTTGGTTCGTGGGAGCTTCTCCACTACCTCTGGAAATTCGGGGTCGTTTCACCCGTCGCGATCTCGCTAGACGCATTGAAGCACGCTGGGTTTCATCCTATGGCTAAGGAGTTTGCGCCCGTCCCAGGTACAGATGACTGGTTCGTTGAGCACTCTCGAACTTGCAACGGCCTATCTCCCTTCACCGAGCGCTATCACAAATACCCCTATTCTCTTAGCGACCAGCTACTCTGGCACCCCTATCAGCTTTTCCAATTCTGGCAACTCTTTGTATCTCTCAACTTTTCATTTACACCGCAATCGTACCTTCAAACTGATAACTTCATTACGAATCTTGCCAAGGACACACGAGAATACATCGAAGAGAGATTAGTCAGTTTTGCATCCGACCCGTTGCGACACGCCTACGATCACTTGCTTCTTTTGTTACTACTGATGGACCCGATTTACGCGCGGTTTACCACACACCGCATCACGAGCAGAAGTCACGTCGACGAGCCACTGGACCGATATGCGGACTTCGTAGGCGAGTGGGACTCGGTCACCGCCCTTGGACTCAGCAAAATGAGACTGCAGGACATTCGAGACTGGCATCACCGGATTGCGACCAGGGCCTACATGGATGATCCCGTGACCAGTTTGCGACCTGTTCTGTCACTTATGCATCCCGGTGCCCTCAGTCGCACCAAGGACGATGCACTTTTTTCCTCTGAACTGTATTGGCATTCAAGTATGCTGTCGTACCTCTTGGCACTCGAGTTTGGTGAAGATCTTCCAGAGGCACCTGAATACTTCCAGGGTCCGGTTTATCGTTCTCGTCTGAAAAACCGCTATGGCGAGGAACGACTTGACCAACTTGACATCACGGGTGTAAACAGAGTTCTTTCAGAATTCGGTATCAAGGCTTTTCGTCGCGCAAAAGTATACTTGGAAGGACCAACAGAGATAGGCTTTATCGATGAGATGATGAAAGACGATATCGATTTGGCATCACATGGTATTACTCTTATCTCATTGGATGGTTTATCCACTATTCATAAAAACAAAATGCTAAAACATCTCTTGCATAGTTCTAAGCAAAATCGCGAATTCAGCTATTTTGTGATTGATGCCGACCCGCAATCAGGCGGAGATCACATCCGAATGCTCGAGCAGTTCAAGATACTCGACCTGATTACGTTGGATTACGTTAAGTTCGATCCAGACTTCGAGGAAGCGAACTTCACCGAGGTCGAGCTGGCTGAAGCCGCGAGTGCATTCACCGGAGCAAGCATTAGCCCGCAGGACATCAATAGTGAACGAACTGGGAGAGACACTCCGCTAGGCAAGGCATTGGATCGAGTCGCCAGAAAGAAACTCCACCCTGATTTGAAGAGCGAGAAGTGGGGTCGCGCATTGGCTCGTTTCGCCAAAGTTAATCACCGCGATCGACCTATTGACGCTGTGCTAGAGACGATCTACAAGATGTCATGGGCTGATTTCGACTGATGGCTTCTATTCAAAATCCGTCAACCATTTGTACTCCCCAACAAGAGACTCCACCAGCTCCAACTCGGTCTCAAACCCCTCCCGCCGGTATAGCCGATCGACGGCCCGGTCCAGGTCGTGGTGGGCTTTGACGAGGTCCGGCTGCATGGTGTTGGGATCGTATGGATCGGACATGGTCTGGATTTCCATCCTGTAGCTGCTCAACACCACCGCCCCCAATTCACCTGGCAAAGTTCATCCAAATACTAGCCCATCTGTTCGCCTGACCACCTCCTCCACCCCATATGCAATCCCTCCCCGTTCAACCCTGATGTGGTTGTGTTTGTCAGACCGGCCATTCATGGTCGGGCGGGAATGGGCGATCTGATGATCGCCGCTACAAGTCCGCTTCAATCAACCTCGAAGAGGTGTCGTTCGCTAGCCCGGCGTTTACGTCGGGCGTTCCCATCCCGGGCCGCGTCTCCGTCGGCCGACCCCCCATTACGGGCGGCCTTCACGTCGGCCAACATCGGCGATGGGCACGGTGGGTGCATGGAATCGTGCTTGCCGGCAACCGTGAGCGATCTGATGATCGCCCCTACGAGATGCACCTCGATTCAATCAATCCTGAAGGGATTGCCTTCGGTAGACCTGCCATTCATGGTCGGGCGAAGGTCACGGCGAGCACACCGCACCGGACAACCCGGCAACCGGCGGAGGGCCACGGGGGACCCTCCCTACGACGTCGACACCGCGACCACCCCATTCAATCAACCTCGAAGAGGTGTCGTTCGCTAGCCTGGCGTTTACGTCGGGCGTTCCCATCCCGGGCGGCGTCTCCGTCGGCCGACCCCCCATTACGGGCGGCCTTCACGTCGGCCAACATCGGCGATGGGCACGGCAGGTACACGGCAACGGGCAATCCGAGAACCACGGGCGATCTGACAATTGCCCCTACAAAATGCACCGCGATTCAATCAATCCTGAAGGG
>JAPXRQ010000015.1:0-29917 GCA_033813515.1 Thermomicrobiales bacterium
GCCCAGGCGGCGGGTCGCGTCATGGCCGAACAGGAACCAACCGGCGGCGCAATCATCAATATCTCCAGCATCATGGGCCAGGTTGGGTATTGGGATCGCGTTGCGTACTGTTCGAGCAAGGCTGCATTGATCAATATGGGTCGCGTCCTCGCCGTCGAATGGGGGCCACTCAATATCCGGGTCAATGCCGTCTGTCCGACGTTCATCGTTACCCCGCTGACGCAGCCCCTTTTCAACAACCCCGAGTTCTCGGGCGATGTTGATCGGCGCACCCTGCTCCCGGCGCTCCCCGAACCAGGCGATATCGCCCAGGCCGTCGTCTACCTCGCCAGCGCCCCCGCGGTCACCGGTCAGACCCTGACCGTCGACGCCGGGTGGACAGCACATTAGGTTGAAGGTCGAATGTCGGAGGTCGAAGGCTGGGACGTGATGTGCCTTCCAGGCCCTTCACCCTTCCGCCGTCACCCTTACGCTTGGCGACTGGCCAAATCCCGCAAGCATGCTGCCGTCCGGAACAACCCTTCCCGGAACAGATCCGGCCGCTGCCCAATCCCGATCCGGACATAGCCCTCGTAGCCAAATGCCGATCCGGGAGCCAGCATCACACTGTACTCACCCGCCAGCAGGTCGGACAACTTCGCTGACGGGATATCCAGGTTGTACTTGACCAGAGCCAGCAATCCCGCACGAGGCGCTGTCCAGGAAACCAGATCGGCGTTTTCCGCGAACCACTTTTCCGCCACCGCCAGATTCTCGCGCACAATCGCGTGATTTCTGGCCACAATCGCGTCCCGATGCTCTATCGCCAGTTGCGTCAACGCATCACTCAATCGGGCCGGTGAGAGTGAGATGTAATCGCGCGAGGCCCAGCACCGCTGGACGATCTCGGCATCGGCCGCAATCCAGCCAATCCGCAGACCAGGCAGTCCAAACGGCTTGGACATGGTTCCCACACTGATACCGTGCCCGCCCTCGTTCCGGATCGGCGGCGCCATCTTCGGCTGATCGGGTAGATCCAGCCACCGATACGCCTCGTCGCACATTAACAACGCCCCGACCTCGCCAGCCAGCGCGTAGATCTCATCCAGCTCCTCCGGTGTCAGGAGCGAGCCAGTTGGGTTGTGCGGGGTATTCACCACAATCAGCTTCGTGTCCGGTCGCAAGAGTCGGCGCAGCTCGTCCAGGTTGTACTTGAACCCCTCGTCTTCCCGGAGTTCCCACCGCGAGACATCGCACCCGATCGCCTCAGCCACGGCATAGAGCTGCTGATACGCCGGGTAGACCGCGATCACGTGATCTCCCGCCTCAAGCAATGTATTGAACAGCAGATAGTTCGCCTCGATCGCGCCGGTCGTCACCAGGATGTTGTCGGCGGTGGTGTTCTCGTAGACCGATGCCAGCGTCTCCCGCAACGCCTTCGTTCCGCGCGCTTCCGTGTACCCGAGCCGAAGATCGAGCAACGCATCAATCGCTGGCTGCTGCTCATCTTCCGGTAGCAGGTTGATCAAATCACGGGTCGTCAGCGGATAGACTCCGCTCTCGGCGATATCGAACTCGACTTCCGTCTCCCAGCGAGACATCCAGCGTTCCAGTGCGAACGTTGCGACCTTCATGACCTGTTTCCGTTTCTGATGGAGTGAAACCTTTTTGCCGGGTTTGTCGTTATGGAGGTACAGAGCATTCGGACTCCAACATCCGATGCTCTCCCAAGCCCAAGTGGAGCGCCGCACACGCTCCACCTCCCCTTCCCGCATGAGTCCGGTCTCCCCGACCGGGCTCATGTTTTGTGGCCTATTATGCTATGCCTCTGCGATCACTTCCGGATCGAACGCCTGGCGCCGGTTTCCGGCCACAAGGACCCCGCAGTTCATGGACCTCGGCGCACAACAGCTCTGGCAGGCAACGCTCGGCGAACTCGAAGCCAGCATGTCCCGCAATGCCTTTGAAAACTGGATACGCCCCGCCCGCTTTGTCTCCATGGGCCAGAACGAGATCACGCTCAGCGCCGAAAACCCCTACGCCGCCAACACCATCCAGACGCGCCATGCCGATGAGATCAGCGCCGCAATCCACAACCTCACCGGACGCCGCATGGCCGTCACCGTCGTGGTCGAGACAGGAGACCGCGAAACACTGGCCACCGATCCAAAATCGCCGCGCCAACTGACTCTGACCAATGACCACGGTCTCAATCCGCGCTATATCTTCGATACCTACATTGTCGGCTCGTCCAACCGCTTTGCCCACGCTGCTGCCCTTGCCGTCGCCGAGAAACCCGGCGCCCAATACAACCCGCTCTACATCTGGGGCGGAGTCGGTCTGGGCAAAACCCACCTGCTCCATGCCATCGGGCATGAGGCCCTCAAGAACAACCCGGGCCTGATCATCCTTTACGTCTCGTCCGAAACCTTCACCAACGACCTCATTAATTCCCTCCGCAACCAGCGCATGGAAGATTTCCGCGATCGCTACCGTGGCATCGATCTCCTCATGATTGATGACATCCAGTTCATTGGGAACAAGGACAGTACCCAGGAAGAGTTCTTCCACACCTTCAATGCCCTCCATCAGGCCGGCAAGCAGGTCGTGCTCTCGAGCGATAAACCCCCGAAACAAATCGGCGGCCTCGTTGATCGCCTGCGCTCCCGCTTCGAAGGCGGCCTGATCGCCGATGTCCAGTTGCCGGATTACGAGATGCGTACGGCCATCATCCGCCAGAAGGCCGAGGAACTGGGCCAGATATTGCCCAACGATGTCGTTGAGTACATTGCGCAGCGCGATCAAAGCAACATCCGGGAACTCGAGGGCGCCCTCAACCGTGTCCTCGCCTACGTCGGCATTACGGGAAAACCGTTGGTCATCGAGTCCGCCGTCGAAGCGCTGTCCGGAGCCGTCGTTGTCGGTCGCCGCGCCGAAGTCACGCCAGAAGAGATCATCGAACGCGTCGCGCTCCACTATCAGGTTGATGCGTCCGATCTCGCTGGCAAATCCCGCTCCCGGGAAAACGTCATCCCACGCCAGGTCGCCATGTATCTCATCCGCGAACTGACCGATATCTCGCTCGCTGAAATTGGCCAGATGCTCGGGGATCGGGACCACACCACGGTCATGCACGGCATCGAAAAGGTCAAACGCGATCTTGAGACCAGTAGCGATCTTCGGTCCCAGATGGTCCAGATTCGCGACAGCATCCTGACAGAGGAGTCCACATGAGTTCCCATCCCACCATCGATGCCCTGGGCGCCGAATACCTGACGCTCGGTCTCGAACTGGAGCGGCTCGTCCCGGGCTTCGTCGATGCCTATATGGGTCCGGACGATCTCCGCACCCGGGCCAACGCCGGGCCAACACTTGATCCGGCCGCCCTGCTCGATCGCGCCGAACGCCTCGCCACCTCGGTCCGCATCTCGGATTACGACGACAATCGCAAGGAATTCCTGCGCGCCCAGATTGCGGGCCTCATCACCTCCTGCCGCAAACTCGCCGGAGAAGAAATCGGCTACATCGACGAGGTCTCCGCCAGTTTCGATATCACCGTCGCCTACACGCCCGACGAATCGCTCGACGAATCCATCCGCGAACTCGATCGTTGGCTGCCCGGCGATGGCTCGGTCCGGGAACGGCAAATCGCCTACCGCCAGCAGTTCGAAGTCAGCCAGACGGTTGCGGCGGCCATCATCGAGCGCATCCTCGCCGAAACCCGGGCCAACACCCGTCAGTTCGTCACGCTCCCTCCCGGAGACGAGGTCGAGATCGCCTTCGTCAGCAACCAGCCCTGGAGCGGCTACAACTGGTACCTCGGCAATGCCCGCTCGCGGGTCGAAATCAACACCGACCTGCCCATCTACGCCCACAACCTGCCGGCCCTTGTTGCACACGAAGGCTATCCCGGTCATCACACCGAGCACGCGCTCAAGGACCATCTGCTCTATCACGGCAAGGGCTACGCCGAGCACGCCATCCAGTTGATCAACACGCCCGAATGTGTCATTTCGGAAGGCATCGCGGTCCTGGCCGAAGATTTCGGATTCGGTGATCAGGATGGCGCCGCCTGGCTCCAAACCCACCTTCCGGCTCTCGCCAATCTCTCCCTCGATGCCGATCTTCACCGCAGTGTCGGTCGGGCCAGCCGCAATCTTCGCGCGGTCGCCTCCAACGCTGCCCTTCGCCTGCACCGCGATGGTCAGTCTGAGCGCGAAGTAATCCAGTATCTGCAGCATTACGCGCTCGCCACCGAAGCCGAAGCGACCAAGCGCTTCTCATTCATCAGCGATCCCCTCTGGCGCCCGTACGTCTTCACCTACAGCGTCGGCCGGGAGATCATGAGTGCGTGGCTGGATCGACTGCCCGCGCAAGATCGGCTCGCCGGATACCAGCGCCTGCTCACCGAGCAGTGGACTCCGTCACAATTGGTCGCCGAAACCAACCGGTGAATGCGCCAGACGCGACGATCCCCGAGACTGGAGCACGCGCCACGGGCTGGCGGCTCAAGTGGCGACGCTTTGCCCTTTGGTTCAATCCCACCCTGATCCAGAATGCGCTCTGGCCAGTCATCGCCATTCTCGCTGGCTTCCAACTGGTGTCGGACGCGAACACCTCCTGGCAGAAATGGTTCGGAGAAATTGCCTGCTTCGCGTTGGCGATCGTCCTGGCCGGATTTGTCATCCGGCGCAACGCCATCCCCTGGCAGGTCCGATCGATTGACGGACCGATTGCGGCCAATATCCGCCTGATTGCCCTTGGTCTACCGGTGATGGTTCTGCTTACTCGCCTTCTGACCCAGGAACCGGCGCCAACCATCCGCATCGCGCTCGCCGGTTTACTCGTGGCGATCGCCGGCCAGGCAATCAATATGCGGATCGGAGCGTTCGTCTTCGATCGGCGCTGGGCCGTGATCGCGCTATTCGCCGCCGCCTGGGCAATCCACCAGATCGCCTGGTCGATTGCCCGCGACTCAAGCGGATCACTCGTCTGGGAAGCCATCGGCGGTCTCACGGCCGGTGCGCTGATCGCCCTCGCATCGCTTGCCGTTGATCGCTGGCCGGGTGGAACGTGGACATCGCCGGCGCTCCAATGGCTGTTCATTACGCTGATCTTTGGGTTCACGTCCTGATTCGCCCAATAATCTGATTTGGAAGACGGCACGTAGAGTTGTCATCGCAGCACGCATCGAGGGCAACGATCCATGGACAACGAACATGAAATGAGGCGGGCCGGTGGAGCCGGTCTGGTGGCAGCACTGGTCATGCTGGCCGTGCAACTCATCTGGCGCACCCAATCCAGCAGCGATGGCGTCGTTCAGGCCTTCCCCGAGTTCATCGCCACCGCCATCGCCAAACTGACCCCAATCTCCATGTTCGGCACGATTACCGAGACTTACGGCAGCAACGCCAAGAAGACCCTCCTCGTCGCCTGCTGTGTCGGTGTTGTCGTCGTTGGAATTCTCGCTGGTCGCCTGGCCTGGCGACTTACTGCCTCCCACGCTCCTGCGTTCGGTCGCCGCCTGGCAGCAGGAGCCGGTGTGGCGCTCCTGCTCTTCCTGGTCGTTACGATCCTCATCCTGCCGATTACCGATCTCGGCGTCTTTGCCCGCCATAGCAGCCATACCAGCGACATCCTGACTCAGCTGATCATCACGTTCGCCCTGTTCGCAGTCGTCTGGGCCATGCTCACTGGCACCACCGCGCCCGAATCGGATGCATCCGCGGCTACTGTCGATCGCCGCTCGGTCATCACATCCGGCGCCTGGCTCGTCCTCGCACTTGCCAGCATCGGCGGCATCATCGCCGCCCTGACCAGCATGCTCCGGGCCAAGCCGATCTCGTCCGAAGAACTCGCGCAGCAGGAAGCCGCTGCCAACCAGATCATTGCCGATCAACGCGCCACCGAGACCGCTGGCACACCCAGTGCCTCCGGTACGCCCGTCATCGGTCCGGAGGTCTTCGCCCAACTTGAAGCCGACGGCAAGCTCACCCCCGTCCTGACCACCACCGTCGACTTCTATCACGTCTCCAAGAACTTCACCGATCCGACCGTCTCGGCCGACGGGTGGACACTCTCGATCGAAGGGCTGGTCGATACGCCGGTTCAGTTCACGCTCGAGGATCTGAATGCGATGGCCACCACCCGCATGATCACCACCCTGTGCTGTATCTCCAACGAGATCAATGGCGATCTGATTGGGACTGCGGAGTGGCAGGCCGTTCCGCTCGTCGACTTGCTGGCGAAGGCCGGTGTCCAGGCAGGTACCGTCGATTTCAAACTCTCCGCCGCCGACGATTACCACGATTCGTTCCCGCTGGCTGTCGGTCAGGATCCCAATGTGCTGGTCGTCGTGGGGATGAATGGCGCACCGCTCGGCGACGATCACGGGTACCCGGCCCGCCTCATTGTTCCGCCGATTTACGGCATGAAGAACGTCAAGTGGATCACCAAAATAGAGGCGGTCAACGAGGACTACATTGGCTTTTGGCAGGAACGCGGCTGGAGCGACGATGCCCACTATCAGATCTGGGGACGCATCGATTATCCGACCGGCAAGATCAAGGCCGGACAGGACTACGTCTGCGGTGTGGCCTCGGCCGGTGACCGTGGCATCAATCGTGTTGAGATCTCGCTGGATGGCGGTGATTCCTGGTTGGATGCCACACTGGAGCCGCCGCTGAACGGACGCTTCACCTGGGTGCGCTGGGCAATGCCGTTCACCGCCCAGATCGGCGAGTACGACATCAAGATGCGCGCGACCGACGGGACAGGAACCGTCATGACGCAGAAGAAGCAGCCCCCAGCTCCGGATGGCGCCACCGGCTGGCCTTCTCGCGATGTGAAGGTGAATTAGGCTCCGGACACCGGCTCGTCTTCGTCCGGCATCAGATTGGCGAGCTCCGTCAAAGCCTCGGCCAAGCGCTGGATGAGCGCATCCGATCGCTGCTGCACATACGTCGCCTCGTCCATGATCGACATCAGGATGTGCTGCATGTGCTGGCGCTCGGCGTAGACCCGCTGATCCACCCGCGCCGCAATTGTCTCGGCCGCAAACTCGTTCTCGATCGGAGCAGGCGTAGCCGACGATTTCGCTGCATATGCCGCCCGAAACAGATCTGCCGAACGCGCGACATTGTCCCGAATAAGTTCGTCGAAGTGCTCGTAGTACGCCAGTCGCTCACGAAGGCGGCTGATCTCGTCCTCTGGATTGGGTGCCGGATCTGCCGCCGCCGCGGTCGTCACCAGACCGAACTGGGCGGTGAGTTGGCGCGACCAGTCATCCTGGCGTGGGCTCAACTCCTCGGCCTCGCTCGACCCGGATCCTCCGGTGATGCCTTCGGCGGAGAGTCGCGGCAGCCACCGCGCAAATGGAGCACTCAGATTCTGGGACACCGCTAACTCGCCTTCGGATTGGAACTGCGCTGGATACACCGATGATCCGCAGGCAGGTCCTGCTCTCTGGACGTTACGGTCTGCCGTACACCGACTGTATCCGCCGGAAGTACCGATGCCACGATGTGCGCAAGTGGCAACCACCAAAGCAAACGGGGCACCCATGCGGGCGCCCCGTCCTTGTTCGAATTGGTTGGTCGATTTACTCGGCCGGTGCGGCAGGGTTGAGTCCAGCCTTCTTCATCAACATGTTCATCGGCTTGACCACGAAGAAGAAGAGGGTCAACGCAATGATGATGAACGCAATCACCTGTGTGACAAAATTGCCCCATCCAAAGACGCTGCCGTTAATCGAGAACGTGTTGGCCGAGAAGTCCGGGTTGCCACCAAAGATGCCAATGATCGGCATGATGATGTCGGCCACCATGGAGTTGACGACAGCAGAAAACGCACCGCCCAGCACGACCGCGACCGCAAGATCGAGAACATTGCCCTTGAGCGCGAATTCCTTAAATTCCTGCAACATACGGAACCTCCATGGGCGAATTCTCAACAACTCGCCTGTAGAACAATGCCTTTCCGCAAATCCCGGTTAGGTGTGCGTTGATGCGTACGGTATCAGATAGTTTGTCTACTATCCAATGCATCAATGCCCGATCTCAGTTGCCGGGCGTCGCCACGGATTCGATCAACGCGGCTTCGTAGAGTGCGGCACTGGCAGCCGGCGCTTCACGAACCAATTCCTGTTCCACCATCCACTCCGCAAACGCATCCCATCGTGCGCGGTCGAGGAGGCCCAGGTTGGATCCTGCGGACGTCCAGATCTCGGCCAGCAACGCCAGTCCTTCAGTCTCGACCGCGAGATCGATTTCAGGCGAAGCGGCCTGCAAAATCTCGAGCGCCCTGGGCTGATCGACTGCCGCCGCCGCATATCCCTTGCGCACAGCAGCGATCAGGTTGTCAACAACATCCGCCTGCTTCGCGATGACATCTTCACTCGTGACCAACACCAATTCGTCATAGAGCGGGACTCCCCATTCGTCGACCTTGAGCAGCGACACGGGATAGCCCTGCTGCTCGGCCACGATCGTCTCATGGGTCCAGTACGCTCCCATCACCGCCACAGCCTGATCCGATAGCAACGCCGGAAGCAGGTTGAACTCGACATTGACCAACTCGATGTCATCAAGGGTCAGGTTCTGTCCCGCCAACATCGTTCGCAGGAATGCCTCCTGCGCGGGAATGCCCGGATAGCCAACCGTCTTGCCAGCCAGATCGGCGGGCGACGCAATGCCGGATGACGCGAGCGACATCACCCCGAGCAACGGTCTCGGCACGATGGAGGCGACCGCCACCACCGGCACGCCCTGATCGCGCGCCAGCAAGACGTCGGGCTGATACGAAATGCCGAAGGTGTCCCGGCCGGCTGCCACCGTTTGTAGAACGGCGGATGGATCTGCCGGTGTGCGAGCCGTCACCTCCAGGCCGGCATCGGTAAACCAACCGGCATCTTCGGCCCAGTAGATTCCGGCATGGTTGGCATTGGGATACCAATCCAGCGCAATGGAGATCGCTGTCTGCGCGTGCGCCGGTTGAACGGCCGCTGCGCCACCGGCAAACAATCCACTCGCGGCCAGAATTGTGCGACGAGACAATTGGTGGGTTAGAACGCGTACATCAAGCATCTACGGTTCCCTTCGCAGGCATTGCCCTGATCAGGTGCGTCGGTCGGCGAATGGATTCGCCCTCTCAGCCTGCCAGGTACAGGCTCCCGTCCGTTGACCGCCACATCTGCGGCCAGCCACTAGCCTACCCGCAATCCGATTCCGTTGCCGAAACCCGTCAGCCCGTACAATCGTGCTGCACCTTCACCGAGGCAACGCAGGCACACCGTGAGCGACACAACTGATCCGCAAATCGAATCAGCCGAGATTGACGATCGCGTTGATCGCCTGTCTGCCCGTTTGGGTCTGGAGTTTGCAAACCCGGCGCTGCTCCGCCTGGCGCTGACCCACCGCTCGGTTATTCACGAATTGCGATCGGCAGGCGATGGTCTGGGTGAAGTCTCTGAGCTGTCCAACGAGCGGCTCGAGTTTTTGGGCGATTCAGTTCTCGGCTTTATCGTCGCCCAGGCTGTTTACGATCGCTTCCCGGTCGCGACCGAGGGCGAACTGACATCGCGCCGGGTCACACTTGTTCGCGCCGAGCAACTGGTGACGTGGGCGCGTTCGATCAATCTCGGCGAATTCATCTACCTGGCCCAGGGCGAACGGATCACCGACGGAAGCCGCGATCGCATCCTGGCGGGCGGATTTGAGGCGCTGATCGGTGCGATCACGGTCGATCAGGGGTTGGACGCGGCCCAAATCTTCGTCACCCGGTTCCTTGAGCAGGATATCGACAGTGCCCTGGCTGCCAATATCGCCGCCAATCCGAAGGGGCAATTGCAAGAATATTTGCAGGAGCACTATCGCAAACCGCCCGTCTACCGGATCATCGATGTGACGGGACCGGAACATGCCCGTATCTTTACAGCCGAAGTGCTGGCTGATGGTCAGCCGCTCGGCACCGGAGCCGGCGAAAGCAAACGCAGCGCGGAGCAGGCCGCTGCCGATCAGGCCCTGCTGCATCTCAATCAACGAAGAGGTCCGGCTAAGGTCAAGGTCCCCCGCAAAATCCGGGGAGGCCGTCCGGTGAAAGGCAATGAGAGCGAGAATGGGTAGGATCTACGACCAGATGACGATCTTCGGCGGCAACTCCAACTCGGAGCTGACCGATGCCGTCTGCGCCTACCTCAGTCTGCCCCGGGGCCGTGCCGAGGTCTTCAAGTTTTCCAACGACAACACATTTGTCCGTATCGGCGAAAGCGTGCGCGACAACGATGTTTTCGTGATCCAGTCGTTTGCCGATCCTGTCAACGACTCGATCATGGAACTGCTGATCATGATGGATACCCTCCGTCGCGCTTCGGCCGGACGGGTTACCGCCGTAATCCCCTACTTCGGCTACGGCCGGACCGACAAGAAAGATCAACCACGCGTCCCGATCACCGCGGCCCTCGTTGCAAAATTGATTGGTGTTTCCGGCGCCGATCGTGTGCTCGCGCTCGATCTTCATGCCGGTCAGATCCAGGGATTCTTCGAGATCCCGGTCGACGAAATGAGCGCCATGTTCCTGACCGCGCAGTATTTTGTCGAAAAGGGCCTGGAGAATCCGGTCGTGGTCTCACCCGACCTCGGCAATACCAAGCGCGCCCGGAACTTCGCCCAGATCCTCGATGCCCCGCTGGCGATTATCGAGAAACGTCGTGTTGGCAATCGCGATCAGTCAGAAGTGCTCAACCTCATCGGTTCTGTCGCCGGCGCGAATGTCGTGATCGTAGACGATGAGATCGATACCGCCGGCTCAATCACCCAGGCCGCGGCAGTATGTGTTGAGAGTGGTGCGGCCAGTGTTTACGCGACCTGTGTCCATGCCGTGTTCTCTGGTCCGGCTGTGGAGCGTTTGCAGGCCAGTCCGATCCGCGAGGTCGTGACTACCAACAGCATCAACATTCCGCTCGAAAAGCGGATCGACAAGCTGCGCATCCTCTCGATCGCCCCGCTGATCGGCGAGACAATCCAGCGCATCCACACGGGCGCCAGCGTCGGAGCCGCCTACAAGGCCGCCCGAGGCGCCATCTCGCTGCGTTTGCCAATCTAGAGCGTCAGGGAACCGGGCTGTACCAGGCCGGATCCGGCATGTCGTCACCCATCCGGATAATGATCACCCCAGCATCGCCTTTGTCTGCATCATCATCGGCTCCGGCCGTGCTTGTGGGGAACATTGAGCTGACCTGAACGGTGCCCTCTGGCACTGGCGTTTCCTCGACCTTGACGACACCGCTCGTGTCGGCCGGCGTTGGTGTTGTCGGGTTGTCAGTGATCTTGACCGCGGTATCGGGCAATCCGAGCGACCTTGCCAGATAGACACCGGTTGGCAAGTTCTCCTGCGACACGTAAATCTCGGTCGTCGGGTAATTGCCAGCGTCCGGCAGATCTGCTGTCGTTGCGTTCGCGAATCCCAATCCGTTGACCGACTCCAGGACACGCGGACCGAGGCCATAAATCAGGCTGCCGTCGAGAATCGAGACCTGGACATCAAAGTTCGGATCGTCGATGGTGGCGTTTGGTGGCACGATCTCCTCGCCGGTGAGATCTGACATTATGTCACCCACCACTTCCCAATTGGCCTGGAAGTAGTACTCGGTGTCTTCGACTGCCCAGATAGCGCTGTCCAGCGATAGTTGCTGGATTTGATCCGGTCCGATCTCCGAAGCCAATCGCGCCAGTTTCACCGCCTGGGTCGGACTCAGGTCCGTGCCAATGGCGTCGCCGAAGTCCTGAATCAACTGGGGCGCCTTCTCGATCAGATCCAGCGATACCGCCTGCTGGCGAAGCGCAAGCAGAATCTGCTGCTGTCGTTTCGATCGATACAAGTCGCTGTCATCGTGGCGGGTTCGGGCATACTGCAGGACTTGCTCCCCATCCATATGCTGCCAACCGGCCGGGAAGTAGATCCGCATGTACTGATTGCCCGGGCCCGGATACTCGTTGTCCTTGATCGGGTACGGCACATCGATGGTCACTCCGCCGACCGTATCCACGATCTTCGTGAAACCATCGAAATCGATCTCAGCGTAGTAGTTTATGTCAATACCAAAATTGGCCTCGAGCGTCCGCATCGTCAGACCCGGGCCGCCACCTGCTACTGACTTATCGTAATCACCGAGCGCATACGCGGCGTTGATCTTGTAGACACCCTTGCCGGGTACAAACACCCTGAGGTCGCGCGGAATCGAGATCATGCGCGCCGTCTTGGCCACCGGATCGATATTGACCAGGATCATAGTGTCCGAGCGCGACGGTTCGTCCTCTCGTCGGTCCACACCCATCAGCAAGATGGTGATCCGGCTCGTTCCGTCCCAGTCCGCAACTTCGGCAACCTGGGTCTCATTGATACCAACGAGATACGGCGTGCCCTCGTCGTTGACCTGTACGTCCAGCGCACTCTGCACCTGCGGAATTGGCGTGTTGAAGATCTGCTTGTATGCCGAATATGAGCGCCAGGCGATCGGTCCGGCTATTGCCCCGATCGTGATCAGGAACAGCAGAAGCACGGCTGCCAGACCGGATTTCACCGGATGGGCGGCAAACCGACTCCACCACTTCGGGGCGTGGTACTTGTCTTGAGCGGCCCGCAAGGCTGCCAGTTGGTTGCCAAGCCCGCTGACTGGCGTCGTTTTCACCACCGCCAGTGTCGGCCCCGACGGCGCATGCACCTCGGTCGTCTGGCCGGCACGCAATGTCTGATAGCGACGCTCGCCGACATTCGGTTGGCGTGAAGCACCGACATGTCCGCTCACGCGCGCACTACTGCGAGCATTGGCACGACGGCGGACATTGCCGAAGTATTCTGTTGCTCCGGTTTCACTCAAGGCAGTGTGGGTCTCAGCGTTCCAGGCCAACAGCACGTCCATTGCACGCGCCAACGCTGGTGTGCATCATACTTTGATCGGCTTGCATGACGTCGGGACGCGGTGTGTCGTCCAGCTCATAAACGTATCAGGGAACGGGAGCGGTTTCGGTGATTCTGTCAGATGTGCATATTCGAGAGGCATTGAGCAGCGGCCGGATACGCATCTCCCCGGAACCCGATCTCGGCACGCAGTTAGGCTCGGTCTCGATCGATTTCCGTCTCGGCACCACCTTCATGGTGTTCGAGCATAGTCGCTACAGCTTCATCGATCCGCGCAGCCCGATCTCCATAGGCGAAGCGATGCGCACGATCGAGGTTCAGCCGGACGAGCCGTTCATCATGCAGCCAGGCGATTTCGCCCTGGCCTCGACCATCGAAACACTGGAACTGCCAGATGACCTTCTTGGCCGCCTCGAGGGGCGATCCAGTATCGCCCGCCTCGGAATCACGGTCCATTCCACCGCTGCTGTCTTCGAACCGGGTTGGATCGGCACCGCAACCATGGAGCTCAGTAATCTTGGACGCATGGCAGTCGCGCTCTATCCCGGCATGCGCATTTGTGCGTTTTCGTTCGAGGAAGTGAGTTCCGCCGTCTCTGTTCCGTATCGCCAAAAGCTCAACAACAAGTACGCTGGGCAGCAAACGCCGCGGGCGAGTCAACTGGCCGACGAGGCCTAACCGGGACATCGACGCGTTTCACGTGAAACACGTCTCGACAAGCACGACCCTTTCGCCGGATAATCGGCGCGAAACGGTGCACCCCGAAGGAGTAACGGTGTCGGTCGATCAACTCACATCCATTCGAGATCGCTTCCTGCCTATGGCGCGATACGTGCAGCAGGAATACCAGTACCGGGTTCCAGCCGGCTACCCGATCGTCCACGATGATGCCAATCGCGGTGTCACCGGTCTGGAGCTGGATCCTTCCCACAGCATCTACCTGACGAGCGACGGCGATGCAATGTTCGCCGAGCTGACATTCCGCTCGTCCCGCTACGATGCCCGTTCAAGTGCCGGCCGGGAGAAGTTCGGCGGCCGCAATGTGGTCGATCGTCGGCCACTGCCCGCAGACGTCACCGATCAGGCGCTGCGCAACATGCTGGCGGAATTGATGTCGCGCTGGAATAGTCAGCAGACCATCATTCACATCACAGACACGTAAATCGCACACGCAAAAGGGGCGGCGTTCCGGTGATCGGAACGCCGCCCCTTTTCATTGCCGAATGCTATTCAAGCACCCAGGTGTCGATCTCGCGCTCGTAGGCGAACGGAGCCTCACCCGGGAAGAAGATGCCAATTTCGCGCGCCGCACTCTCCGGGCTGTCCGATCCGTGAATCAGGTTACGACCAACCATAAGACCGTAATCGCCCCGAATCGTGCCTGGAGCGGCTTCGACTGGCTTGGTCGAACCGATCGACGCCCGTGCCGCGGCTACGGCCTGCGGACCCTCAAAGACAATCGCGACAATCGGCCGCGATGTGATGTAGTCCACAAGCCCCGCGAAAAACGGCTTGCCAACGTGCTCGGCATAGTGCTGCTCGGCTGTTTCACGTGAAACATGCACCATCCGCATTGCCACGATCTTCAGCCCACGACGCTCCAATCGACCGATGATCTCTCCGGTCAGGGCACGCTGGATGGCATCCGGCTTGATCAAAATCAGGGTCTGCTCGGTTCCTGCCACAAATTCCTCGACTTCTTATCTAGACATGCGGCCATTCGCCACGTAATCCAGCATACGACAAACGGGCGATCCGAAGACCGCCCGCCTGCTTCAACCTGGGAACCACCAACCTAATCGGGATTCAGAATCTGGCCAATCTGCGCCATCGGCTCGACCAACGCTTCCTGCAGCATGCGGTGGTCACAGATTCGCGAGAAGACCATGACCGCGAAATCGCCCCCGTTGCGCACTGTGATCATGCCATCGTGCGTATCGATCGTGAGACCAAGCGCAGAACCCGCTCCAAGTCGTCGGGTCGACCGTTCCGCGACCCCGGCCAGCGAGGCGCCGAGCAAACTGACAAGGTCAACATCCTGCTCGACCAGTCCGATCGAGCCCATGACGAGGCCTTCCACGGTCACGATCACCGCGCCGAGCACTTCGTCATATTCCAGAAGCCCTTTGAGGACCTGATCGACCGTAATCGTGTCTTCCTGAATGAAGTCCATAACGTCGCTCATCAGTGACTACCTTCTATGATCGGCGCCGGGCAAGCATCGCCTGCCGGAACTGTGCTGCTGCCCGCTCAACCTGACCGAGCTTGAGATACGCCTCGCCAAGCACCCGCTGGGCAAGTGGCGCCTTCAGGCCCTCGTTCATGGCCTTCTCGATCGTCTCGGCAATCTCGCCGGCCGACTCGTTGTCGTCGAACAGCCGTGCCCGCATCGCCATCAGATCCTTGCGAGTCTGATCGCTCATCACCGGCAGCGGACGGACCTCTGCGACAATCTCGCGAATGACTGGCTCTTCGACCGGGGCTGCGGCCACCGGGGCAGGAGCCTCGACCGGAACCTGAACAATCACCGGCTGCGGCCGCAACGATCGCACGTGATTGACCACGCCCATCTGGATCAATTGATCCTTCTGCTGGGCGATACGTGCGAACAGACCATCTGCCTCGGCTCCGCGATCAATGAGCGACGAAGTCTGATTGACGAACGGCGGCCAAAGCACCTTGTGCGCGACCGGACCAAGACCCTCGCGTCCAGCCCAAGCCGGCTCGATGCCATTCTCCGAGGGTGGGGGAGGCGGCAGTTCAGACTCGCGAAGCAGGCTGGTGTAGCTCACCGGCTCCGCAGCTTCGAGCACCTCATCCTCAACCACGATCGCAGCAACATCCACCGGCGCATTGAGATCCGCGAAGTCCGAGGCCTGAGCCTCGACAACGTCTTCGACAGGCGCATCGTCGAATGCGAACGGAGTCATGTCCGGACTGGCCACGGCAGCAAGCGGCTCATCGGCAGATGGCTCATCCGCCGTCATGGCCACCACCAGCGGGACGATACCGGCAACCGGAACATCAACCGGCTGACTGACATCGTCGAACGACATGCCCTGGCCATCGGTCAGATCCGCACCACCGAGGGCTCCGGTATCGAACGGCACAATCCCTTCGAGGTCGTACGCCATCGGTTCCGGATCCAGCGGCGGCATCGCGGCCTCGAGATCGGTGCCGGAGAAGTCGAATGGGTTATCTGGAATATCGGCATGCAGGTCGGTCTCGAGCGGACCGGTACCGTCCTTGCTGGTGACTTCGATGAGTTCCTCGAAGAGAAGGGGCGCACCAACTGCATCCGGACTGTCGATGACATCTTCGGGAACCGGCTCGTATGGAACGAAGGGCGATTCCTCATCGATATTGCGCAGGATCTCGGTGTAGCCGCTGGTCGACATCTGCGGAATACCGCTAAGGATGTCGTCGTCGATCTCGGCGACCGGAAGATTGAGTTCCGGCACCTTGTTGAGCTCGGCGAAGTCAATCGGATCGGCTTCGCGAAGCGGATCGAGGACGTGCTCGCCCGCGGCCGCCGCAGCGATATCGAACGGAACGGCTGCGAGTTCGTCGACATAAAGTGGTGCGGGTTCGGGTTCAATGGCAACCGGCTCCGGTGCCGCTGCGACGGGAGCCTGGGCCGGCGTCGCAAAGTCATCGGCAGTCAGCGGTTCCCACGCATCGTCATGCGCTCCACCGCCCTCGACATCGAACGGCTGAATACCGTCGACGTTCAGTTCGGCGAGGAGATCGGCAAATGCACCTTCGGCAGCGGCATCGGGTGTCGCGGCCTCCAGTTGACGGTCAAGATCATCCCAACCCACGGTCAGGTCTATTCGGCCATCTGCAGTCACAAACGGATCATCGAATGCGGCCGGCTCGGCACTGGCAACCGGAGCAACCGTTTCAAAGCCGGTCAGGTCATCCGGAAGATCGAGCGACATCGCGTCGCCATTCCCACCATAGGCAGCGGGTTCATCCGGCGTAGGTGTCAGTTCCACGGTACCCATGAGGGGACCAGCATTGAAGGGCACAGTTGCTCCGTAGGTATCGAATGTTCCATTGCTCGTGTGATTTCCATTGGCGGCGTGCGCAACCTCGCCTGCGGCCACCAGCATCGCGGCATCCCCGATGCCAAACTCCGCCGGTTCGCCCAGCGCACCCATCTGATCAGCCAGTCCGGCCTCTTCCTCAGCGCTCAATTCGATTTCTGCGACGTTCTGCGGCTCTGCAACCGCCTCGAGCGAGAAAGCCTCCACCTGGGCGTCTACGGGCTCTGCAGCGGCCTCTACGTCGCTCTGAAGCGGTGCTGTGACCAGACTCGCCCCAAAGACAGCCGCCGCGACCTCGTTCGACTCCTGGAATGGCTCGAAATCGAAGGGCGCAAGCGGGGCGGTGTTCTGATCACCGCTGGCACTGGCCACTGCGCCGTCAACCATCTCGAGCTCATCACCGGACAGATCCCGAACCAGGTTGTCCCAAAGATCAGGAGCAGCCACCTGGCTGGCCGCAAGGGATGCGGTGGCAATCCGCTTCCCGCTCAGTGCGCCGGTGTCCCGGCTGGCATTGGCGGCAAAGTCGAAATCATCAATCGTCAGCGATTTGTTCTGGAGGAAGGCAAAGTCAGCATCATTGCGCCACGGAACCAGCAGCGCGATGACATCGCCCGTGGGATCGGCTGCAACATACCGCTGGGAAAACTCGTCAAGATTGGTGCCATTGCGCCGCCGCTCGAGATCGGCGAGCAGGGCAAGGGCGCGTGCATTCTCGGGACAGCCGCGAAGGGCCTCCCGGGCAGCGATGGCCGCCGCATGATCATCACCCTGGCGCCAGAGCAGTTCCGCGATGGACGTTCGGGCCCGTCGGCTCTCTGGCTCGGCCGCAAGCACCGTCCGCCACTCACCAATCGCGCGACCAAACTGTCCCGATCGGGTATGGACACCAGCGAGGCCGGCCCGGGTGGGGTGCAGCTTGTCCTCGACATTGAGCAGACCGCGAATCCGGACCAACTCGTCACGCACCTGGTCCAGCGCCGGGTTCAACTCCCAGGCATGGAGGTAGTGCGCGTAGGCCGCCTTGAAGTCCCGGGTCTCCTCCGCCGCAACGCCCATCCCGAGCCGGGACACGACATTGAGCGGATCGATCGCCAGGGCACGCTCAAAGTGCGTGATGGCGGATTTCTGATCGGCGCGCTCCAGGTACGCCTCACCGAGCATCCGGTGTGCCGCCAGACAATTGGGGTACTGCGCCAGCACATGATTGGTCGCAGCAATGGCCAGACGGTAATCACCGCGGTCCATCGCTTCCTGCGCACCCTGAATCAGATTCACAACTTCCACGAGTGCCCCCCTTGCGGCCTTTCGCAAAGAGCCTGCCGCGATCGATCTGATCACTCGGCAAAACGTAACGACCAATCCATGCAGGTTGGCGTCCTTCACGTTCTCGCATCATAGGAATTGGGGTCGGGGGCTCTCAATCGGGATTTTAGCCAAATGTACCCAAGTGGCCGGCGCGGATTGTTCCGGTCATGCCCGGATCAGCTGGACTGATCCTGACCCGCGGCATCCCTCGCCGCAGCTGCAGCCCGCTCGGCAGCCCGCTTTTGCGACCGCTTTGCCTTCTCATTGCGGATGGCAGCCGGCTCCAGCGTCCAGAGCGTGACGGCAACCGCAATCGCGAGCGGAACCAGGATCACTCCCACGGCCAGCAATATGGTTTGAGCCGACATGGATGATCTACCGTTCGCTGCAAACAAAAACCCGGCGGAGCAGGTTTGCTTCCGCCGGGCTCAATTGTACTGATCGTGATTCCGGCGCTACAGATCCGAGAGAATCTGACCGTCGAGCTGGCTGGCGGCGATAACGCCCGTCTGCAGCCGCATCTGGTCCTCATGCTCATACGTCATCGCGAGGAGCACCTGATCCAGGAAAATGTTGACTTCGGATGTGATCTGCAGCAGCGCCGTCGGACCCAGGCGATTGCCCTCGGTCAGTGAACTGAGCGAGTTGACCACCGGGCTGCGGAAATAGAGGAAGGCCTCAACCGACTCGGCGCCGGTCAAGCCAGCACTGGCGCTGACCCGTCCGTATTGCTGACCAATGCGGCGACCTTCGTCGAGCAGAGACGCCCGCTCCTGGGTCGCATGGACAGATGAGTACCGCACGGCGAGATCGATCAGCCGCCGGCCAAGGCGCCGAAGATCATCAAGCTGCGCGGTGGAATAGGCCCGATACCATCGCCGCTCACGAGCCGTCCGCCAAAAAGAATCGACGAATCCCGACCGGGACTGATCGACCAGCTGCCGATTGGCCAGTCGCTGCCGCTCAAAACGGCGGGCGCCTGTGCCGACCAGGCGGCGAAGTTCAACTTCTGAATAACGGCGATGCCCGCCGGGGGTACGAAAAACAGGAACCTTGCCAGAATCGCTCCAGCGACGAAGCGTCGACTGGTCCACACCCAGCAATCGACAGGCGTCGTTGATCGTGAGCCAGCGCGACTCATCCATCACATCATCCAGCACAATATCAGCCATAGCTGGATCGCCTTCGTCGTTACCGGAACCGGTTCCTGCAGCCATACTATCTCCCCCCAAAGTGTATCGGGCACATTGAGCTTGGATCAACCAGAACCTTCACCGCATTCGGCGCACAGGTGAGATAGCAAAGTCTACCCGGTGGGGACAGGGTGTCAACGAACGGGCAATGGGGCAAAAACGCGCGTAAATGCGTTGGTATCAGGCGGTTGGCACTTCTTGGGCATAGGCGATCGCACAACCCCCTGCCAATGTTATGGAGAGCCATAGGGCAACCGGCTCAAACGACCTGCTGTGCGTCCCGAAAGTGATGGTTTTCTCCTCCTATGGCATTCATGGGCGAAACGACCGATGTTGGCGTGCCGGAGCTCCTTTCGGTACTGGCCCGGCGTGGTCTCTCCGGCCGACTCAATATCACGGCGAACAGCGAAGAGGTCCAGGTCGTCCTCGAGCGGGGACAGGTCGGCAAAGTCTCGTCATCGCATCATGGCAGCCGCATTGGCCGCGTCCTCGTCCGCCTCGGAAAAGTGACCGAATCCGATCTCGATCGCGCCGTCCGTATGCAATCCATCGGTCGCTCCAGCAAGCAGATTGGGCAAATCCTTACCGAAGCTGGTCTGGTCACCTCGGCCGATCTCAATCAGGCCGCCCAGGAACAAGCTACCGAGGCATTGGCCAGGGTCTTCGGCGCCGATCACGGTACGTTCTTTTTCACCGACGACCGCATTTCGGACAACGACGGCAGTTCGATTACGCTCAATGCCGAAGGAATCGTGCTCGAGGCATCACGCCGGGCCGATGAACTGGCCACACTTCGCCGGCTCCTGCCCAAGCCCAAGTCCATGCTGCAGATCGACCACGCCCAGTTGCCATCGACCGGACGACTGCCTGAGCCGGAGCAGCGCGTTATCCGCATGGCAGTCGGCAAACCCGTCTCCATCGAAGACCTGATCCGCGATTTTGGCGACGACGAGCTGCTCGCCGTGCGAACGGTTGTTTCGTTGCGGGAACGCGGTGTGCTGGCCCTGGCCGGATCGCATAAGGAGACGCCGTCGCGACAGCCGGCCATCTCGGCCGATCGGTCCATTTCCGCCCGCCCCCGAACCGTAGATCAGCTCCGCGGCCTGATGGGCAAGGGTGATCTCTCGGATCCTGGATCCTGGGCCCCGTCCATCACCGAAGTCCGCCAGTCTGCCCCGGCCGGAAGCCACACCAGCGCCGTGCTGACCCGAACCGCGCGCGATGTCGTTGCTGCGTTCAATGCCGGATTGCCCCTGCTTGCCTTCGCCCACTTCTCCGACGAGTTCTTCCGCCGCATGGGCGAGCTGTCGGACGAGGAAGCTTCAGCATTGCAACTCGGCCACGCTCCACTGGGTGAAAGCGAACAGCAAACATTCGTCGGGCTGAAGGACGCACGGACTCTGGCCGATGGCCGTGTCAGCGCGATCGTCATCACCCGCCTGCCCAACAGTCCGGAGAGCAAGAAGGTGGTCATATTCCGCCTGAATGGCGATCACGCCCAGATCGACAGCATTATCGAGAGCGCCCTTGAGCGGGAGCGCCACACGATGACCATGATGCTCAGCGAGACCGGGATCCTGATGCCCGACAACCACGTCCTGCGCCGGCACCTGTAGCGCTATTCCGGCTTGCGCCCCATCAGATTCAGCCGCCAGTAATCCAGCACAAACGGTGGATCTTCCGACGCCGCATTGGCAACCATTGCCTCGACGAAAGCGTCCTTGTCCGCCGCATCCGTGATCGCAGCCAGGTGCTCCCGAAAGATGACCGTGCGGACATACTCCCGATAGGTCGCCTCATCCTTCATGTCGGTCTGTTGTTCCTCGAGATTGGTCGCGATATCGACAAATCCCGCCGTTTCCAACTGGCGAGCCGTATCGATGTCATTCTCGTAAATCCACGGTTCGGTCCACGTCGCGAAGTAGTGACCAAACTGCTCACTCGACATAAGTTTCCTCGCGAACGTGCGTGCCTCGACCAGATTTGGCCCGCCTCCGCACTGCGCCACCAGCCAACCACCTGGATTGAGCAGATCAAACAGGAGGTTGAAGAGCCGTTGATGATCAAGAATCCAGTGGAACGTGGCCGTACTGAAGATCAGATCGAACCGCTCGGCAAACTGGTCGGCTGTCGCCGTCGAGAGATCAACCTGGCGAAAGCGAACACGATCGCCATACAGCGGTGTGTAATGCTGCCCGGCAACGGTGAGCATGGCAGGCGAGTAATCGACGGCAACGACAGTCGCTTCGGGCAGCAATTCCAGCAGCCCCTCCGTGATCTTTCCCGTCCCGCAACCCGCATCCATCGCCATCGCCACATCCCGCCGCGGAATGCGATCCAGGACGCTGGCGCCCCACTTCTCGTGCGGTGTCGATACGACGTGATAGGTGGCGGCATTCCATTCAGCCTGCCGTGCCATGCGGGATCCTTTCCGATGATTTCAGAGGTGAGCGCTTTCCCGTACAGTTAGCGCCATGACACCTCAGCGCCTGCTTGTTTACCTGCTGATCATCGCATTTGTGGCGGCGCCGTTTCTCGGGCTGCTCTACGGACCAGCCCTGGGGTTGATCATGCTGATCCTGGCGATCGCCCTTACGCTCGGATTGATCATTCCCGTGCGCCAACATGCGGACGCCGATCAGCAGCAGCGTTTGGACACGCTGATCAGGATCAACTGGGCGCTTCTGATCGCAAGTGTGCTCGGCTTGTTGATTACGCTTATTGCGTAACAGACCGGTCCTTGCGCATCCAGATTCCGTCCCGGCCCGCGCCATAGTAGTTGCGCTGAATCCCGACCTGACGATAATCGCAGGCCAGATACAGTGCCCGGGCAGATGCGTTGGTGTTCTCGACCATCAGCACCATCGGCCCATTCGGGAGTTCCTGTTCAATCGCCGCCAGGAGTTCGCGACCGATCCCAAGCCGCTGCGCACCCGGATCAACGCAGATGCTGACAACGCGCGACACGCCCTCATGCTGATCACCAATCACCGCTCCGACGATCTCTTCACCGCGGCGGGCAACCAGAAATTTGACATCCGGCCAGACCCACAGTGAGAACAGGGTGGTGCGCCGATACGCGAGCGACTTCCGGAAGCACCGGAGTTGCAACGCTCGCACCCGACCGATTTCGCGAACACGGCAGGAGCCGACCCGAATAGTTGCGTCGGCGGCGGCTGTTGCTGTCGGAGGTGCTGATTCCTGGCGACGGAGAAGTCCGGAGAGGGTAGCCACGTACGCTGCAATCCCTGTCTATTCGCGGTCCTGCTTGCGCCGAATATAGATGCCACCGATCGCCATGCCCAGTGCGACCAATGCCAGGGCGATCAACCCCATCGATGGCTTGTCCTCAGACTGCATTTGCGACTCACCAGTGCCTACCCCGGGGAGATCGTCGTAGCCGGCAATGGCCGCGACATTGGCGACGGCCTCGGGATCGTCATCGACCACGAACGGATTGCCGCCATTGGGTCCTGCCTCGGTGCCGAAGTAGGGGACATCATCCTCATCAACCGGTGTGTAGTTGGGATCGTCCGGGGAATTGGCATCTTCCGTCGGGTTGTCGACATCGCCCGGGCCAGGGACAAATGCCGGATCTTCCACGAGCGCATCGGACTTGTAATAGAGCGACAACACATTCGTTATCGTGTCGGCCTGAATGGTGAATGTTCCGCTCCCGCCTGAGACGGAATCACGCACCGACCACGTTCCGGCGGAAAGATCGTTCACGCGCTTGTTCCCGATCTCTGGCACATCGACCTGCCGGGTAGAGCCATCCGGACCGGTGATGATCAGGGTGCCCGCGCCATAGGTGCACGTCCCATCGCCGTAGTCGGACTGAGACGGTGCGACACCTGGAGCCAGCGCGTTGATCTGGCCCCGGGAGGCAAGATCGGTAAAGCACTGTCGCATGAAGAGATGAAGCGATCCGGTGGCTCCTCCCGGTGTGTAAGTCGGGATCGGCGTCGATGTGGCGGCTGGACTTGTGCCCGTCTCGTTGGGCGACGCGGTTGAGGTTGCGTCCACGGTGCTCGAAGCGTCCGGACGTGGCGTACGGGTCGCCGTGGCTGGCTTTGGCGTGTTCGTTGGCGGCTTCGGTGTTGCGGTTGGCGGAACCGGCGTGCTGGTAGGCGGTCTGGGGGTGGCCGTTGGTGGTTGCGGTGCGACGAAATAGTGGATCGTCACATCGCCGTTCGCGGAGGTGTTGAGTTTGATCGTGCCCCCAGCTCCGGCGCTGAGGAATGTATCCCCGTCGTTGCTCTCGGGGTCGAATGCCCGTCCGACATAGATCGTGCCGGCAGGCAGGGTTGTCGGCCGAATTGTGACGGGATTGCCCTGCTTCACGTTTTGAACAACATACGCCGACAGGTCGAGGCAAACATTGTCGTTGGGGTTGTTGTTGATATCGCGTTTGGCATCGGCCTCGCAGAAGAGACGCTGATCAAACATCTCCGGCGTGAGGGTCTCTCCGACGAGATCTGCGCCTTCTACCGTCAGTGTGAAGGACACGCGGCCGTTGGTTGCGCCTCCCGGAGCGGGCGCATTCTCGGGCAGCACAATCGACGGACAGGTGATCAACTCCTGGCCGAACCCCTCGATCGCCTCAAATGCGGCTCGACTGGAGATCGAGGACGGGCAGAGGTGCATGACGATCGTGATCTGATTTTTGGCGGGGGGTTGCGTTGCCGTCGGGACTGGCGTCTGTGTTGGTTGCGGCGTATCTGTAGCAGCGGGGGTTTCGGTCGGTTCGGGAGCAGCCGCCGTCACGATGTCGATCTCGGTCGTCCCGCCTTCCGCGATGGAGACAACGAGTTGTGCGCCGGATGCGGTTTCCGTGACCGTGTGATCACCGACCGGCAGATCAATTGCCGATCCATCTGCGGCCTCGTACGCATCACCATCGATATCCAGCGTATGCGTATCGCCCGGCGCACAATCCAGATCGCCAAGATTCCCCGACGGCTGCACGGTCACACTGCCAGGAGCGAGATCGCCCTGCACACAGACGTAGGTGTGGATCACCAGGGTGCCAGTTGGGGTCGGGCTGCCGTCGTCCTGTCCCATGGCACTCAGAGGGAGCACCAGCAGGAACGCTATGGCAATGGTGAGCGCACCCAGCCAGGTGCGGTCGAATCGGGAGAAACTGATCATCATGGTCCTTCGCAATTGCGTTTGCGCGTCATCAGCCAGGCGCATACGGCAATCGTGATCAGGCACAAGGGTAGCAAGTACCGGCAAGCGAGCATGCCCGTTAGCGACGGGAGCTACCCCTGTTTCAACGGATCAGTGCGGAGATTGGTTCCGAATCAGGATCGACCAGAGCGGCGGTTTGGTCGCATACGCCACGCGCCAATCGCGAGAAGCATGCCGAGCAAAACGACGAACCATGGTGCCGCCGAACGATGTGTTCCAGGAGCGTCGGCATATCCCACATTCGGCAGGTCCTCGAAGGCATCGACCGAATCGACCCGTGCTTCGGAGGCCGCGGATGAGTTGCCCTCGATATCCTCGGAATTACCGTCCTCTCCACCAATCGACGCCGATTCATCGATGTCGCCCGGTCCATCGTCGCCGGCGCCACCATTCCACGGCGGAAGGGTCGGGGGGTCGTCGTCAAACGATGGGAAGGTGGGGAAACCGCCACCGCCATCAAACGGATCATCCTCATCCATCAGCTCAAGCGAGATGACACCAGTCGTCTGCCCATCGGCAATCGCAAATGAGGTCGTCTTTCCGGTTCGGGTGTCGGTTGCGGTGTAGTTCTCGGCACCGTTCGAACCGGTCAGGCTGTTGATCGTCAGTACGCCGATCGCCGGGACCATGACCGATTGAATCAGCACTCCGTCACGCTTGATATCGAAAAGCGTGTTGCCGTAGGTGCAGCCTTTGAAGTCGGCATCAGTCACTGCAACACCAGGATCCAACGCCTTGATCTGGGATGGGGCCTCACCTTCGGTACAGAAGCGCTTGTGCAATTCAAGCGATCCCAAACCCGGCCCCTGGGTCGGTGTGGACGATGGGGCAGGTGTCGGGGTACTGGTCGCATCAGTCGTCGGGATCGGGGTCAGTGGAGTCTCGGTCGGTTCGACCGTTTCGGTGGGTGAAGGCGTGCGTGTGGGAGTACGGGTCGGGACAAGCGTGCCAGTTGGTGTTCTGGTTGGGGTGCGGGTGGCAGTTTTTGTACCAGTTGGCGTCCTGGTGACTGTCGGTGTTCGCGTCGGCGTCGCGGTCGGCGGTTGCGGAGCCACGAAGTAGTGCACGGTGACATCGCCGTCTGCAACGGTATTGAGTTTGATCGTGCCACTCGCGCCCGCGCTCAGGAAGGTGCCAGCGTCGTCAGTTTCCGGATCAAATGCCCGGCCAACATAGATCGTCCCGGCCGGCAAGGTCGTCGGCCGAATCGTGACCGGGTTGCCCTGCACGACATTGGGTACGACATAGGCGGAAAGATCGAGGCAGATGTTGTCGTTGGGATTGTCATTCAGCGAGGCGGGGCGATCTGCCTCGCACACCTTGCGCTGATCAAACATGCCGGTGGTCAACGCCTGCTGTACCCCGTTGCCACCTTCGACTGTGAGCGTGAACGTCTGCTGGCCGTTGGTGATCGCGCCCGGAGCCGGTGTGTTGCCTGTCATCACAATCGACGGGCAAGAGGTCAACTGATCACCGAAATCCGTGATCGCCTCGAACTTCGCCCGGCTGTTGAGCGAACCAGGGCACAGATGCATCACGATCGTGACCTGATCAGTCAGCGGAGCGGGATAGTAGAAGAGGTGGATGACGACTTCGCCATCGCTGGTCGTGTCGATCTGAACATCAGATGCCCCGATCGTGCCCAACGCGGCCGAATCGTCGCTGGCCGGATCTACTTTGGCCGTGCCGAAGGTGTAGGTCGCTGGTGAGGTCGTGATGGTGAGCGTGTGGGCGGTGGGTTCGAGTTCCGACCAGGTGTACCCGGATTGATCCCAGCACCGATTGTCATCCCCATCACCGTTGAGGTTGCCCCCGAGGTCGTTCTCACAGAGCGATGCGGTGAAGGAATCGGCATCGGCAACTGGAGTCGCATCGAGATTGATGTCAAACGTGCGTGGGTTTCCGGCATCACTCGCGGTGATATTGCCTGCCGGAATTGAGCCGATGTCATCCGGCAGTACGAGCGACGGACAGGCAATCAGTTGATGCGCCCAATCAAGCCCATCAAGTTCGCCCGTATTCAACACATCCTGATCGCAAAGATGGGAGACGATGGTTATCTGCGAGTCGGCAGGCGGAGTTGCGGTCGGTGTGTTCGTGCCGGTTGCCGTTGAAGTCGGGGCCGTCGTCGCTGTCGATGTCGGAGGCACGACCGTATCGGTGGCAGTTGCCGGAACAGGGGTTTCAGTGGCGGTGTCGGTTGGAATTGGCGATGGAGTGTCCGTCGGGACCGTCGTAGGCGTCTCGGAGGCAACAACCGTTGCATCATCGTCCTGCGCGAGACCGGGATTGACCGGGAGCAGGGTAAGCGTCAGCAGGGCCACAATCAGGGCCGCCGTTATTCGCTCAACCAATCGCACAGAAACCATCTCGCGCCCCATCGGCGGACATCAATCGGGACGCCTCGCCAGTGCTCAAGCTAAAACGCGATGTATCGGGGGAGTCGCGTGATCCTGGACCATAGCCTAACAACCGTTATGCCATCCGTCGATAGGAACGATCAATCAATGGTCCCCGTTTCGGCGGAATGTGACCGGGCTACGGAAGGATGTACTTCCAATCATGCGTATCGAAGCGATCCCGGACCCGTTCCTGCGCTCCGGTCATTTCGTCATCCGTGATCGTGTCGGTGTGCAGATCGGTCAGATCCGCAAACTCCGCGATCAGATGCTTAATGATCGTGTCACGCGGCAATTCGGTTTGCTGCCGAAGGGGGGCGACCCGTTTGTCGGCCGAGCGAATGCCCTTGTCGCTCAGTTTTTCCTGGCCGATCCGCAGCACCTGCGTCATCAGCGGAATGTTCATCTCGTAGGCCATGGTCGTGTGGTGCAGAATTGCGCCTCCGCGTCTGGCCTGGGCAGCGCCGCCAATCTTGCCGTTCGCCGATGTGATGTCATTCAGCGGCGCATACCAGGCATCGATCCCGAGCTTGCGGAGCGCGGCAATTACCCACGAATCGAAGAACGCATAGGACTCGGCGAAGCTCATGCCCTGGGCCATGGCGGTCGGCACGTACAGCGAGTAGGTGATCGCACCTTCCGGCTCGATGAACATCGCGCCGCCACCGCTGATGCGACGAACGATTTCCACCTCGTGATCGCGCGCGTTCTCGATCTGGACCTCGTTGCGGACCGACTGAAACCGGCCCAGCACAATACAACTGGATGACCAGCTCCAGAAGCGAAGGGTCGGCAGCCGTTCGCCCGATCCCACGCGCAACGTGAGTTCCTCATCGATCGCCAGGTTCATCGATGGCGCGGCAGGCTCGATTGGCAACAGACGCCACGGACTTGATGACCAGCGCTGCGCATCATCCATCGGTGATCGCCCGTTCTACAGCTGTCGCCAGCGCTTCCGGGGAGCTCCCCAGCCACTCGACCCCATCGGGGATGGCATCCGCAATCATGGCCGTGCGCGCGACACGATCCAGTGTGACTGAACTGCCCTCAAGCGAGGCGGTTATCGCTTCAAGCGCTTCCTCGGGGTAGAGAAAGAAATCGCCGGAGACCTCAACGTCTGTCAGGCGTCCTTCGACGATCCGGAAATCGGCCTGGATCAGCTTTCCGCCCGGCATTTTGTATTCGCCATGGTGTCGAACAGTGTGCGGCATGGGTTACCCCTGCAGGGCACTCACGATTGAGTCGATCTGATCTTCGTCGAACTCGACGTGATTCTCGACATCATCGGCTACCGAAATCTCGCGGCCGTTCCAATCGATGAAGGTGCGTTCCCAATCTTTCAGCGTCAGATTCATGAGCAGGGAGACCAGCTCACCGCGGGCGCGATCAAACTCGTCCACCGTCTCGGAAGAGACTGCCGCCGGGTCTGGATCGACCGGCGCCTTGAGGAGAGGAACATCCTTGCGAATGGTGGTCTGGATGCGATCGATCAGGGCCCAGTCGCGCGATGTCACCAGCGTGAGCGAGGAGAGAACGGCCGGATCGGACGTATCTGCAACACCCGCAGCGCGCAACGTAGCCGGTGCGCCGAGCAACTCATCGATCAGCTCGCGAAATGCGTCAAGCACTGATCTGGCCCGACGCGACGGAGTCGGCATTGGTGAACTGCCAGACCAGACCATAGATATCGCGCACGGCGAGCACATTGACGCCATCGCCATCGATTTCCATGCCGCGGATCAGGGCGCGACCCTTGATGTCGAGGAAGGTCTCGCGCGAGACGGTAATCGGCACCGGCGGACCGCCAGCGCGTTCGATGCGGGCGCCTCGCCCGACGCTATCCAGCGCCATCGTCACCTCGCCGTTAGCCAGGAACGAGACATCGGCCTCTGTCCCAAGTGAGAGGGCGCGGGTGTGATCGTAATCGACCTCAACCGGGACAAATTCCCGTTCGCCAACCTGTCGCTCGCGGCCAAGCACGCTCATCCCCAGAAAGTCGACATAATACTTCTCGGCCTGACCAAGATCCGTGACCTTGACCGCCACCTGCACGTCGCCGCGCAGATCAAGCGACCGCGTCGGGCTGACGAGCGGTGGCGCGGCGTTGTCAATGATTCGACTGAGCAGGGCGCGTGTGTTTCGGTTGGACGATCCATCGTCCGGCAGGATGTCGCGCTGATGATCGCCAATCTTCGGCAGAATGCGCTCGACCCACGGCTGGTCCAGACGAATCCGGCGAACCATTTCGGGCGGCGTGGCCGAGGCCAGCGAGATGCGCTCGCCACTGTGCAGGGTCAATCCGATTTCCGGCTTCGGATTGGGCAAGTCTTCATACCAGCGGTAGATCTCGGAGATGACTCCTAGCGTGTGGCTGGCAACGGTCAGATCGGCGAACGGCTCCGCAAATCCGAGACCGTGCGGATTGCGAACCACGACGACCTGCGCATCAGGCACGGCACCGATCATGACATTGGCGTCATCAATACGCGCTTTGGGTACTTCCAGCAAGAAGCGATAGGCCACCGATTTGCACTCCCTTAAGACGCTCCAATCGACCCGCTGTGGGCGATGTGCTGGGGTGGATTGTAGCAGCGTGGGCCACGTGCTCCGGGACCTGGGTACCCGGCACGACCGCGCGAATTGACTGGTTGAATCTATGGAAATCGTGGTACGTTCACTCCCATCATCTGGTTGGTGAGTTTTTTTGCTGCTGTTTGGTGACCATGTGCGTCACCTTTTCTGACCGTTTCCTGAGCGGGATGAGCGTTCCGGAAAGCGATCACAAAGGGAGTGCACTGGTCCTGGTTGCCATGAATTGAAAACCGGTCGTCCCATCCGGTTTCAGGGAGAACGCGAGCGTCCAAATCCGAATCGTCCCGTG
>JAPXRQ010000016.1:0-29843 GCA_033813515.1 Thermomicrobiales bacterium
GCGCATGCTCTCGATGCTTCGCTCACCGCGCAGTACGCACGATCGCGATGTCATCAACTGGGAGAGCGGTCAGGAACTGGACGTCGCCCCATTCGCCCGCTTGGTCGGCTCAGCCCTTACCGACGATGCCCTGGTTCAGGTGGAGCTGGGGATGCAGCGCGCCGAGGACGGAGTGGGGCCGCTTCGCAAACAGATCAAGGTCAACCAGCAGCCGCGGCGGATGCAGGATTCGATCGGCGCGATCAAGAGTGTGCTCTTCACGCCGGAGGATCTCGATCTGGTCAGCGGTTCCCCGGGTGGACGGCGCCGCTTCATCGATCTCCTGATCAGCCAGATCGAACGGGGATATGTTGCCCACCTTGCCCGCTACCTCAAGATCGTCGAGCAGCGCAATAGTCTGCTCAAATCGCACGCCAAATCGGGCGGACCGCGCGCCAACCTGCTCGAACAACTCGGCTTCTGGGACGACCAACTGATCGAGCACGGCGCTGCAATTGCTGCCAGCCGCCGCGACGTGCTCGGACTGCTCTGTATCGCCTTCCAGTCCCGAACGGCGCTGTTCACCGAAACAGCCCGGATGACGGCCGCCTATGCCCCCAACCTCGGCGCCGATTTCCTCGCCGCTGCCCGTCCGGGAGATAGTCGCGAACAACTTGTGGCCGTCGCCCGGCGCGAGTTCGAGACCCAGATCAAGATACGGCGCGATGAGGAGATTCGGCGCGGCGTCACCGTGGTCGGACCACACCGGGATGATCTCGAGTTGCTCCTGGACGATCGCCCCCTTGCTGACTTCGGCTCGCGTGGTCAGCAGCGTCTCGCCGTCATCGCCTTGAAGTTGGCCGAATCAGATGTCGTCGCCGCGGGAGGGGAGATGCCGATCCTGTTGCTGGATGACCTGCTCAGCGAACTGGACGATCAGCATCGCCGCACGCTCCTTCAGGCGATTCGCGACTCGGGTGCGCAGATTCTGATCACGACAGCCGATCCCGGCCAGGTTGAAGGCACGCCAATTGACCACCTGAGTCGGCGATCGGTGATTTCGGGTTCCATTGTTGAGGAAATCTAGGGCTCGCACGGGGCTGGGGTGCAGGGATTCGAACCCCAACTACCTGATCCAGAGTCAGGCGTCCTACCGTTAGACGACACCCCAACGCGACCACGAAGGATAGCACACATCGGGGCGAATCGGTGCCCCCGTGCAGGCTCAGTCGTGTAGGGTTCGCGGCATCAAATGGGCAACAATCCGGCCCAGTTCCGACACTGCATCGAGCGATCCCGCCAGTGACGCAAATCCGGCGGCGATAGTGTTCCGGGCAAGCACAAGGGCAGTCACCGGCCCGGTCCCGCCTGGCACAGGAGTCACCGCGCCGGCCACCTCGGATACCTCGTCAAAGGCGACATCGCCGGTGATTCCGCCTTCCACTGCGTTGACCCCAAAATCCAGCACAACTGCGCCGGTTTTGACCATGTCACGGGTAATCAGATGGGCGTGACCGGCTGCCACACAGAGGATATCGGCCGTGCGCGTCTTTGACGGCAGGTCGACGGTGCGGCGATGGCAGATGGTGACCGTGGCGTTGCGTTGCGACATCAGGCTGGCAAGTGGCCGACCGACAACATTGCTCCGGCCAACAACGGTCACATTGCGGCCCTCGATCTCAATGCCATAGTGATCCAGCAGTTCGATGCCGCCCTGCGGTGTGCTCGGTCGCAGAGAGGGCAGACCCATATGCATCCGCCCGGCATTGACCGGCGTGATCCCGTCGACGTCTTTCAATGGAGAGAGATGCTCGTACACGAGTGCCTGATTCAGGTGGGATGGCAGCGGCATAAGCACCATGATCCCGGTGATGGAGGGATCATCGCTGAGGCGATCGACCTCCTCACTGAACATATCCCGGGAGATATCGAGGGGCAGATCGACGGGCACGTGATCGATCGCCACCCTGGTCATGGTTCGGTGGATGGACGCGCGATAGGCGAGGGCAGATGGGTCGGCCCCCACCAGGACGGTTGCCAGGACGGGCGGGCTCCCGCCGGCAGCAATCAGTTCGGCGATTGAAATCTCGATTTCGGTCCGCAGCCGGGTTGAGAGTCCGGCACCGCGCAGCAACTGGGCTGTCATTCAGGCATCGCTCGATCGTGGAAATACGCACCAGAGCGTCTCAGACGCACGAAAAGTATAGAAGCAGGCGTCTGACACCCACGCAATTGAGGCCTTATTGAGACGTGCGGCACGCCCGGTACGATGGCGTACGCAGGTCAACGACAGTCAGCGTACTAAAACGACAGTGGTGGCGGAATGCTGCAAATATGCTGCCAGGGAATTGACACCGGGGCATGTCATCGGTAAAGTGGTGTCCACAAGTCACCCACCTTGTGACTTGCGGGCGAAGAATGGCCAGGTTGTGCCAAGGAGTCACAGGGTAATGAGCGGAACAGATTTCGGTAATCTGCTCAAGAGCCTCCGGGAAAAGAACGGAGTCTCTCAGAGCAAATTGGCTGAGCGCGCCTATTTCGATCACTCGTATGTATCGCGGTTGGAAAGTGGAGCACGCATGCCCACGCGCGAGGCCGTCGATCGCCTCGGTACCGCCATGAATCTCGATCCGGCCGAACTGGATGCGCTGCTTGCCTCCGCCGGCTTCCTTCCCAAGGACGTCTCGAGCCTCCTTTCGGCCGAGCCGGCACTTGGTGAAGTCCTCGAGGTTCTCCAGGACGAAACCGTCCCCAGCGAATTCCGCGAGAACATGCGCAATATGCTTCGCGTGATGGTGCAGCAAGCTCGTGTGGTCGTGAACGGTGGGGTCGCCGCCTAGGCAACCAATCCCGTTTCCTCGATCTGCCCCGGTTCGCACCTGCCCGCAGCGAACCGGGGCAAGTCGTTTAAATGACGTTGGCCTGGGTGTTCATGGGACAATTCATCCCGATCCGCAAATCCGGCGGCCAGGAGCCGATCCGGATGTCAGGCAACATATCCCCGGAGTTTTGATCGACTGTGGCTGAGTTTGCCCACCTCCACCTGCACACCGAATACTCGCTCCTCGATGGGCTCGGCAAAATGCCCGAGTACATTCAGCGCGCGAAGGATGTTGGCGTGCAGCACGTCGCCGTTACCGATCACGGCGTCATGTACGCCAGCTACGAGTGGTTCAGAAAGGCAACGGACGCCGGATTGCACCCGATCGTCGGTATCGAGGCGTACATGTCCGAGGGTCCAGCCTCGGTCCGCGAGCGCAAGTCCTACCATCTTCTCCTGCTCGCTCAGAATATGGAGGGATATCGCAATCTCCTTCGCCTCGCATCCCGCGCCCAACTCGAGGGTTACTACTACCGACCTCGTATCGACCTCGAGATGTTGCAGGAACACAATGCCGGATTGATAGCGACTTCGGCCTGCCTTGGCGGACCGGTCGCGAACAACATCATCCACGAGCAGATCGATGCCGCCCGTCGCTACGCCGGTACCCTGTCCGAGATCTTCGGTCCGGAGCGCTTCTACCTCGAGATCCAGGACCACGGTATTCCCGAACAAACCGTTGCCAACCGTGAACTGATCCCAATGGCCAGGGAACTCGGCATACCCCTGGTTGCCACCAACGATGTCCACTACGTCAATCAGGGCGATGCCCCGTATCAGGACTTGCTGGTTTGCATTCAAACCAACACGACTGTTTCCGATCCCAAACGCCTCAAGTCCGATTCCGATCAGCTCTATTTCAAGAGCCCCGAGGAGATGGAACTGCTCTTCAAGCACCATCCCGAGGCGCTCGCAAACACCATTCGCATTGCGGAGATGTGTGAAGTCGACCTGAATGCCAAGGAACTCCTCCTGCCGGACTTCCAGGTGCCCGAGGGGTTTACGCAAGATTCGTATCTGGAGCACCTCTGTCGCGAAGGCGTTCGCCGACTCTATGGTCACGACACCGGGGAAGTCGGGACTCGTCTCGAGTACGAGCTCCAGGTCATCCGCAATATGGGATTCACCGGCTACTTCCTGATCGTTTGGGACTTCATTCGCTACGCCCGCGAGAACGGCATTTCGGTCGGCCCCGGGCGAGGTTCAGCCGCTGCCAGCATCGTGACTTACTCACTCGGAATCACCGCACTCGATCCGCTCAAGTACGGATTGATCTTCGAGCGATTCCTGAATCCATCGCGTATCTCCATGCCGGACATCGATATCGACTTTGCCGATAGTGGCCGCGACCAGGTCATTCGCTACGTGGTCGACAAATACGGTTCGGACAAGGTCGCCCAAATCGTCACCTTCGGCACCCTCGCCGCGAAGGCCTCGGTGCGGGATATCGGCAAGGCGATGGAACTCCCGGCGATGGATATTGATCGCATCGCCAAACTGATTCCGAACACGCCAAAGATCACCATCCAGGAATCGATGGATCAGGTGCCGGAGTTGAAGGCGCTGTACGACTCCGATTTGCAGGCGCGCGAAGTGATCGATGCCGCCCAGAAGGTGGAAGGCGTCGCCCGCCACTCCTCAACCCATGCGGCTGGCGTCGTTATCTCGCGCGAGCAGCTCATCAACACGGTTCCTCTGCAGCGGGCGGGTGGCAAAAGCGAAGGCGACATAACGACGCAGTATCCCATGGGACAGCTCGAGGCCATCGGCTTGCTCAAGATGGACTTCCTCGGGCTTTCGACGCTCACCATTCTCGACAAGTCGGTCGCCATGGCCAACGCCAAGGATCCCGACCTCACTATCGCGACCATCCCACTCGACCATCCGACGATCTACGAAATGCTTCAGCGCGGCGAGACTGGCGGCGTGTTCCAGCTGGAAGGTGGCATGACAACCCGCATGACCATCAACACGCAGCCGGACAAGTTCGAGGACCTGATCGCGCTGATGGCGTTGATCCGGCCAGGACCGATGGAACTGGCGCCCGATTACATCTCCCGGAAGAGGGGAGAGACCGAGGTCGCCTACATCCACCCCGAGCTGGAAAACATCCTGGCAGAGACCTACGGTGTCGCCCTCTATCAGGAACAGATCATCCAGATTGCCAACCAGATCGCCGGACTTTCGATGTCCGAATCGGACGAAATCCGCAAGGCGATGGGCAAGAAAGATGCCGACGTCATGGCCAAGGTCAAGAGCCGGTTCATCGAAGGTTGCCTCCGGCGCAAGATCGACTCTGCCATTGCCAATTCCATTTGGGCGATGATCGAGCGCTTTGCTGGCTATGGCTTCAACAAGGCCCACAGTGCGGCCTACGCGGTCATTGCCGCTCAAACCGCCTACATGCGCGCCAATTACCCGGTCGAGTTCATGGCCGCCGTGATGTCCGTCGCGATCGGCAACACAGACAAGGTTGTCTCGGATCTGACCGAGTGCCGGCGGGCCGGGATTTCTGTTGTTCCGCCAGATGTGAATCGCAGCGTACGCGACTTCTCGGTCACGACACTGGAGGATGGGCGTGAGGCTGTGCTCTTCGGCCTCGGCGCGATCCGCAATGTCGGCGATGGTCCGATCAACTCGATTTTGGCAGCGCGCGAAGAACAGCCTGACGGCGTGTTCGCCTCGCTCGATGCGATGTGTGCCGCGCTGGATTGGGATGCCGTTTCCCGCCGGGTGATGGAAGGTTTGGCCAAGGCCGGCGCCCTGGATACGTTTGGGCATCGTGGCGCCATCATGGCGAATCTCGATCGCGCCATTTCGGCGGGACAGTCACAGTTCAAGGCAAAGGCGCGCGGCCAGATTGGCCTTTTCGGTGGCGACGACGAATCAATCAGGATCCAGTCTGCCGCCCCACTTTCTGGCCCGATCATGGACCAGATGGAACTGCTGGCCGGTGAAAAGGAGGCGATCGGGATGTACCTGAGTTCGCATCCGCTTGCTGCGGCCATCGGCGAACGCTTGCCTCCCGGCCATTACGAGATCGTGCAACTGGGCGATCGCGCCGCCGGATCCCATGTGAAGGTCATCTGCGCCATCCGTGGAATTCGTCGCATCCAGACGCGTGCCAATGCCTCGATGGCCGTGATCGAACTCGAAGATCTCAGCGGTCGCATCGAGATGGTGATGTACCCGGAAGTCTTCGCGAAGCACGGGCTCGCGTTGAGCATCGACGATATCGTGACCGTTTCCGCACGCACCGATTACCGCAATGACAGCCTGCAGTTGATCGCGGACGCCGTGACGACCGACATCGAACAGGTCGAAGTGCCGATCGCGTTCCGCACGATTGTCCTCTCGCCGCCTCGCATGTCCGAGTTCTGGGAAAACGTCGAGGTACTGCAGAAGCTGGACGAGATTCTGGCGCACCACGAAGGCAACGATCAGATCGTGCTTGATGTCGTCATCAATGGAATCCGCACGCAAATCCGCAGCCGCAAGCATTTGGTCGAGTGGTCGGATTCGCTGTCGGCCGAGCTGGCCGCCGCAATCGGGCTGGAGAGCATCCTCGTGATTGATCCGGCGCCAACAGCGGCCTGATCGTCTAGACGAGGTTCTGGCGGGCCAGGGTCCGGTACACCGTCTGCGGCCGCGAAGTCAGGACGACGACCAGGTCATCCTCACGGGCGTTGCCGAATGCCCGCAGCACGGCCTTGGCCAGCGACTCAGTGTGCACCACTGGCGGTGTGATCTCGTTCTGGGCAATCCCGGCTTTCAGGGCGACGATGCTTGCCAGCGACGCATGCTCGTTGATCACGAGGCACATCGCCGCCTGCCGTCCGATCATCCGCCCAACTTCGACGGTCTCGTCCTGACTTGCGACATCGCGATAGTCGAGCACATAGAACACCCGATTCGGCTTCAATCCCCGGATGGTGCGCATCATCGGCGAGAGAAACAGCGGTGCGTTCGGGCGATCGATCAGGACGCGCACTCCGTTGGCACGAAACGAATTCATGCTGGTGGGGAGTTGCGAGTTCTCTGGTTGCACCGAGAGCAGGCCTTCGCGAATGCACTGATGCTGCAGACCGACCAGGTGACCCGCGATGGCGGCCATCATGGCGTTGCGCAGTTGGAACAGTGCGGCGCCCTCGAGTGCGATCGGGATGGAGGCAATTGGCAAGCTGAACACGGTCTCGTCTGCCGATCCAATCGTCAGATCCTCATCGGTCAGCCACGCCGCGATGCCGCCTCCGGTCAGGTGTCGGATCAGCGCCGGCTGGGACTCGCTGGCGGTCGTGACGACCAGATTATCCAGACCAAGATCTGTCAGGGATGGGTAGGCGGAATCATCCAGATCGGCGATAACCGTCGTCTCTTCCGGCGTGCCAAGCAGGACAGCCTTGAGGCCGGAGATCGCTCGCCGCGTTTCTTCGAGCAGGCAATAGTCGCGATTCGGGCAGATGGTGCTGACGATGACGAGCGCGGGCTTGCGACCGTTGAGCGGCAGCGAGTGCATATCGCCCCAGCCCATCTCCACAATGACCAGATCGAGCTCACCGGCCTCCATTTCATCCATTGCCTCACGCAACGGATGCATATCGCCCAACTGGCGACGGCCCTCAATCTCGACGCCCGAGTCAGTCCGCAGGGCAGTACGCAACCCTTCGGCCCTCGCCATCGAATCGATCAAGCGGGCAATTGTGCTCTTGCCCCGTGTTCCGACGATGTAGATCAGGGGATTCAGCCCGGCAGCGGCGATTGCCTCCTGCCAGGTTCGGAAGCCCGTCTGGTCGCACTGGGAGGCAACCGGCGGAAGTGTCAACGTCATTGGTGACCAGCGCTTTCATCAGCAAATCGATAGGTGCCAATCGCGATCAACAGCGACGGGAGCATCTCCCGCAATGCGACACTGCGATGGCTTATTGCATTTTTCTCTTCCGGCGCGATCTCGGCCATGGTCCGTCCGTCTTGCATCACGAAGATTGGATCGTACCCAAAGCCGTTCGATCCGCGTGTCTCATATCCAACGCAGCCCGAGCACGTGCCGGTTGCAGTCGCCAGAATTCCCGCCGGATTTGCCAGCGCGAGCACGCAGACGAATCGCGCCTGCCGTCTGTCCTCGGGCGTCTCAGCGAGCCGCTCCAATACCAAAGCAATATTGTCCGCGTCGGATGCATCCTCACCCGCAAATCGCGCCGAACGCACCCCGGGTTGTCCACCGAGCGCATCGATCTCCAGGCCCGAGTCATCGGCCAGGGTCAGGAGTCCGCTGGCACGTGCTCCGGCCAACGCCTTGATCGATGCATTGGCGGCGAAGGTTTCACCGTCCTCCAGCGGCTCTGGCAATCCAAGATCGGCCATTGTCACGATCTGCACATCGTCCGGGAGGATCTGGCGCAATTGTTTGACTTTGCCCGGATTGTTCGACGCGAGAAGGAGATCTGTCATTGGTGAATTGCCTGCAGGGGTAGCCCGAAGAGTCGGGACGCGTTGTTCGTGGTCGCCTCTGCCACCGCATCCACCGGGATGCCGCGCAGATTGGCAAGACGTTCGGCGATGAGCGGGATTGCGGACGGTGTATTCCGGCGACTCTTGACGCCGGACGGTACAAGGTAGGGCGAGTCAGTTTCCAAGACAATCTGATCGAGGGGGAACTCGGTCAGGAGCGCGCGGAGTTCTTCTTCCTGGCGCCGGGTCGAGAGACCACCCACGCCGATTGTCCAGCCTCGCTCTATCGCCAGGCGCGCCAATCCTGGGTGCCCGTCGAAACTGTGAAGAAGGACCTGGAGGTGTCCCGGTGTCCCTGCCAGGACCTGCTGCACCTCGTCACCTGCCATGCGCTGATGGATAACGATCGGAAGGTCGTTGCGCAGGGCGAGGTCGATCTGGTTCTGGAAGCTGTCGATCTGGACCGGCAGATTGTCAGTCCGCCAGTAGAGATCGATACCGATTTCACCTATCGCACTTGGGCGATGCGTGGATACGAGCGTCGAAAGCATTTCAAACGTCTCGTGCGACCAGTCATCTGCGTTCCCGGGATGAAGTCCCAGGGCAAACGACACCTCAGGTCGTCGAGCGGCCAACGCGAGCGTCGAGGTCCACCGCTTCGGCGAGTAGCCAATGTTGACGAATCGCGTCACCCCGTCGGCGAGAGCGGCATCCAGGACATCATCCCGATCCGGATCAAACTGTTCGTCGTCCAGATGGGTATGCGTATCGATAAACGAATGGGCGGTCACTTCACAGTTACGCTCTTGGCAAGGTTGCGCGGTTTGTCGGGATCATTTCCGCGGATCAATGCAAGGTGATAGCCCAGCATCTGCGCCGGGAGTGCATTGACCAGCGGCGATGCGTCACCGACATCCGGAACCGGGATGTGGACGTCAAAGACTTGATCATCGAACGGACTGATGCCGATGATGTATCCACCACGGCTTTTCAGTTCCATTGCACCGGAAAGAATATCCATTCGCGTCTCATCGTTCGGTGCGTAGACCACGCAAGGCGTGCCTGGCGAAACCAGGGCGATGACCCCATGTTTCAGTTCACCGCCAGCGAATCCTTCGGCATGAATGTAGCTGACTTCCTTGATCTTCAGCGCCGCTTCCAGCGCTGTCGGATAGGAGAGTCCGCGCCCGATCACAAACATGTGCTCGTGATCAGCAATCTGCAGCGCTACGTCGCGCACATGATCAATCCATGCGGGAGTCAGCATCTCGCGCAGTCCGGCCGCCGCCTTCACAATCAAATCCCTGCCGCGAGCGTAATCGCCGGTCAGGGCATGAGCGGTCAAGAGCAGCGCAGCGACCTTGGCTGAGTAGGCCTTTGTGGACAGGACACATTGCTCGGGCCCAGCTCGCAACGGCACCCGCACATCGACCATCCGATCGAGTGTGGAGTGCGGGACATTGACCAGGGCGCCGAGCCGGGATCCTCTGCCTTTGGCCGCGATCATCGATTCGATGACATCGGCGGTCTCACCCGATTGGGACAGCGCCACGACCAGACTTCGCGGTGTCAGGAAGTGTTCGTGGTACTTGAACTCCGATCCAACGGAGAAGTTGACATGGTGCGCCGCGATCCGACTGAAGAGGTAGACACCAGAGAGCGCCGCGTAGGACGCCGTGCCGCACCCGACCAGAAAGGTGCCGTACGAATCGAGAATGGCGCGGGAGAGTGCCCGGATATCGGCCTCGCCGTCAATCGCCAGCCGCTCAATGACGTCCGGCTGCTCGTGCATTTCGCGAGCCATGAAATGCGGGTGATCGCCGAGAGAGAGATCCCGATCTTCCAGATCTGGCACTGTCCACGGAATCGCGACCGGATCCAGTGTTGCTCCGTCAAACAATTCCACCCCGTCTCTGGAGAGGTGGGCGAGTTGGCCGTCCTCGAGATAGGCGATCTCTGAGGCATGTCCGCGCAGGGCCAGCGCATCCGAGGCAATCGTCACCCCATCTGCACCTCGGCCAATGACAAGCGGAGAAACATTCTTGGCCGCGATCAGAGAGCGACTGCCAAGGTCCATCGCAATGACGGCACTGAGCCCATCGAGTTGATCGAACGCCCGCTTGAACGCCCGCAAGCTGTCTTCTTCGCCGGACTGCAGTTCGCGTTCCAGCAGGTGCGCGATGACCTCGGTGTCAGTCTCGGACGCGAACGAGCGGCCCTCGTGCTGAAGATCCTCTTTCAGCGACCGGAAATTCTCAACAATGCCATTGTGGATGACTGCCAGTGTGCCGCTTTCGGCCAGATGTGGATGCGCATTGGCCCGGGTAACGCCACCGTGGGTCGCCCAACGGGTGTGCCCGAACCCGATGTCGGTCGGCGGAAAATCGACCGACGCAGTCGAGATCTTGCCCGTCTCCTTCTTAACTTCGATGCGGCCATCAACGGCCACGCCAACGCCCCATGAGTCGTACCCCCGATATTCGAGAATCCGCAACGCATCGAGCACGGCCGGACCGAGATCGGTCTCTGCGCCCACATATCCAAAAATCCCGCACATAAGGGAGGTTCTCCGTCGTCTTGGCTCCAGCAAAGCACAACCTGCCCGGCGCCGTAATGCGCCAAAGGTCGAGTGCGGCTGGTCGAATTGTTCGTGGCAGAAGGCACCTGGTTTGCGCTCTGTCCCGGACGTTGCCATCCGGATTTGCGCGAAACCTCTCGACTGTGCGTGCCGGGGAGCCACCCGCCGAAGATTCGATCGGCTCCCACCTCGTCAACCTGGCAAACCTCAGTGCCGGTTCGGGCGCTACTGTACGAACACTACGAACGAACAACTGCCGTTCGCAGTCTAGTCCACGACCGCCAGAAATGTCGATCTCGAGCGATGCCACGCGGTCAACTTCGGCTATACTTTCCGCGCACAACGACTGGTGCGTTGACCCCTTCCCCGGAGCAAAAAACGCGGTGATTGACCGCTACACCCGTCCCGCGATGGGTGCCATCTGGAACGATCGACGCAAAATCGACGCATGGTTGCAGATCGAACTTCAGGTCTGTGAGGCGTGGTATCGGCGCGGTCGTATCCCCGAATGGGCCATCGAGGCCATTCGTGGCGCATCCTGCGATATCGACCGCATGGCCGAGATCGAGCGCGAAGTTGACCACGACACCATCGCGTTTCTTCGTGCGACCGGCGAAACAGTCGGCGAGGCGTCCCGCTACATCCACCTTGGGCTGACCAGTTCCGATATTGTCGACACTGGCCTCGCGATCCAGGCGAAAGCGGCGTCCGAACTCCTGCTGTCCGAGATCGACGCACTTATCGAGATCATTGGGCGTCGCGCAATTGAACATCGCACCACCTTGACCATTGGTCGCACGCACGGTGTCTTTGCGGAACCGACGACGTTCGGACTCAAGTTGCTCGTCTTCTACGAAGAACTCCGACGGCAACGCACTCGCCTCGCATCCGCGATGGACGAAATCGCGGTCGGGAAGATCTCCGGTGCGGTCGGCACCCACGCGCACATCCCTCCCGATGTCGAGACCGAGGTGCTCAACGCGCTTGATCTTGGCGTCGAGCCTATCTCGACCCAGATCGTCCAGCGCGATCGTCATGCCTTTTTCCTGTCGGTACTCGCCGGTCTTGGGGGAACGCTGGAGAAGATGGCGCTCGAAGTGCGCAGTCTTCAACGCAGCGAAGTGCGCGAAGCCGAGGAGCCGTTCGGCGAAGGCAATCAGGGATCCTCCGCGATGCCGCACAAGCGCAATCCGCACGCTTCGGAACGGGTCTGTGGGCTGGCGAGGTTGGTTCGCGGCTACGCAACAACCGGCAACGAGAACATCGCGCTTTGGCACGAGCGCGACATATCCCACAACTCGACCGAGCGGGTCACCTTTCCCGATGCCACCTGCCTGATCGATTTCATGCTGCACGAGATCACCCATATCTACGAAGGTCTCGTCGTCTACCCCGAGCGGATGCTGGCCAATCTCAACTCGGGCGGCGGAGTGATCTTTTCGCAGCGGGTCATGCTGGCATTGGTCGATTCCGGTATGGATCGACAGACCGCCTACAAACTGGTCCAGCGCCTCGCCCACGCCAGCTGGGATGGTGGAGGATCGTTCAGGGAAGCAGTCGAGGGAGACCTGGAGATCAGCAGTCGACTCGATGCCACGACCATCGCCGATCTTTTCGACCCGCAGGCGCAGTTGCTTCACATCGATGCGTCGTTCGAGCGCGTCGGACTGCTGGCCTCGGAGGTGACCGCGTGAGCAGTGCGACCACCCTCATCCCGGAATTGCCCGTCGATCTCCTCTATTCAGGCAAGGTTCGGGATACCTATGAGCTGCCGTACAACCGGCTCTTGATGATTGCCACCGATCGCATTTCTGCCTTCGACGTCATTCTGCCGAGCACGATCACTGGCAAGGGTGTTGTTCTGACCCAGCTTTCGCGCTTCTGGTTCGGGCGGACCGACGACATTGTCCCCAACCATCTGACCGGCGAGAGCGTTTCGTCTCTCGGCTGGGATGAATCAGTCACCCGAGCTATCCGATCGCGCTCGATGATCGTCCATCGTGCCGAACGGATCCCGATCGAATGCGTCGTGCGCGGGTACCTGGCTGGTTCAGGCTGGGCGGAGTATCAGAAGTCCGGTACGGTTGCCGGCCACGATCTTCCTGCTGGACTACGTAACAGTGATCGCCTGCCGGCCCCGATCTTCACCCCCGCCCGCAAGAACGACAGCGGACACGACGAGAACATCACCATCGCGCAGATGGCAGAGGACGTGGGTACGGATCTGACGGCTGAGCTTGAGCGCCTGAGCATCGCGATCTACACACGCGCGGCCGAGTTCGCCATCGAACGGGGCGTGATCATCGCCGACACGAAGTTCGAGTTCGGGTACATCGACGGTCGCATTCACCTGATCGACGAAGTGCTGACGCCGGATAGCTCCCGCTTCTGGGATGCGGCACGCTGGCATCCCGGGCGTGAATCAGAGAGTTTTGACAAGCAGTTCGTTCGCAACTGGCTGCTCAGTACCGACTGGAATCGTGAGCCGCCGGGGCCAGAACTGCCGGACGACGTCATCCGTGGCACGGTCGAGCGATACACCGATGCATTTCAGCGCCTGACGGGTTCCAGCCTCGAAACCTGGATTCGGCAGCAGGAAGAAAGAGAGACCGCGTGAGCGATTCCATCTGGCGCATTGACATCGTGGTGCTGCCCAAGGAGGGCGTCAGCGATCCCCAGGGCGAAGCGGTCAAAAGCGGCCTGGCCCTGCTCGGAATCGAGGGAGCCAGCCGCATACGGGTCGGGCGTCATCTCGAAGTGGATGTCGCGGCACCGTCGGAAGAAGCTGCCCGTGCCATCGCCACCCAGATGTCAGAGAAGTTACTCGCCAACCTGGTCATCGAGCAGTTCCGTATTGATGCGATTCACGAACTTGCCGGGGTGACCGCATGAATCGCGGCGTTGCGGTCATTTCGTTCCCCGGGAGCAATGGCGATCACGATGCCGTCGATGCGTTCGCGGGTCCGGTCGGTGTCCCAACCCGCCTTGTGGACTATCGCGAGACCAATCTCGATGGATTCGAGGCGGTCGTTCTGCCGGGTGGATTCAGTTATGGCGATTACCTTCGCACGGGCGCCATTGCCCGCTTCGCGCCCGTGATGACGGCCCTGCAGCAGTTCGCGGCGGCCGGCGGACCGGTACTGGGAATCTGCAACGGCTTCCAGGTCCTGACCGAGGCGCACCTGCTGCCTGGCGCGGTTCTGCGCAACAAAGACCTTCGGTTCCACAGCCACTGGGTTCATATTCGGGTCGAATCGGGCGAGACTGCCTGGACCGGCGCAGTTGCCGACGGAGATGTACTGACCATGCCAGTCGCACATGGCGACGGCAACTACTACGCCGATCCCGAAACCATCGCCACGCTCGAACACGAAGGTCGAGTGGTCTTTCGCTACTGTGACGCTGACGGACGGCTCTCCGAAGCAACGAATTTCAACGGCTCCATCAACAACATCGCCGGCATCTGCAATCAGGGTCGCAATGTTGTCGGTTTGATGCCGCATCCGGAACGCGCCGCCGATCCAGTCCTCGGCCAACCGGACGGACTCCGCCTGCTCAACTCGGTGCTGTCGTTCGTCGGAACAACGGTGTAGCAACCGATGTCCTCAACGGCCACCACGCCCATCACTCCCGAACTCTGGCGCAGCCTGGCGATTAGTGACGCCGAGTACGCCCAGATCGTTGAACTGCTCGGCCGCGAACCGTCGCTGGTCGAACTCGGCATGTTTGGCTCCATGTGGAGTGAGCACTGCGGTTACAAGCACTCGCGCCCACTCTTCCCCTTACTGCCAACCGAATCCGAGATCGTTGTGCAGGGTCCAGGCGAGAACGCCGGGGCGGTTGATATCGGCAACGGACTGGCCGCGGTCTTCAAGGTTGAATCGCACAATCACCCCAGCGCTGTAGAGCCCTACCAGGGAGCGGCAACAGGCGTGGGCGGCATCGTCCGAGACATCTTCACGATGGGCGCCCGACCGGTGGCAGTGCTCGATTCACTTCGCTTCGGCCCACTAAGCAACGACCGCAACCGATACCTCTTCACCAATGTGGTTGGTGGAGTTGGCGATTACGGCAACAGTCTTGGCATACCGAATGTTGGCGGCGAAGTCTTCTTCGATCCCAGTTATGACGGCAATCCGCTAGTCAACGCCATGTGCATCGGTATTGTCGAAATCGATCAGTTGATGCGGGCCCGGGCCGATGGCACCGGCAACATTGTCATGATCATCGGCGCCGAAACAGGGCGCGATGGCTTGCACGGCGCGACATTCGCATCCGTCGAGGATCCAAACGCCTCGCATCGTGGCGTCGTCCAGGTTGGCAATCCGTTCCTCGAGAAGTTGTTGCTTGAGGCCTGTCTGGAGCTGCTGCAGGGTGATGACGTTGTCGCCATGCAGGATCTTGGCGCCGCCGGGCTGACGAGTAGTTCGGTCGAGTGCGCTGCCCGCGGTACCGCCGGTATTGAGATCGATGTCCAGAAGGTGCCCCGCCGCGAACCAGGTCTGACGGCCTTCGAGGTGATGCTCAGCGAAAGCCAGGAGCGCATGCTGCTGGTGGTGCGACCAGACGGCGTCGAACGCGTCAACGAGATCGTGTACAAGTGGGGTTTGAAGTCCGCCTCGATCGGGGGGGTAACCGAAACGGGCCATGTGGTCATCCGCGATGGTGACGAGATCGTTTGCGATGTTCCGGCCCGCCTTTTCACAGACGAGTGCCCGACATATGTCCGACCGTCCGCTGAGGATCCGGTCATCATCGAGAAGCGCAGCCGCACCTTTGACGATCTCGCTGACGTCACTCCTGGTGAAGTCGCCGATATGACCCTGCGTCTCCTTGGCTCGGTCAATATCGGCAGCCGCGCGCCCGTCTTTTCGCGGTACGACTCCACGATCATGACCAACACAGTCGTTGGCCCCGGCCCCTCGGACGCGGCCGTGCTTCGCATCAAGGGCCAGTCGAACGGCCTGGTGGCCAGCCTCGATTGCAATGCCCGGTATTGCTACCTCGATCCCAACCTCGGTGCGCAACTGGCCGTGGCCGAAGCGACCCGCAATGTTTCCTGCGCAGGCGGCCAACCGCTGGCGATCACCAATTGCCTGAACTTCCGCAGTCCCGAAAAGCCGGCCGGTTACTTCCAGCTCAGCAACGCAATCGCAGGAATGGCCGATGCCTGTCGCGCACTTGATGTCGTCGTGGTCAGTGGCAATGTGTCGCTTTACAACGAGACCGGCGATGGCGCGATTTTTCCGACCCCGACCATTGGCTGCGTTGGAACCATTTCTGATGTCGTCGATCACGCCACCATGGTCTGGCACGAGGGAGACACTGTCATCCTGGTCGGCGGTGGCAGTCCGACCATCGGCGCCTCCGAGTACCTCAATGTCGTCCATGGCGAAACCGCCGGATCACCGCCGTCCCTCGATCTTGAGCAGGAGTTCGCGGTCCAGTCGGTCGTTCGGTCGCTTGTCGCCGAAGGCCTGATTGACACCGCCCACGATGTCTCACTCGGAGGGCTCGCAATCGCGCTCGCGGAAATGGCGATTGTCTCCGGAATCGGTATCGATATCGCTGCCCCAACACCAACCGGTCGCCTCGACACCGTCTGGTTCGGCGAACGGTCCGCCAGCATCCTTGTTGCGGTTGCGGCGGACGATCTCGCCGCCGCCACGGATATCCTCGCCGGTGCCATGGTTCCGTTCGCTGAGATCGGAACGGTCGGTGGCGACACCATCACCTTTGCTCCTAACGACCAGCTCCATCTCGCGGGAGCAACGCAGGCATGGGCAAATGCCCTCGTCCCTGATCAGGGTCAGGAGGTCCACCGTGGCTGAGGACATCTTCGAAGACAAACCGACAGAGGAATGCGGCGTCTTTGGCATCTATGCCCCAGGACACGATGTCGCGCGCACCACGTTCTTCGGTCTGTATGCACTGCAGCACCGCGGGCAGGAGAGCGCTGGCATCTCGACTTCGGATGGCGAGCATATCCAGATCCGCACCCGCATCGGCCTTGTTTCGCAGGCGTTCGCTGAGGATGATCTGCGCTTCCTGACCGGCCACATTGCGGTCGGCCATGCCCGGTATTCCACGCAAGGCTCAAACAGCGCGCGCAACTGCGGTCCAATGATCACCGACTCGCCAGCCGGTCCGGTCGTGGTCGCCCATAACGGCAATCTCACCAACGTCATCGGCCTTCGGGAACGGCTGGAGGACGAGGGCGAGCGCTTTCTGACCAGCACCGACAGCGAAGTGCTGACACGCCTGATCGCGACCAGTCCCGGCATGACCTGGGTCCACAAGATCCGTGCCGCGATGCGCCGGATGGAAGGCGCGTACTCGCTTTGTGTCATGACCAAAGACACGCTGTTTGCCGTTCGTGATCCTCTGGGTGTTCGGCCGCTTTGCCTCGGCAAGATTGGCGACAACTGGGTCATCGCGTCCGAAAGCTGCGCATTGGCCACGGTCGGGGCCACATTCGTGCGCGAGGTCGAGGCCGGCGAAATCGTCGAGATCTCCGGGACCGAGGCGGTGTCACATTCGTCCGGTATTCTGCGCAGCGCGGCGATGTGCCTCTTCGAACTGATCTATTTCGCCCGTCCCGACAGCCTGATGCACAATCAACGGCTTCATCTTGTTCGCCAGCGCATGGGTGCAGCTCTCGCTCGCGAATCGCCGGTCGATGCGGATGTTGTCGTGGGTCTTCCGGACTCCGCGACCCCTGCCGCGATCGGTTACGCCCAGGAGAGTGGGATTCCATACACCGAGGCGCTGATCAAGAACCGCTACATCGGCCGCACGTTCATCCAGCCGGATCAGCGTCTCCGCGACACCGGTGTTTCACTGAAGTTCAACGCACTGCCCGAGGTGCTTGAAGGCAAGCGCGTCGTGCTGGTCGATGACACAATCGTCCGCGGCACGACCAGCCGGCCCATCGTGCAATTGCTCCGCAATGCCGGCGCAACGGAAGTCCACATGCGGGTCCATGCGCCGCCAATGATCAGTCCGTGCTATCTCGGAGTCGATCTGGCGCGCAGGGACGAACTGATCGCAGCCCGCATGAGTGTTCCCGAGATCGGGGAGTACATCGGCGCCGATTCAATCGCGTATCTTTCCTTGCCGGCCTTGCTCGAGGCAATCGATCGACCCGGCGAGGGGTTCTGCACTGGCTGCCTGACCGGCAAGTACCCGGTCAATGTGCAGATCGGTATGGACAAACTGGTTCTGGAACGGGTGTAGGAGACACAACGAAGCGTGACCGACGAATCACTCAAGCGCACACCGCTTTACGATCGCCATCAGGCCCTGGGCGCGAAGATCATCCCGTTCGCTGGTTTCGAGATGCCCGTCCAGTACGTTGGCATCATTGCTGAACATAACGCTGTGCGTAATGAAGCGGGAATCTTCGATATCGGCCACATGGGGCAGGTTGATGTCGATGGGCCGCAAGCGCTCGAGTTCCTGCAGGCCATCACCCCGAACGATGTCAGCAAACTGGAACCGGGTCAGGCGCATTACTCGATGCTGCCCAATCCCGAAGGCGGTCTGCTCGACGACATCCTTATCTACCGCAACCCCAATGCCGACGGCTACATGGTCGTCATCAATGCGGCCAATCACGATCGCGATGTCGCCTGGATGCTGCAGCAGAAGGACGCGCTTGGCCTGGATGTTTCGGTGCGGGACGTTTCCGATGTCCTCGGCATGATCGCGATTCAGGGCCCAAACGCCGTCGAGATCACCAGGAAGCTGACGAGCGAACCGATCGACGAGATCCCGTACTACTGGTGGGGGACAGCAACCATAGCCGGTGTTCCAACCCGCATCGGTCGTACTGGTTACACGGGCGAGGACGGCTTCGAGCTCTTCCCACCAATCGAACAATCCGGCGTCATCTGGGATGCCCTCATGGCAGCCGGACAGGATCTCGGACTCCAGCCAATTGGGCTCGGCGCTCGCGACACGCTCCGCCTGGAGGCCCGCATGCCGCTCTATGGGCAGGAACTCGGTGAGGACATTTCGCCATTCGAGGCTGGCACCGGCTGGGCCGTCAAACTCGACAAGGGCGATTTCATCGGCCGCGACAAGATGGCCGAGGTCAAGGCGAATGGTCCGAAGCGGAAGGCCGTTGGTTTCCGCATGACCGAACGCTCCGGCGCCCCTCGTACCCATTACCCGGTGGGGATCGATGGCAAGGTCGTCGGCGAAGTAACCAGCGGTGCATTCTCGCCAACATTGGGCGAAAATATCGGACTGGCGCTGATTGAGGCGGAATACGCCGGCGTCGGCAAACCGTTGCAGGTCGAGATCCGTGGCAAATGGATGCAGGCCGAACAGATCAAGATGCCGTTTTACAAACGATCAGACAAGCATTCCTGAGGGAAGGGGATTATCCAGTGAGTAACGCGCCCGAGAATCTGAAGTACACCAAAACCCACGAGTGGGTCCTGATCGACGGCGATGTCGCCACAATCGGCATGACCGATTACGCCCAGGGCGAACTTGGCGATATTACCTATCTCGAACTTCCCGAGACCGGTTCCGCCGTCTCCGCCTCCGAGCCATTTGGCGTCGTCGAGTCGGTCAAGGCCGCATCGGATATCTATGCTCCGGTTGATGGCGAAGTCATCGAAGTCAACGACACCGCCGTGTCTGGCCCGGATGTCATCAACAAGTCTCCGTACGACGATGCCTGGCTGCTCAAGATTCGGGTCGGCGAGGGTGCCGGCGCCGATCTCATGGATGCCGAAGCGTACGGCAAGTACCTCGACGAGGTCGCGCACTAGTCCACGTGCCGGAAAGGCCCAGGTAGAGCAAGCACAATGACGTTCAATCCCCACACAGCCCAGGATCGGGCAGAGATGCTGGCTGCCATCGGCGTGGCCTCGGTTGATGACCTGTTCACGATCATTCCGGAGGATGTCCGCAATCCGGGTCTGCACCAGCCGCCCAGCCTGACCGAGATGGAGGCTGCCGCCCGCCTGACTGAATTGGCCGGCAAGAATCTCCAGATCGTTCCGGGTAACTCATTCCTCGGCGCGGGCAGCTACGCCCATTACGTGCCAGCTGTCGTCAATCAATTGCTACTGCGCGGAGAACTCTTCACTGCGTACACGCCCTATCAGCCGGAAGTCGCCCAGGGCACATTGCAGATCATCTACGAGTACCAGTCCATGGTTGCCGCCCTGCTTGGGACCGAGGTGGCGAATGCCTCCCTCTACGATGGCGCAACTGCCGTGGCTGAAGCCGCATTGATGGCCCTCGCCGTTCAGAAGAAGCGCGATCGCATCCTGGTCAGTGGCACGATCCACCCGCATTACCGCGAAGTGCTGGAGACCTATACGGAAGGCCGCGAGATCACGATCGACACGCTGCCAACTCCGGACGCTACGGACCTGCGCACATCCGTTTCCGCCATTCAGGATGCCCTGAACGACGAAACCGCAGCCGTCATCATCCAGTATCCGAACTTCTACGGCGGCATCGAGGACGTCAAGGCGATCTCCGATGCGGCCCGCGCTGCCGGTGCATTGCTGATCGTCGCTACGTTGCCGGTCCCGCTCGGAATCCTGAAAGCCCCGGGCGATCTCGGCGCAGATATCGTCACTGCCGAGGGTCAGTCGCTCGGTGTTCCGCAGAGCTTCGGCGGTCCCTACGTCGGCCTCCTCGGTGCGCGCCAGGCCTATGTCCGGCAGATGCCCGGGCGTCTGGCTGGCATCGCTGAGGACGCGGAAGGCAAGCGCGGCTATGTGCTCACCCTCCAGACGCGCGAGCAGCACATCCGCCGTGAAAAGGCGACCAGCAATATCTGCACGAACCAGGGTCTGATGGCGACCGCCGCCACGATCTACATGTCCGCACTTGGGCCACAGGGCTTCCGGGAGGTTGCCGAGCGGGCCTGGAACAATGCGCACTACCTGGCCGAACAACTTGCGACGGTGCCAGGGTTTGCCGTCGTCACGGACGGCGACTTCGTGATGGAGTTCGTCACCCGCACCGATCGTTCGCCTGCCGAGATCAATGCAGCCCTTGCCGAGCACGGCATCATTGGTGGACTCGATCTGGGTCGATACGAATCTGGTCTGGCCAATCACATGCTCTGGTGTGCGACCGAGTTGAACGACAAGGCCGCGATCGACCGCCTGATTGCTGCACTTGCATAAAGCAGGATCATTGGCCCGGATCGCCGGTCCGGGCCTTCTGTCCCCTTTGCTATACTCAACTTCCGAGTCTTCCGCACACTCACGTGCAGAATCCGTCGCCCTCAACAGGCCCGGTCTGCACACCAAACCCCGCGATGTACTTGCGCAGATGACTTGCTGGTGAAAATGTGGCACGCCCAATTGTTGCGATAGTCGGACGACCTAATGTCGGCAAGTCGACGCTCTTCAACCGCCTGGTTGGTGAACGGCGCGCCATCGTTGAGGACGAGCCAGGCACAACTCGCGATCGCCTGTACGGTTCGATCACCTGGGGCGGAGTCGACTTCACTGTCATCGATACGGCCGGTCTGCAGGACCAGGTCGAAATCGCCAACGCCACGCTCACCGAGATTGCCCAAAGCACTCGCGAGCAGGCCCAAAGCGCGATCGACGAGGCCGATGTCATCATCTTCCTCTGCGACGCTCGCTCCGGGATTACGTCCGGCGATCACGAGGTTGCCGATCTGCTCCGCAAGACTGATAAGCCGACCATCCTCGTCGCCAACAAGATCGACAACTTCAACAAGCGCGACACTGCCCTCGAGTTTTACGAGCTTGGCCTGGGCGATCCGCTGGTCCTTTCCGCCTATCACGGGGTAGGCACCAGCGATCTGCTCGATCGCATCGTGGAGAACCTGCCGCACAACGACGACGACGAACCGGAACTTTCCGGTCCGAAGATCGCGATTGTCGGTCGTCCGAATGTCGGCAAAAGCCGCCTGATTAACGCGCTGATCGGCGAAGAGCGCTCCATCGTCAGCGATCTCCCCGGCACAACGCGCGATTCAATTGACACCCACCTCGAGTGGAACGGCAAGCCGCTGACGCTGATCGACACCGCCGGCATTCGCCGTCGCGGCCGAATCGAGCAGGGTATTGAGCATTTCAGCGTGCTGCGATCGATGCGCGCCATCGACCGCTGCGATGTCGTACTCCTTGTCATCGATGCCACGGAGAGTTTCACCGCGCAGGATCTGCACATTGCCGGCTATGTCGAAGAGCAGAAGAAGGGCATCGTCGTCGTCGTCAACAAGTGGGACCTGATCGAGAAGGACTCCCGCACGATGGACGAATACCGCGACGAGGCCAAACGGCAGCTGGACTTCCTGCCCTATGCGCCATTGGTGTTCATCTCGGCCAAGTTCGGGCAGCGCGTGCAGAACGTGCTGGAAATGGCGCTGCTGGTTGAGGCCGAGCGCCGCAAGCGGGTGACCACGTCGGCGATCAACAAGCTCCTGCGCGATGCGGTGGCCAAGCACCCGCCAGCCAGCAAGCCGGGTAAGTACGTCAAGTTCTATTACGCGACCCAGGCCGATGTCTCGCCACCAACATTCGTGTTCTTCTGCAACGAGCCGGATCAGGTCCATTTCACGTACAAGCGATTCCTCGAGAATCAGATTCGCGAACAGTTTGGCTTCGTCGGTAATCCGGTGCGCATGACCCTGCGGGGTCGCGAAGAGGACGAATAGATGGGAACAGCTGGCTCAATCGCGCTCCTCGTTTTTGCCTACCTGCTGGGATCGATCCCAGTTGGGGTGATCCTTGGCCGGGTCTTGCGTGGGACCGACCTGCGTGATTACGGATCTGGATCAACCGGTACGACAAACGCGCTTCGCACCTATGGTCCGAAAATCAGTGTCGCCGTCCTCATTCTCGATGTCCTCAAGGGCGCCATTCCGGTCGTCATTGCGCGGGGCTTGGATGCCAATCCGTGGGTGATCGGACTTGTCGCCGTGCTGACCGTTGTCGGCCACTGCTGGTCGCCATTCATCGAGTTCGACGGCGGCAAGGGCGTTGCCACCGGCTACGGGGCGATTGTCGCGCTCCAGCCGTGGATGGCCTTCGCGATTCTGCTCATGGTCGCCATCGTCGTCTGGAAGCGGTACGTCTCACTGGCCTCGATCATTACGGCCGTGGCAATCGGGATCGTTCTCTGCATTGCCTGGATTGGTGATCGCGAGCCGCCGTCCTATGCGTTGGCCGCCGTCGCGATCAGCGCAATCATCATCTGGCGGCACCGCGGCAATATCCATCGCCTGCTGGATGGAACCGAGCGCCGCATTTCATTCCGCCGAACTGGCGCTGCCTGATCGATCCAGATACAACCCGAGCCTCCGGACCGCTTCGCGAATGTCGTCATTGGTGGCACGCGGATTGGTGACACACATCCGTAGCACCGTTTCGCCCCGGATCTCTGTCGTGCTCAGCGCGAGATAGCCGTCTTCCAGCGTCAGCCGTGCAATTGAGCGGCAGGCATCCCCAGTGGGGCCAACACCCTCAGGTTTGAATGAAACGACTCCCAGACTGGCAGGCGTGAGAATCTGCCAGCGGCCGCTCTCCCGCAAGCAGTGCTCGATCAGTTCGGCGAGATCCTGTGTTCGATCCAGCGCCGCCCGGAATGCATCCAGCCCAAACGTCTGAACCGACATCCATAACTTCAGCGCCCGGAACTCGCGGGTCAACTGCGGCCCCAGATCGCAGAAGTTGACCTCCGCGGCGGCGGTATCGGCATCACGCAGATACTCGGCTCGATCGTGAAACGTCGTGCGCAATGTCTGCACGTCGCGAACCAGGAGTACACCGCATTCGATCGGTTGGAAGAGCCATTTGTGGGCATCGAGGGCGATCGAATCGGCCCGCTCGATGCCGGCCAGCACCTTCTTCCCGCGCTCGGTCAGCATTGCGGCCGCTGCGAACGCACCGTCGACATGCATCCACATGTGCTCGGACCTACAAATGTCCGCGATCTCGGGAAGCGGATCGACTGCTGCCGTGTTGGTCGTACCGGCGGCGGCGATGACGCAGAACGGAACCAGCCCCGCGGCCCGATCGGCTGCGATTTGTTCGCGCAACGCATCGATCGACATCCTCAGGTTTGCGTCCGTCGAGATCTTCCGCATGCGATCGGTGCCGATGCCGATAATCCGGGCCCCCTTGGCCACCGACGAATGCGCCTGATCGGAGTAGTAGATCGTTCCGGTCCGGGCGGCATCCATATCGCCGGCGAATCTGGCCGATCGTGCCGCGACCAATCCAGACATGTTGGCCATCGAAGAACCGCTCAGCAGGACTCCGCCACCCGTCTCCGGCAGCCCGCACCACGATCGCAGCCAATCGCAGACGACCAATTCCGTCTCAGCGGCGCCAGGTGAACCCATCCACATGCCGGAAAAGACATTGAAACCTGCCGCCAGCGCATCGCCCATGGCGCCAACAAAGTTGCTTGGATTCGGCACATAGGCGAAGTACCGTGGATGGGAGTTGCGATGCCCGGTAGCGAGGATCTGCGATTTGACCCGGCCAAGCACCTCCAGCGCGTCTGTCGGACCGGATGGGGCCGGTTTCCACATGCGACGGTCCATTTCGGCACGATCCAGAGTCGGCTGCGCTGTCGACTGCTCGGGCAAACTGATTGCCTGTGCGACGATGGCATCAATCACCTGATACCCAAGCGCACGCATTGCTTCAGGGTCCAGTTGCAGGCTTGCGATCGTGTCGACGTCGTTGTCGAGTGCTGTCATGTGTCGGCTGTTCCTCGTCTAGTCTTCATATCCATTAGGGTGAACGTTGATCCAGTCCCAGGCGGATCCAACCATCTGATCCAGGGTCGAATGCGTCGGATTCCAGCCGAGCTCTGAACGCGCCCGATCGGACGACGCGACCAATCGCGGCGGATCACCCTCGCGACGCGCACCGAGGACCACAGGCAGCTTCTGGTCGGTAACCATCTCGACCGCCCGGACAATCTCCTGGACCGACGATCCGAACTGCGTGCCAAGGTTGAAGATCCCCCAGCGATTCTCCTCAAGCCAATCAAGCGCCAGCAGGTGGGCGTCGGTCAAATCGACCACATGGACATAATCGCGGATGCACGTTCCGTCGCTGGTGGCGTAGTCCGTCCCGAACACCGTGAACTCCGCCCGTTTGCCCTGAACCACCTCAAGAGCAACGGGGATGACGTGCGTCTCCGGTGTGTGATCCTCGCCGCGCAGACTGGTCGCACCGGCCACGTTGAAGTAGCGGAAGATGGCGACGTGCATACCGTGAATCTGCGAATGCCACTCCAGCATCTGCTCGACCATCAGTTTGGATCGTCCATAAGGGTTGATCGGGTTGGTTGGAATGTCCTCGGTTATCGAATCAGCGGCGGGATCGCCGTAGGTCGCAGCAGTCGAGGAAAAGACAAACTTCGGAACCCCCGCCGCCAGGGCTGCTGCAATCAGATTGTGCGAACCAACGACATTGACTTCGAAGTAGAGAAGTGGGTCCTTCATCGACTCAGGGACCAGGGTCGCTCCGGCGAAATGGAGAATCGCGTCTGGTTGGTACGACGCGACAGCATCCCGGGTCGCATTGGCATCACGCAGGTCGACCTGAAGGAACGCGACATCATCCGGAATTGCCCCGCGATGCCCACGCCAGAGGTTATCCAGCACGCCTACCTCGTGACCGGCGGCGAGGGCCCGCTCGACTGCCACGCTGCCGATGTAGCCAGCTCCCCCGGTTATCAAGACACGCACGAGCAGTCCACCTCCATCAGGCGTCAGATCGTCTGTCGCCAACAGGGTGGATGGTAAACTAACGCCGCATCTGGACACCGAGTCCATCCCGTTCCTCATCAAAGGAATCCCACCAATGGTTGCCACGACGACCAGCCTTCTGAGCGATACCGAAGTTGCGGCTGCAATTCGCCGCGAAGAGCTCCGCCAGCGCGACGGCATCGAGTTGATTGCCTCGGAGAACTTCGTCAGTCGCGATGTCATGGCTGCGGTTGGCACCGTGCTGACTAACAAGTACGCAGAGGGAACCGTTGGCAAGCGTTACTACGGCGGCTGCGAATTCGTCGACGAGGTCGAGACACTCGCCATCGAACGCGCGAAGGAACTGTTCGGGGTCGAACATGTCAATGTCCAGCCGCACTCCGGGGCCAATGCCAACCTGGGCGCCTACATGGCAGTCGCCGAGCCAGGTTCAAAGCTGCTTGGGCTCAGCCTCGCCGAAGGCGGCCATCTGACCCACGGCCATCCGGTTAACTTCTCCGGCCACCTCTACGAAGCCCACTTCTACACGCTCGATCCCGAGACCGGCCGCATCGATTACGACCTGATGGAGGCGAAGGCGAAGGAGATCCGTCCAGCCATCATCGTCGCCGGCGCCAGTGCGTATAGCCGTGTTATCGATTACGCCCGCTTCCGCGCCGTAGCCGACGAGATTGGGGCCACAGTCGTCGCCGATATCGCGCATCCGGCCGGCTTGATTGCCGCGGGCCTCATTCCGTCCCCCGTCGGGCATGCCCATGTCGTTACCACCACCACGCACAAGACGCTGCGCGGCCCGCGAGGTGGCATGATCATGACCTCCGCCGATCTGGGCAAGGCGATCGACAAGAGCGTTTTTCCAGGCATGCAGGGCGGTCCGCTCATGCATGTCATCGCTGCCAAGGCGGTTGCCTTCCGCGAGGCGCTGGATCCCTCATACAAGACCTATGCGGCCAATGTCATCACCAACGCCCAGGCTATGGCTGATGAACTGTTGGGGCTCGGCATGTCGATCGTCTCCGGCGGTACCGATACGCATCTGATGCTGGTCGATATCACGCCGAGTGGTATGAGCGGCAGCAAGGCCGAGAAACTGCTCGATACCGTCGGCATCACGACCAACAAGAACGCGATTCCGAATGATCCACGACCACCAATGCAGACCTCTGGCATCCGCCTCGGCACGCCAGCGGTTACGACTCGGGGTTACGGAGAAGCTGAAGTCCGCCAGGTCGCCCGGATGATTGTCGATGTGCTCAGCAATCCTGACGATGAAGCGATTCACGGCCGCGTCCGGGACGAAGTCGCCGAGCTCTCGCGCCGCTTCCCGCATCCTGGTGTTGATGCCTGACACCCCGCCTAACGACAGGGCCCGGCCATGAACCACGGCCTGCTGGCTGCATTCACAGGACTGACGGCGTTCGTCGTCAGTTTTGTGCTGGTTCGCCTGACGATCCGTTTTGCCCTCGAACACCGCATCCTCGACACCGTCGGACCACGCAAGGTCAATCCCAACCGTGTGCCGCGCATAGCCGGCCCGGCCATTCTGATCGCGTTTCTGGCCGGAATCCTGATGTCGGTGCTGCTTGGCGTTGATCGATTCGAGGTCGAGGTCAATCGAATCTGGTTGCTGGTAGCCGCCTCCATCATCCTGGTCATCGTCATGCTGATCGACGACCTGCGCGGCATTCCACCGTTGCCCAAACTGGGCATCCAGATCGTCGTCTCCCTGATCCTGGTGTTGCCGTACGCGTTTGATCGCGACTGGGGCATCGTCATCAATCAGTTCAATGCTCCGATTGGCGGCACAATCACGCTGGGAGCGACAGCTACCATCCTGTTCAGCATCTTCTGGTACGTCGGGATGATGAATACAATCAATCTGATCGACGGGCTGGATGGTCTGGCGGCCTCACTCACGCTTGTCACCTGCACCATCCTGTTTCTGCACACCTATTTCTGGCCGCGGAACGATCCCCAGTTCACCATTTCCCTGCTCCCGATGGCGCTGGGTGGCGCGGTACTCGGCTTTCTCATCTACAACTGGTATCCATCCAAAATCATCCTCGGCGATGCCGGCGCGTACTTCATTGGTCTTGCCTTGGCCGTCTGCGCGATCATCGGTGGAGCGAAGATTGCGACGGCGCTCCTCGCGCTTGGTCTGCCCATTCTCGATGTCGCCTGGGTAGCGTTCCACCGCATGCAGCAGCGCAAATCCCCGGTCGCACCGGACCGCGGACATCTCCATCATCGTCTGTTGGATCTGGGTTGGAGTCAGGCGCGGATCACGGCGACGGTCGCAGCCGTCTCGTTGCTCTTCGGGTTGCTTTCGCTGCTCTTGCCGAATCGGGAACTCAAGTTGCTGGCAATCGCCATCGTCGGGCTCGTGCTGATCGGCACCGTGATCGTAGTCGCCACCGTCGACGAATCAGGTAACCGCACAATTACCACCCGCAAGTTGCTCGCTCGGGATCAGTAACTACTGCTGCATTGCCTCGAAGCGGACATTTCCAGCTTTGGGATCCCGGGTGATGACACTGATCACGCTGGTTACGAGCGGGGTCACATGCCCGCCGAGAAGCCAGCCGGCCATCGCGCCGCCAATACCGCCCACCACAACACCAACCAGAAAGACGGTCGGTGTCGAGCTGCCCTTTTTGTTCGAATCGTTAGCTGCCATGAACGACCATCCTCGTCGACGGTTACTGAATCGCCAATACCGTTACTGCGTCAGACCAAAGGTCTTCCAGTTGATAGAACTCGCGCTCATCGACCGAAAAGATGTGCACAATCACATCTCCGTAGTCAACCACCATCCAGCCCGCTCCGGGTTCACCTTCGCTGCGTCTGGGATGCATGTCGCGCTCGGACATCTTTGCGCGCACTGCCGTCGCGATTGCCCGCAACTGCCGCTCGTTCTCGCCCGAACATATCACGAAAAAATCGCAAAAAGACGAACGTCTGCTTATATCAAGGACAACAGTCTCAGCCGCAGGCGTGTCCGTCAAGATGTCGGCTATCTCGAGTGCAACCGCCCTCGATTCCGCTAAACGCTGGTCCTGTGTATCAATCGCTTCTATCTGTCGAACTCCAAGTCATGCTGAACATCTATCTGGCCGGTGAGCCCGGCAGGATTCGAACCTGCGACCCTGGGGTTATGAGCCCCGTGCTCTGCCACTGAGCTACAGGCCCGTCGTCCTCTCATAATACCAGCACGGGTGATCGTATTCGTGGAATGTGCGCATCAAAGTGACGGCGCGTTGCTCGTGCTTGGCAATGCCCGATCATCGAATGACTGCGGATCGTCCAGCGACTCCAGATGCGTCACAATCATGATCCCCGGCACTTCAACCCGAATATCCTGCTCGATCTTCTCGACCAGCCGGTGACCGCGATCCACCGTCCAATCTCCCGGAACCAGGATATGCACGGAGCCGAACCGACGCTGGCCGGCCTGTCTGGTGCGCAGTGCGTGGGCCTCGATGCCTTCGGACGTCCGATACCGGTTCAGAACCGACTCAATGCGCTGAATTTCTTCGGACGGCAGGGCGGTATCCATCAGTCCGTGCGCCGAACGATTCAGGAGAACGTAGCCGACACGGACGATATTGACCGCGACGATGAGCGCGATGACCGGGTCGAGTATGTCCCAGCCGGTGAGCGCAATCAACATGACGCCCACGATCACGCCAGCGGTCGTGATGACGTCAGTCAGGAGGTGATGGGCGTCGGCCTCGAGGGCAATCGACCCATGCTGGCGACCTGCCGTCATCAACAAGCGTGCCGCCACCAGATTGACCAGTGCTGCCAGCACCGAGATGCCAATACCGAGCCAGGTGGATTCGACAGGTTGCGGATCAAATAATCGCGGCACGGACGTTACCATGATGGCCACGGCCGCGACCAGAATCAGCGCGCCCTCGCCTCCGCTGCTGAAGTATTCAACCTTGGCATGACCGTACTCGTGCTCGGCGTCTGGCTCCCGACTGGCAACGATCAAGGCAATCAATGCAATGATCGATCCAACCAGGTTGACGATTGACTCCAGTGCATCCGAGAGGAAACCAACTGAATCGGTGACCCACCATGCCGCAAGTTTCAGAATGATCGTGATGATTGCAGCGCCGATGGATATCCAGGCGAAACGGTAAATGGTTCTGTCCATGATTGAACCCTACCAGAAGGCGGCCTGACAGTGCCCGGACTGCTATGCTCTTCGC
>JAPXRQ010000017.1:0-28992 GCA_033813515.1 Thermomicrobiales bacterium
CCCGGGGATTGGATACCGACTGGACGCTCCGCCGGCGGAGTAGTTCGGGCTGTTGCGCGTTTGTTGCACAACTTTATCTCTGGCTATAGATATGCAACTGATCACCCACTATTCTCTGAACGTGGTTATCAAGTACCACCGCGATAGGGGATCACGAGAGGAGATCAGCCATGACGCGCAACAAGATGTATACCTTGACAGGTATTTCAGTTGTCCTGTTTGTATTGTTGAACTGGATCTTCGCCGATGACATGTTCACCGGGAAGTTCTGGGATTCGGAACTGATTAGTGGAGGCACCATCTGGACATACGTCCTGCTGGTGATCATCGCAATGGCCGGCTTCATGCAGGCACAGCGCCTGCCTGAGACGGCTGAGCCGATCAATGTCAGCGCCACCACTGGCGACGGCCAGATTGATGACCCGCGCTTCTGGAAGCTGATGCTCGGCAATGTGCATTACGCGATCCTGTGGCTGCCGCTCCGCTTCTTTGTCGGCCGCGACTGGCTGTCGGCAGGCGAGCACAAGGTCCGTGGTGAGGGTTGGGTCGATGGTGGTCAGGCGCTTGCCGGCTACTGGACCAATGCGACCACGGTTCCTGAAGGCAGAAGCGCTGCACCGGCTGGCACGTTCGGTTGGTACGAGGACTTCCTTCGCTACATGTTGAACCACGAGTGGTACACATGGTTTGGCAAGCTGATTGCCTGGGGCGAAGTTCTGGTCGGTATCGGGCTCCTGGTTGGCGCCCTCGTCGGAATCGCCGCCTTCTTCGGCACGCTGATGAACTTCAGCTTCGGCCTCGCCGGCTCGGCCAGCAGCAACCCGGTTCTGTTCGGACTCGGTGTCTTCCTGGTCCTCGGTTGGAAGGTTGCTGGATGGATCGGTGTCGACAAGTACCTGCTCCCGATGCTCGGAACCCCGTGGGGCCGCATCGAGAAGTACGAGGAGACCCATCACACGCACAGCACCCCGCCCGCCGGAACGAGTGCCCTTCGAAGCTAGCCCCTTCCCCTATCGTCGCGGACCTGCTGGAGAGCAATCTCCAGCAGGTCTTTTTTGTGCCCGATGCTATCCGAAGAGATCGCCGCAACCTGTGCTGACAAACCCATCCAGCGTTGTCAGGCGTGTGGCGAACTGATCGCGCATGGCGAGCCAATCGTCGATCACAGTCGGATCGATGACCGGATTGAGGCCGAGCTGCGCGGTGAGATTGGCAGCGGCCTCGTCCAAGGTGTCGGCGGTCTGGTTCATGATGGCCGCCAGCCAGCCCGATTCCGAGAAGCCCGACTGATCAGGAGCATCGCCAGCGATCAATGCGCTCGCCGCCGATCTGAGACTGGCCGCCGACTGATGGAGTTGCGCGGCAGTCATCGCGTTCAGATCCTGGGTCAGGACAGCGTCGAGTTGATCGAGGGAGGCATGCGCGCGATTGCTCCAGTCGGCATACGAGGTGCAGTTGCCTGACGCCGCGCTCAACATGGCGACCTGGTCGTTGGCGTAGGCGAGATTGGCATCGCCAGATGGCTGCTCCGCGATGACATATTCCGCCTTGCCAGCGGCTATCACGACATAGGCGATCTCGGTGCCCAGCGGAACTTCGTAGGAGAGGGTCAGTTGCACGGTGCTGTGCGCCGGCACGAGATTCTGGCTGATCGATCCAGTCGCGCCGGGGGTTGCTGACGCGGTATTGATGGGTCCGGGATAGGCAACGTAGACGCGCCCAAGGCGATCGACCACGCTCACGCGATCGCGCGACCAGAAGAAGCGGCCGTTCTGCGTATTGGTGAAGCGGATGGTGACCTGAGCCGTCTGGGTATCGTCCTGCCAGAGACGCACTCCGCGATTGGTTCGGGTCTCAGCAGGATCAAGATCGGTGATGGTGAGTTCACCGGACTGCGGGGCGAGCCAGGACGTGTCCGTGGTTGGGATTGCTGCCGTTGCGAACGACTGTCCGACGCCGGCGATCGCCTCGTGCAATGCCGCCAGTACCGCGAAGTGCGATGCGCGATCGAAGACGAGCAGATCGGGCGAGGCGGTAGCGGGGAGATCGACCCGGAAGCGGAGGGTGGCGGTTGCGTCCGGGGCGAGATCGAAGGAGGCAGCACTGGCGGCGACATCGTTGGCATCGACAACCTCGAGTCCCTGATAGGCGCCCCAGGTGTCGATGATGCCAAACATGGTGTTGGGACTGATGCGGACGGCGGCGGCGTTGTGATTGGTGGTCGCGACCGTTACCCAGGAGCGGACGAGGCCGGAATCTGCCTGTGGTTGCGGGCTGGTGCTGAAGTCGCTGGTCTGGAAGGTCAGGGCAGGCGCGCCGCTGTTGTCGTAGATCGTGACGGTGGTTCCGATTGGCGGAGCCGCAACGGGGGGAGGCACGGAGGGAGCGGAGGCCTGATCGAGTGAAAGGGCTCCCGTCCAGAAGGCGGTGGCGATGACGGCAATCAGCACGATGAGCGCGATGAGGCCGATGGTGAGGCGGTCGATCTGGCGAGACATGCGGGGGATTGTATGCCGTGGGATCAGGCGAAGCCGGGCAGGAGAGCGCCTTCGTGCTCGAGCAGGCGGATCTTGGCTTCGATTCCACCGCCGAACCCGGTCAGGTTGCCTTTCGCGCCGATGACGCGGTGGCAGGGGATGATGACCGGGATTGGGTTGGCGTTGTTCGCCCAACCGACGGCGCGGGCCTTGGTTGGATCGCCGAGTTGGGTCGCGATTTGACCATAGGACCGGGTTTCGCCGTGGGGAATGGTTTGGAGGGCGGCCCAGACCTGCTGTTCCCAGGCGGACCCGATGGGGTGCAACGGGAGATTGAACATCTGGCGGGCGCCGGAGGCGTATTCGGCGAGTTGGCGAACGACTTCGGCGGTTGGGGCGGGATCGGGCTCGGGCTCGAACCCGCGACGACGAAGGCTGGCGGTGAACTGATCGGCGGTGTCATTGACTCCGAATGCGACGGCAATGATCGATCCATCGGCGAGGACCGCGATGTGCAGTGGACCGGCGGGGGAATCGGTGGTGGTGGTGTACACGGTAGCCATAAGAGAGATGCTACCGCTGTCAGGTCAATCGGGCTATCCGGAATTGTTCAGGTAACGCGGGAGACGACTTCGCCGAGAACGGCAGCAACCAGGACAACGGACCACGCCGGCCATCGACGCACGGCCAAAAGCAGGAAGCAGACGATGGCGATTCCAAGATCCGGGATGCGGTTGATGGCGGTTGTCCAGACTGGGTTGATGAAGGCAGCCGCGAGCACACCAACCACGGCCGCGTTCACACCAGCCAATGCGCCCCGGAACGCGGCATTGCCACGTATTTGATCCAAGAACGGGAAGCCTCCGAAGACAAGCAAGACCGAGGGCAGGAAGATAGCCACGGTGGCGAGGGTGGCTCCGGCAATGCCATTCGGCGTCGGTTCCCGTGCCGCACCAAGGAATGCCGCGAACGAGAACAGTGGACCCGGAACGGCCTGGGCAGCGCCGTAACCGCTCAGAAATGTTGATTCCGACATCCAGCCAGCTGGAATGACTTGCCGCTGGAGGAGGGGCAGAACGACATGGCCGCCACCAAACACCTGTGCACCAACGGAATAGAAAACACTGAAGACCCCTGTCGCCCCGGTGCCTGACTGGTCCCAGAAGACCCGGGTGCCGACAAGAATCAGCACCAGCGCGATCAGGCAGCCGATGCCAAACCGGCGGGAGATCGGAGACGTCCCGCGAATCGGGGCGCGAGCAATGCCTGGTTTGATCAGGCGCCAGCCGACGATGCCGCCACAGACCAGGATCGCCGCCTGGGCGATTGCTGACGTGAGGAGGAGCAGGATGATCATCGCGCTCACTGCCAGACCCATGGTCAGTCGGCTGCGGCAAAACTGCTTTGCCATTCCGAAGACGGCAAGCGCGACAACCGGGACCGCGACGATGTTCAGCCCGTGAATCCAACCGCTCTGGCTGAGATCTGTCCTACGGAGGAACAGGGCGAATGCGGTCATGACCAGGAAGGACGGCAGGGTGAACCCCAGCCAGGCGAGCAATCCGCCGATCCGGCCGGCGCGAATGGTCCCGATGCCGATACCAATCTGGGAACTGGCTGGCCCGGGAAGGAACTGACAAAGCGCGACCAGATCGGCAAAGGTCTCCTCGGTGAGCCACTTGCGACGCTGCACGTATTCGGTGCGGAAATACCCGATGTGCGCGATCGGTCCACCAAACGAGGTGCAGCCAAGTCGTAGCGCGGTCAGGAAGACGTCCCGGCGGCTTGGGGGTATGAAGGAGTCGGCAGGCGGGTCAACATCAGACAAGAGGCGGAGGCCTTTTGACGGAGCGGACGGAGGACGGAATCGCTCGTGTGCGCGATGGGGGTATTAAACCAACTGACCCCCGGCAACATGCCTGGGGGTCAGATTCGGTCGGGGTGCGCACCGCTGCGGGCGGCGCAACTTACCGCCATCCGCTCCGGGGGGCGACAGCCGCGTCACGGGCCATGAGGTCCTTGCGGGCCTCATCGAACGTGGGATAACCGTAACCCTGGCCGATAACGCCCTGGTAATAACGGTCATTGCGTCCGACAACCACACGGAATGGGTTCAGGAGACGACTGATGGTCTTCATGACTACCCTCCTTCCATCTTCGTCTACATCATGATATCACCATGTCGCGATAATGTCATCAACAAATCATGATCTAAGTCCCAATCGGGGCCGGTACTTCGGACATTTCGCCCAAGGCGTTTGCGGATGCGGGCGCGGACTTGTATGCTCACGCCCACTGACCAACGACAGGGTGACGAACGCATGCAGACCTTCCGCACACGCGCCTCCTTTCTTGTTATGTGTTTGCTACTGGGCGTTGTCCTCGTGGCGTGTGGCCGCGCGACCCAGGAACAGATCGATGAGGCCCTGGGCAGTACGCCGACCATGACCGATCAGGAGAAGGCGGCCGAGACCGAACAGGCCGTTGCTGCTGCGCAAACGCGGGAGGCGGTCCAGGCGCAGCTGGCGACTCCGGGCAATGAGGGGGCGGTCGATATAGCGTCCACCGGCAACCCGGTTCTTGGCCGCACGACCTTTGCCCAGCGCTGCATGGCATGTCACAAGGCTGGTGGATCGGGTGGCGATCTGGCCGGGGCATCCAGCCCGGCGAATTCCCTGACAGATCAGCAGATCATCGACCTGATCCGCAGTGGTGACGGACATACGCCCCCGGGCCCGCTGACAACGGTCGATATCAGCGACTCCGCCATGCCCAACCTGCTTGCCTATCTGCGCGATCAGGCCAAGTAGGACGTCGCTCGCCTCCGGTATTCGCTAGAATCAGTGCTGGTCAATCCGACCGGTTCGTGCGTCTGCCCTCCGAGGTTCCTGTGATCGTCCTTCCCCTCATCAGTTCTCTGATTGCCTTTGCCTGCGCTGCGGTGGTCGGACGCGATCTGGTCCGCAAGCCCAAACCGGATCGAGCGACCTGGCTGGTGGCATTCCTGCTCTTCGGATTGGCGGCCGGGGCAGAGGTCGTTGGCGAAGCATCCGGCTGGACCGAGTTGCTCGTGCGTGTCTATTACGTGAGCGGTGCCGTCCTGGTGGTCGGATTCCTGGCCCTTGGTCAGCTCTATCTGACGGCGCCGAAGAAAATCGGCGGCTTTGCACCTGGTATCGCCCTCCTGCTGACCGCGCTCGCCGTCAGCACGGTCTGGGGCGCATCGATCGACTCCGCCAGGCTTGCGGACGACGGCTGGCATGCGCTGAACAAGACCACCGGGTTGAGCATCCTGACGATCGGGATCAATGCGATCGGCACCCTGATCCTGCTTGGGGGACTGGTCTGGTCTGCCTACCGGTTCCGCACGCTCGGGACCATGCGCAACCGGATGATGGGTTGCCTGCTGATCGCCGGGGGCACGATGACCGTCGCGGCGGGCGGAACATTGACCCGGCTTGGCTCGGAGCAATACCTCTACATCGCCATGTCGATTGGGATCTCGCTCATCTTCTGCGGGTATCTGTGGACGAAGGTTCCGGATGGGCACTCGTTGCGTAGTCCGAAGCCGAAGCGGCCGGTGGTGCGGATGAGCGCTGCCTCGGCTGATCATCGCTCGCCGGGCATTGTTTACCTCGAGGGCCTGCTGGCCTCGCATGATGATGCCGCCCTGGCCGAAGCCCTGCGGATCTGGAGTGTGCCGCCGCGTGAGGTCGATGCGTTCAATCGAGCCGAAGCGCGGAGGGTCTGGTCATTCCGCAATCGATTGGGCAGCGACGGCATGGAGGCGTTCGACAGACGATCGGCGGCACTGCGCCTGCAACTTGCCGAGACCTATTTCGAAGTCATGACCGCGGATGTCTCGCCCGTCGAGCGGCCGACGCCTCCGGTTGGCATTACTGCCCATCGCGACGATGCGCCGATTCGGATCGGGACTGGTTCGGTAGACTAGGTCCGCATTGCGGGAGTGCTGGACTCCTGCCTGATTCGATATGCGGACCTCGATGAACGCCTTGCTCAATGCGCTGCCGGCTGCAACCCAATCAATTCTCGCCCGGCTGCGGGATGCCTTTGCTGCCGATGGCGCGGAACTGGCGCTTGTTGGCGGGCCGATTCGCGATCTTCTGCTCGAGCGACCGTCACCGGACAATCTTGATCTGACCAGCAATCGCACCCCTGATCGGGTTCGTCTCCTTGGCCAGGCGGCCGGCGCCGATTCGACATTCGATATTGGCGAGCGCTTCGGGACGATTGGCTTCGTCTTTGCCATGGATACGCCGGACGAGATCGTGGTCGAGATCACCACCTACCGGGCCGAGCACTATCCCGATCAGACCAGGCACCCTGTCGTCACCTACGGCGAATCGCTGGTGGACGATCTGGGACGACGAGATTTCACGATCAATGCGATGGCGCTCGATCTGATGAGCGGCGAGCTGGTCGATCCCTACGATGGCCAGCGCGATCTGTATCAGTCGCGGTTGCGGGCGGTTGGAGATCCCGTGCTGCGATTTCAGGACGATCCGCTACGGATGTTGCGGGCGGCGCGATTTGTCGCCCAGCTCGGCTTCGCGGTCGATCCGGAGACGCGGGAGGCGATGACCAGTCTCGCACCGGAGTTGGCCAGAATCAGTCGGGAGCGGATTTGCACCGAACTGACCCGCATGCTGTGCGGACCGTGGGCAGGGCATGGACTCGACGTCTTACTCGACACCGGGCTGTTCGTGCAAACCATGCCGGAGTTGACCCTCCTGGCCGAGGAAGCGTTCGCGGAGCGGACATTCCATCGCGAGAAGGACCTCTGGGAGCATACATTGCGCGTGGTCGAAAAGGTCCCGAACCGGCCAGCGTTGCGCTGGGCGGCGCTGCTGCACGATGCGGCCAAACCCCAGACACGGTCGATATCGCCGACCGGAGAGGTGCACTTCTTCGGGCACGAGCGGGTAGGCGCCGAACTGGCCGACGCCTTGTTGCGGCGGTTGGGCGCAGACAAGTTCACGATCGAACGGGTGAGCAGTCTGGTGGCGCTGCATCTGCGGCCGGCGGCCTATGACATTGACTGGACCGATAGCGCGGTGCGGCGCCTTGTGCTGGAAGCGGGTGATGCGCTGGATGATCTGCTCGATCTGACCGCGTGCGATATCACCTCGGCCAATGAGCGCAAGATCAGGCAATCGGAGCGGTTGATGACATCGCTGCGCACCCGGATTGCGGAACTGGAAGCCCAGACGGCGGCGGATCAGTTGAAGAGTCCGCTCGATGGGGATGACCTGATGCGTCTGTTTGCCCAACCACCGGGACGATGGATTGCGGATGTCAAGGATCACCTGCGTGAACTGGTGATCGATGGGGAGCTGGGCCCGGGCGACAAGGAGCAGGCAAGTGTGCTGGCGGCCGCATTTCTGAACCTGCCGCTCGCCTCGACGCTCTAAATCTGAACCTCGGCAATCCTGTTGTGCATCTTGCCCAAAATACCGCATGAGTATCGTGCATTTTGCATGACGCATGGGAGTGGTCCGCGCGGATAGGATTTGCGCTCGTGAGGCAAATTCGGGTCAGAAATGCCCGGAAATGCATGCAAACGGAGCGAAACACGCCCCACCGCTGCCATTTTCGACGCGCAAAGTGGCAAAACTGCGTCATAGTTGACGAGTGCCGTGTGTTGAGCAGACCGGACCGGCAGGCCGCCATTTGGGGTGACCTGATGGCGTAGTTTGAAAGGCAGCGCACTTCGGATGACCAGTACGCCCAAAGAAGTTGTGAAATTTGCTGCAGATAACGGAGTCAAGTTCATCGACTTCCGCTTCTGCGATCTTCTTGGCACGTGGCAGCACACCACCCGCTCAATCTCCGACTTCGATGAGGACACCTTCGAAGGCGTCGGCTTCGATGGCTCGTCGATCCGTGGCTTCCAGGGGATTGCCGCCTCCGACCTGCTGCTGATTCCGGATCCGACCTCGGCCCGCCTTGATCCGTACACGGAAGTTCCGACCCTGTACATGATCTGCGACATCTACGATCCGATCACCAACGAGCGGTACGATCGCGATCCGCGTGGTATCGCCCAGAAGGCCGAGGCGTACCTGAAGTCGACTGGTATTGGCGACACGGCGTTCATGGGTCCGGAGCCGGAATTCTTCATCTTCGACAACGTCCAGTACGACGTGACCAACAACAGCAGCTTCCACGTCGTGGATTCCGGCGAAGGTTTCTGGAACACCGGTCGGGACGAGAATGGCGCGAACCTGGGCCACAAGATTCGGCCGAAATCCGGCTACTTCCCGCTGCCGCCGCACGACACCCTGCACGACCTGCGCAGCGAGATGGTGCTGGTGATGGAAGAGTTGGGCATTCCGGTTGAAGTCCATCACCACGAGGTCGGCACCGCCGGTCAGTGCGAGATCGACATGCGCTTCGATTCGCTGCTCGCCATCGCCGACAAGGTGCAGACCTACAAGTACGTCGTCAAGAACACGGCGCGCAAGCACGGCAAGGTTGCGACCTTCATGCCGAAGCCGATCTTCGCGGACAACGGCTCGGGCATGCATGTCCACCAGTCGATCTGGAAAGATGGCAAGAATCTCTTCGCGGGCGATGCCTATGCCGGTATCAGCCAGACCGCGCTCTGGTACATCGGCGGCATTCTCAAGCACGGCTCGGCCCTGATGGCCCTGGCCGCGCCGACCGTGAACAGTTACCGCCGCCTGGTGCCGGGTTACGAGGCGCCGGTTAACCTGGTCTATTCCGCGCGCAACCGCTCGGCCGCTGTCCGCATCCCGACCTATGGCGGCAGCGAGAAGGCGAAGCGGCTTGAGTTCCGCTGCCCGGACACGGCTGCGAACCCGTACCTGCTCTTCGCGGCTCTGCTCCTGGCTGGTCTCGATGGCATCAAGAACAAGATTGATCCGGGCAAGCCAGCCGAGTTCGATCTTTTCGAGGCCAGTGCCAAGGAACTTGCCAAGATCAAGACCGTGCCGGGATCGCTGCGCGAGGTGCTGATGGCGCTGAAGGCCGATCACAAGTTCCTGCTCGAGGGCGGCGTTTTCACCCAGTCGTTCATCGACAACTGGATCGAATACAAGATCGCCAACGAGGTTGATCCGGCCAACTTCCGGATCACGCCGTACGAGTTCTACCTGTACTTCGACGTGTAACAGCGTCCCGTACAATCGGATGAAACAGACCGGCGTGGCGGGGTTTCCGTCACGCCGTTTTATAAGGAGCAGCCCACCATGACAGAGCCGGTCGACCTGCGAAACGCGATTCTGGGCACGCCGCCGAGCCGGGAAGATATTCTCGACCGAATTGAGGGTGATCAGATTCGCTTCATCAATCTGCAGTTCACCGATGTCATGGGCATGGTCAAGAGTGTCACGGTCCCATCCGGCATCTTCGAGAAGATCATCGATGGTGGCCAGTGGATCGATGGTTCGTCGATCGCGGGATTCACGCGCATCGCCGAATCGGACATGTACCTGATCCCCGATCTTTCGACCTATCAGGCGATTCCCTGGGAGACGGGCGATTACGCGACGGCACGGGTGATCTGCTGGGTCTTCAATCCCAATGGCGATCCGTTCCCGGGCGATCCGCGTTGGGTGCTGTACCGGCAGCTGGAGCGGCTGGCCAAGCTCGGATTCCTGTACAAGACCGGGCCGGAGTTGGAGTTCTTCCTCTTCAGCAAGGATGGCGATCGGATCTCGCCGCTTCCGCACGATCGCGCAGGGTACTTCGATTACTCCACGGATGTCGCGTCGGTTGTGCGCAAGGACATGGTGCTGTCCCTGGAGCAGATGGGCATTGATGTCGAGGCGAGTCACCACGAGGTTGCGATTGGGCAGCACGAGATTGACTTCGAGTATGGAGATGCATTGGCGACCGCCGATCGCACGGTGACGATGAAGACCGTGCTGAAAGCGGTGGCGCAGCGGCATGATCTGCACGCGACCTTCATGCCGAAACCTCTGGAGGGGATCGCTGGCTCGGGCATGCATGTGCACCAGAGTTTCACCTCGCTGGCGACGGGCGAGAATGCGTTTGTCGATCTGGAGGACCCGTATGGGCTTTCGGAAACGGCCAAGCAGTTGATCGCTGGCCAGATTCGGCATGCGCGCGGGTTGTGCGGTGTGATTGCTCCGCTCGTCAACAGTTATCGGCGCCTGGTGCCTGGATTCGAAGCGCCGGTATACATCTCGTGGGCGCGGACCAATCGCTCGGCCATGATCCGCGTGCCGGCGATCCGCGGTGGGCACACCTCGGCGACACGGGTGGAGCTGCGCTGTCCGGATCCGAGCTGCAATCCGTATCTGGCGTTCGCGGTGATGCTGGCGACCGGGTTGCACGGCATCGAGGAGAACTTCCCGCTGCCCGAGCCGATCGAGGAGAATCTGTACCTCTTCACCGACGACGATCTCAAGCGACGGAATATCCCGACGCTGCCGGCGACATTGGGCGAGGCGGTACTGGAGATGGAGAAGGACGAGGTTATCCGCGACGCGCTGGGGGATCACATCTTCGAGCGGTTGCTGGAAGCGCAGCGGAGCGAGTGGGGCGATTTCCGTCGCCACGTGTCCCAATGGGAACGCGACCGGTATCTGGAGAACTACTAGCCACTTGGCTGAACTGAGTCGTTGACACCTCCTGTATTCTTGAGTTGGTGGGACTGTCCCACTGATCCAGAACAGGCGGTATCAATGGGCAAGCTGACGGCAACTCTCGATTCCAAGGGGCGCATAGTGATTCCGGAGTCGCTTCGAATGAGCATGCATCTCGAACCGGGCGACACGCTTTTCCTTAATGCGAGCGACGACGAGACACGATTTGAAGCAGCAAAAGCGATCAATCCATTCGATCTACTTGCGCGGCAGGCACTCGATGACTATCGAAACGGCATGACTCTCTCGATTGAGGACGCCTGGAAGCTCGCCGACACAGACGATGAGTGAAAGCTCCTTTGATGTTCAATTGACGAGAAGCGCGTCAAAGGATTTGCGAAAGTTTCGTCAATGGTCGGAACAGATCAATCAGGCGCTCAGTTCCCTTTCCACACAACCACTTTCGGGTGAACTGCTATCCGGGAGTCTGGACGGTGTACGGTCGCTCCATATCCGGCTTCGCGGCTCGGGGGAAGCTCGGGTGGCGTATATCATGCATGCAGACCTGCAGATTGTTCTCGTGATCGCCGTAGGGATGCGCGAGAACTTCTACGACTTGGCCGCGCGGCGGGCAGCATCGCAGGACTTCTGATTCTTCTGACCGATGCCGTGCTTTGAGAAGTGACAGATCGGGAGCCTGCTTGCGCGGGCTCCCGTTGTGTTTGTTCTCGAAAACTGGTTATGGGGCAGGTTCGAACGCTGGGATCGTTTCTACTTCCTCGAGAGTTGGTATTGAGTCCACATTATCGACGTCGACCGTTTGACCATCGGTTGACGCCTCAACCGTCGGAGCGTCGGTGGGCGTCGCGGGTGGATTGACCGGTTCCTCCGTCGCGGGTACGTCCGTTTCAGTTGGACCGACTGTTGCCTCAATGGTCTCAATCGGAGCGGAATCGACGATTGCACCTGATTCGGTCGCGCCGGTTACAGGTTGCGTTTGGTCCGCTTCCACCTGCTGATTCCACTTGTTCCCACCTGAGGACGTCGGTGCCTCTCCTGGCCAGGTGCAAATCGACAGATCGATGAAGAACGAACAGACGAGTCCGCCATATGTTCCGCTCTTGCAACGGACCGTCGCGCCTCTGAGACCGTCCGGGTATCGCGACGTGACAACATCGGCGCTTCCGCCCCCAAGCTCGCACAGCGTGACCATGTTCGTCGCACGATCATTGACCGATGCGCCGGATTGGCTGGCGCTGGCGGTGTGGGCGACTCCCAGCATGATCGAGAGCATCAGCAATGCGATGCCCAGGCTGCGGACGACGTGCTGCTTGATAACGGATCGCGACATGGTGTGCTCCTCTCTGCTTCGGTCGGCCTCCCCGATCCGATGACCCTACCCTCTGCGCAGTCGCCTGTCGGGGCATCGGTGACTTCACGTAATCAGGGGGCACGAAAAAGGGAATGGCACATCTCCATCCCCTCGCAATGCATGTGTCGGACGCCCTGCGGAGCAACCTCGCGAAGGGTGTGCCGCGGAATCAGATTGCCCGGCTGGGGAAACGGTTCAGGCGACGGTGGTGTACCTGCGCCAGCGGAGGACGCGGCGTTCAATCAGCGCGACGATGGCGAAGAGCAGCACGGCCATGACCGCCAATACGACGATCGCCGCAAAGACAAGACTTGTCTGCAGTTTGGGAGCGGAGATGTTCATCAGGTAGCCGAGTCCGGCATCTGCGCCGACATACTCGCCAAAGACCGCGCCGATGACCGCGACTGAGACACCGATCTTCGCGCCTGAGAAAAACGACGGGAGCGCGGATGGCACCCGAACCATGCGAAAACGGGTCCGCCGATCGGCGCCAAAGGTGCGGAGGAGATCGAGCGTTTCGCGATCCGCCGAACGCAAGCCATCGACGGTGCCGACGACGATCGGGAAGAAGGCGATCAGGGCCGTGATCGTGATTTTCGGACCGGCGCCATACCCAAACCAGACCAGCAACAGCGGTGCCAGCGCAATCAGCGGGATGACCTGGCTGGCGATAACCAGCGGGTAGATGGTCCACTCGAGCAACTGCGAGGCGTTGATCAGGATGGCGAGGCCGACGCCAAGGATGACGGCGATCGCGAAGCCAGCCACCACTTCCTGCAATGTGACCCAGGCGTTATCGGCGAGCAGATTACGTTCGTTCCAGAGCGTGCTGGCGATGCGACTTGGGGCAGGCAGGAACCAGGTCGGCGTATCCCGGAGCCGAACAGCGATCTCCCAGATCAGCACGCCAAGTGTGAGCAGGATGGCCGGACCAACCACGCGCCAAATCGCACGGCCGCTCATGCCAGCACCCCGCCACCGAGCTGAATCAGGATGCGGGCACGAGCGGCCAGGAATTCCGGCGCCAGGGCGAGTGCACGGCGGCGGGGCCGGGGGAAGGGGACCGTCTCGACACTGACCACCGTTGCGGGGCGAGAACTTACGATCACGATCCGATCGGCGAGCAGCAGGGCTTCTTCGACATCGTGCGTCACGAGCAGGATCGTGCGTTGGCCGGCCGGCAGTATCTCCTGAATCCAGCGGTGCATATCTGACCGTGTCAGGGCGTCGAGTGCTCCGAATGGTTCGTCCAGCAGGAGAAGCGGGGCATCGGTCAGCATCGTACGAACGAAGGCGACGCGTTGGCGCATCCCACCGCTGAGCTGGGCTGGCCAGGCATCGGCGAACTCGCCAAGGCCGAGATCGATCAGGCGCTGGCGGGCAAGGTTGCTGGCCTGTTTGGCAGGCATGCCGCGCGCTTCCAGGCCGACGGCCGCATTTCCGGTGATCGTGCGCCAGGGCATGAGGAGATCGCGCTGGTGGAGGTATGCGCTACGGCCGAGACGGGCAATGGCCGGGAGTGTTTGACCATCAAGCGCAATTGATCCCGTATCAGGCTCGATCAATCCAGCGATGCAATCCAACAGCGTGCTCTTGCCGGAGCCGGAGGGACCAATGACTGCGACTACCTCACCGGCGGCGACTGAAAACGAGCAATCGGCCAGAACAGGCAGACGACGCGTCCCCTCGACGTAGGTCGCAGAGAGGTGGCTGAGTTCAAGCGCGGGCGGCGGAGCATGCATGCGGTGAGTCTAGAGCACGACTCTCAGGCGATGGGCAATGCGGAGCGGCGGCGTTGGAGGTAGCGGCGCTCGGACTCGTTTGATGCCAGGGCAATGGCGCGATCGTAGGCGACGGCGGCTTCCTGATGCCGTTCGAGGCGGCGCAGCAGGTCGGCCTTGAGCGAAGGGAGGTAGAGGTAGTCGACCAGGCGCTCGTCGCGTTCGAGCCGCTCCACCTCGCGCAGGGCCTCCTCGGGACCATCGATCATCAGGACGACGGCGGTGCGGTTGAGTTCTACGACAGGTGACGGCCAGCGTGCCATCAGTCCGTCGTAGAGGTGCAGCAGTTGCGGCCAATCTGTCTCCTCCCACGTCGGGGCATCAGCGTGCGTGGCGGCTATTGCAGCCTGGATGGCGTAGATGCCCGGCCGACCGGAGCGGAAGACCGGTTCGATCAGACGGGTGCCTTCCTCGATGCGACGGCGATCCCAGAGTGAGCGGTCCTGATCTTCGAGGAGGATGAGATCGCCATCGGCATCGATCCGGGTGGCGCGGCGGGCATCGATCAGCATCATCAGGCCAAGCAGGCCGCGGACCTCGTGCTCGTCTGGCATGAGTTGTTGCAGCATGCGGGCGAGTTCGAAGGAGCGGCGGATCAGTTCCGGCTCGATCAGGTCCTGCCCACGCGGAGCAGTGTGGCCGGTGGTGAAAAGCAGGTAGATCACGGCCAGCACAGCGCTGAGGCGTTCGGGCAATTCCGCCGCCTCGGGCACGCGATACGGAATCTTCGCGATGGCGATTTTCTTCTTGGCGCGGGTCAGTCGCGCAGCCATGGTTGGCAGCGGGACCAGGAAGAGGGAGGCGATATCTTCGGTCGGCAATCCGCAGATCAGGCGAAGGGTGAGGGCGATTTGCGAGTCGCGGGAGAGAGCGGGGTGGCAACAGGTAAAGACGAGGCGGAGGCGCTCGTCGGGGATATCGAATTCGTCGTCCATTTCGGGTGGATCCTCGGCAGGTGGCTCAACGAGGAGGTGGGCTTTGGCACGGAACGATGCACTCCGGCGGATCTGATCGATCGCGCGGCGGCGGGCGGCCGTGGTCAGCCAGGCGCCCGGGTTGGCCGGGATGCCATCCTCCACCCATTTGGTCAGGGCGGTGAGATAGGCATCTTCGACACAGTCCTCGGCCAGATCAAGATCGCCGGTGGTGCGGGCAACCGACGCCAGCACGCGGGACCACTCGGTCTCGTGCGCGCGGGCGACTGCAGCCTGCACCTGGGCGATACGATCGGGGTTATTCACCGGGTGGCCGCACTCCGTCCGTCATTGGTGACCTCGCTCGCTAGAGGTCAGACATGTCCCATATTGGACGGAGTTCGACACCACCCTTGGTGGATGGGCAGAAATGTGCGAGTTCGAGCGCGATCTCGGGTGAAGGGGCGTCGATCAGGTAGAACCCGCCAAAGGCCTCCTTGGTCTCGAGAAACGGACCGTCCGTCGCTACGCCGCCGCGAATGGTGATCGCCGTGCTGGTGTCCTGCAGGGCGCGGCTCTCGAGGATGGTCACACCGAGTTCCGCTGCCTTAGCGGCGAACGCCCGATGCAGATCCATCTCGTGATCGAACTCGGCCTTGGTCGCGTTCTTCCATGCGGACTCGTCATCGTGGATGGTAATCAGGTATTCCATGGCTTCCTCCGATGTCGCCTAGACCATGCCGGTCGTATCCCAGACCGGACGCAATTCGACGCAGACATTGGTCGGGACGGCTTTGGCGATTGCCTGGGCGGTGGCGAGATCGGGGGCGTCAATCAGGTAGAAGCCGCCCAACGCTTCCTTGCTCTCGACAAATGGGCCATCGGTGACGACATCGCCGCGAATCGAGGTGGCGGTCTGCTGCGATTCCAATGCCTCGCCGCCGAGCAGGATGCCACCCATACCGGCAACCTTTCCCTGGAACTCGCGGTGACCGGTCATCATGGCCTGCCACTGCTCCGGCGTGGCTCGTCCCCAGGCATCCTCGTCGCTGTAGATCAGGATCATGTACTTCATGGATTTGCTCCCTTGAGCTTGTTGAGAAATCGAACGGTTAAAGGCTGGATGTGTCCCAGATCGGGCGGACTTCGACTCCGGATGCGGCGGGGCAGCGTTTGGCAATGGCGATGGCCATATCGAGATCTTCGGCCTCAATCAGGTAGTAGCCGCCGATCACTTCGCGAGTTTCGAGGAAGGGGCCATCGGTGACGGTGTCGTCCTTGATGGTGTAGGAGCGGTTGGTCAGTTCGAGTGCTTCGCCGCCCAGAATTGCGCCGCCGAGTTCCGGAACTGCCTGTTGGAATCGATAGTGGGCTTCTCCCGTGGCGCGGATGTCGTCCTCGGTTGCGGAATCCCAGGTTGCCTCGTCATTGAAGATCTGAATCATGTACTTCATGGCACGCTCCTGTGTTTGCTTCGGCGAATGCGCCGTCACGATTACGACGATCCGTTGTGCGGGAAATCGACAGCGGGATCCAGGGAGACCAGGGTGGTTTCCGGCGCGAGTCGCTTCATCATGATCGCGATCGCTTCGGGATTCTGATCGACGAGGACGAAGCGACGGTTACCCTCGGCGGCGACGACACCGGTGGTTCCGCTGCCGGCGAAGAAATCGAGGACAAGATCACCCGGCCGGGACGAGGCGGCGATGATGCGGCGCAGGATACCAACCGGCTTCTGGGTCGGATACCCGGTTTTTTCGGCGCCATTTGTGGGGACGATGGTATGCCACCAGACATCAGTGGGGAGTTTCCCGCGGGCAGCCTTCTCGGGGGTAACGAGTCCGGGAGCCATGTACGGGATACGTTCGATTTCGTCCCGATTGAAGAGGTGCTGACCTGGGGTGCGGACATAGACGAGGATGACATCGTGCTTGGCCGGCCAGCGGTCTTTTGGTCTGCCGCCGTAGTCGTACGCCCAGATGATCTCGTTCAGGAAGGCTTCGCGTCCGAAGATCTCATCGAGCATGATCTTTACGTAATGTGACTCGCGCGGATCAACGTGGACGTAGATGGTGCCGGAGGGGGTGAGCAGGTCGCGGGCAAGGCCAATGCGATCGCCGAGGAACTGCAGGTAATCGTCGAACTGATCGGCATACGCCGCGCGTGGCCCGGATTCGGTGCGGTATCTGCGTCCGCCGAAGCCAGTGCGATCGCCGGCATCATCACGAACGGTGGTCAGGTTTGCGCGGCGTTTGGTTTTGCCCGTATTGAACGGCGGATCGATGTAGATCAACTGGAATGCTGCCGCGGGCAGATGGGGAAGCACGTCCAGATTCTCCCCGTGCACGACGAGGTTGCCGGTCGTGCACAGGCCTGGCAAATCGTCTCTGGCAATGCGCGTCACATCCATGCTGAACAGTCTACGCCTCGGCAATCGGTGGCCGGGACGAGGTGCTCCCACAGTTGGATGCGGCAGACTTAGCACTGCCGCCGCTGCCGATGGCCTGTTCTGTTGCTCCCGGGGAGACGGTTTTATCGCCACTGAAGTGCCAATCGAAGATGTCGTGTTGCGGCGCCCCGTGCGCAAGGTTGTCGACCAGGTGCGGCGCCTCAATGCTGCCCGCGAGACGCCACGGGCGACATACCGGCTGCAATTCCACCGCGAGTTCACGTTCGCTGATGCAACGAAACTGGTGCCCTATCTGCGTGATTTGGGTATCAGCCACCTGTACGCCTCGCCGATTACGCGCGCCGTGCCGGGCAGCATGCATGGCTACGATGTCATCGATCAGAACGAGTTGAATCCGGAGATTGGCACGCGCGCAGAGTTCGATCGTCTGGTTGCGACCCTGCACCGCAACGGGATGGGGTTGATCGTCGATATCGTTCCCAATCACATGGGCATTGCCAACGGGTTCAATCCATGGTGGCAGGATGTGCTGGAGAACGGCCGGTTCTCGCCGTTCGTGACCTTTTTCGATATCGACTGGCAGCCACTGAAGCGGGAGTTGTGGCACAAGGTTCTGTTGCCCGTCCTTGGGGATCAGTACGGGATCGTGCTGGAGCGGGGTGAACTCCGGCTCGTCGAAACCGACGGTTGGTTCACCGTTCACTACTACGAGACTCCGCTGCCAATCGCGCCGCCGACCTACGGGTTGATCTTGCGAGAGGCACTACCGGCGCTTGAAGGAGCGCTCGATGGGGCGGACCTGGCCCTGCTCGAGTTTCAGAGCATCCTGGCCGGATTTGAGCGGCTGCCGATGGGCCTGCCGGCCGATGACATCGAGATCAACGAGCGCTTGCGGGAGCAGACCATCGGCAAGGAGCGGTTGAGGCGGTTGCTGGCCGAACATCCGCCGATCCGTGCTGCGCTCGACGAGGCCATCGCGCGGATCAATGGCGCGGTTGGCGATCCGGCGTCGTTCGATGCCCTCGATCGCCTGCTGGACGCGCAATCGTACCGGCTGGCGTTTTGGCGCGTCGCGGCTGAGGAGATCAACTATCGGCGCTTCTTCGCCATCAACGATCTGGCCGCGATTCGGCAGGAGATTCCGGCTGTCTTCAGCGCCACGCACCGCCTGCTGATGGAGTTGATCGAGGTGGGAGCCGTTGATGGCGTGCGCGTTGATCACCCGGATGGGCTGTGGGATCCGCGCGGGTATTTCGACGATCTCCAGCGGGCGGCGTTTGTGGCCCGGTGCCGAGCCATCTGGATCGCAGAGCAGCCGGCTGACACCTGGCCGGAAGCGGAGCAGGAGATTCTCGCCTGGTGGTCTGCCCAGGCAGATCTGCCGGACCTGCGATCGGTCTATCTGGTGGTCGAGAAGATTCTGGCTCATGGCGAGATGCTGCCCACTGATTGGCGCGTGGACGGGACGGTTGGCTACGACTTCCTGTCGGAGGTGAACGGACTTCAGGTCGATTCCAGGCAGCAGAAGGCATTTGACCGGATCTATGCGGGGTTCTCCGGCGAAGAGACGCGGTTCGCCGATATGACCTGGGAAACGCGCAATCTCATCATGCGGGTCGCGCTGACGAGCGAAGTGAATGTTCTGACCAATGTGCTGAATACGGTTTCCGAGCACGATCGGCGCACGCGGGATTTCACATTCAACGATCTCCGCAATGCGATGCGCTCGGTGATCGCCAGCTTCCCGATCTATCGCACCTATCGCGGGGTGAACGAGCGGGAACTGCGTCCGCCTGATCGCGCGGCGGTGCAGGCGGCGATTCGGGAGGCTATGCGGCGCAATCCCGCCCAGGACAGATCGGTCTTCGAGTTTCTGCGGCAAACCATGCTGGCGGCATTCCCGGCGGGTGAGCCATCGGATCAGGACCAGGAGCGCTTGCGGTTTCTGCTCAAGCTGCAGCAGTTGACTGGCCCGGTGATGGCGAAGGGGCTGGAGGACACGGCCTTCTACCGATTCAACCGGATGACTGCGCTGAACGAGGTTGGCTGCGAACCGGGGCATTTCGGTTTCCCGGCCGACGAGATTCATGCCGCCTTCCAGCGACGCCAGCAAACCTGGCCGGCGGCAATGCTGGGATCCTCCACCCACGACACAAAACGCAGTGAGGATGTGCGGACCAGGATTGCCGCCCTTTCGCAGTATCCGCGCGATTGGCGGATGGCGATCAACCGGTGGGCGAGACTGAACCGGTCGCATCGGTCACGGGTGGACGGGTTTGCCGCTCCCGTTCGGGCCGATGAGTATCTGCTCTACCAGACCCTGCTCGGCAGCTGGCCAGGTGAGATCGACGATGCCTACGCCGATCGGATCGTGCAATACATGATCAAGGCGTTGCGTGAGGCCCAGGAGCGCTCCAACTGGTCCAATCCGAATGTGGCGTACGAGCAGGCGGTGGAGCGATTCGTTCGCGCGATTCTGGAACCGGCGCGAAGTTCGGGGTTCCTGGATGACTTCGTTCAGGTCCAGCGTCGGGTGGCGGAAGATGGATTCGTGGGAAGTCTGGCCGCCGCGGTGCTGAAGGCGACCTCGCCCGGAGTTCCGGACTACTACCAGGGTGCCGAGTTCATCGATCTGAGCCTGGTCGATCCGGACAACCGTCGGCCGGTGGATTTCGAGGCGAGACGGTCTGCGTTGAAACGTCTGCGGGCGCGGAAGATCGGGCCGACGCTTATCAGCGAGTTCGGTACGGGAACAGCCGATGATCTGGCCAAGCTCCACGTTATAGCGAACTTACTGCAATACCGTAACTCGCATGTCGGGTTCATGGCGACGGCCGGATATGAGCCGATCACGCTGGCCGGGCCGGCTGCCGATGCGCTGTTTGCCTTTGGACGTGCTGATGGTTCGACGCGATTTATCAGTATCGTGCCGCTCAGATCGGATGGATTGTTTGGCCGGGGTGGCGCGACCGAAACGGGCATCAGCGCTCTGCAGACGACCACCATGCCACTCAGCGGCGCATGGACGAATCTGCTTACCAGGGAGGTGGTTGAGCGTAACGGGACCATAGCGATTGCCGACCTGCTGGATTCGTTCCCGGTCGCGGTACTTGTGCAGGGAGAGAGCGAATGATCGAGCTGGGCGCGGTGGTGACTGACGGCGGAGTTCGATTTGCGCTCTGGGCGACCAAGGCCGGCGCTGTCGATGTTGTGATCGACGGGCGCGACCGTCATCCAATGAACGCGAATGGTGACGGTGTGTTTTCTGTCGATGTGCCGGGGATTGGCGCCGGCACACGCTATCAGTTCAGTGTCGATCGTGGCCCGCTGCGACCCGATCCGCGCAGCCGGTTCCAACCGGATGGGGTACACGGTCCGTCCGAAGTGATCGATCCCGCGACGTTTCCGTGGACCGATACGGATTGGCCGGGGCTCGAGATGGCCGGGCTTGTCGTCTACGAGCTCCACATTGGCGCCTTTACGGCGGAAGGCACGTTTCGGTCCGCAATCGAGAAGCTGCCGCTCCTGGCCGAGTTGGGCGTTGATGCGATCGAGTTGATGCCGATCGGGGCATTTCCAGGCACGCGGAACTGGGGATACGACGGCGTCGACCTCTTTGCGCCCTCTGAAAACTACGGGCGGCCGGAGGATTTGCAGGCTCTGGTGGATGCTGCGCACGGGCTGGGCATTGGAGTTGTGCTCGATGTCGTCTACAACCATTTTGGGCCGAGCGGCAATTATCTGCGCGTGTTCAGTGAGGACTACTTCACAGATCGACATCACACTCCGTGGGGTGAGGCGATCAATTACGACGGTCCGGGGGCTGCGCAGGTTCGGGCTCTGGTTCGGGACAACGCCGTGCAGTGGATCCGCGATTTCCATATCGATGGACTGCGGTTGGATGCCACCGAGCAGATCGTGGACGACTCGGAGCGCCTGATTTTGTCTGAGATTGGCGAGGCAGCGCGGGCGGCGACCGATCGCTCCCTCGTGCTCATCGCTGAGGAGGCGCGCAACCTGGTCGATGTCGTGCATCCGGTGGCCGAGGGAGGTTGGGGTTTCGATACCACCTGGGCCGACGATTTTCATCATGCGCTGCGGGTCTTTCTGACAGCGATTGCCGATGCCTATTACGTCGACTACGATGGCACGCTTGCGGAGGTGGCGAAGGCCATCAATGCCGGTTTCATTTACCAGGGTGAGCGGTCGACATTTCTTGGGCACAATCGAGGGACGGCGGTCGGAGCGGAACCTGCCAGTGCGTTCACGGTCTGTCTGCAGAACCACGATCAGGTTGGGAATCAGCCGTTTGGCGAGCGAATAAGTCAGTTGATTGATCGGGAGCGGTTGGCGGTCGCGACGTCGCTCCTGCTCACACTGCCGAATCCGGTGGTGCTGTTCATGGGGCAGGAGTTTGCGGCGAGCACGCCGTTCCTCTTCTTCACCGATCACGATCCTGAACTTGGTCCGCTGGTGACCGAGGGGCGGAGGCGAGAGTTCGCCGGACTGCAGGCGTTCGGGAATGAAGATCTGATCGCATCGATTCCGGATCCACAAGCAGCCGAAACGTTCCTGGCATCGAAAATGCGATGGGAGGACTGGGACCTGCATCGGGAAAGCGTGCGGTTGCATGCGGACCTGCTGCGGCTGCGCAAGCTCGATCCGGTACTGCGGGTTTGCGACCGGGCGAGGACCAGGGCGGATGTGATCGGCGCGAAAGTGCTGACGCTGTTGCGCTGGAGCGAAGCCGGAGCGCGGGTGCTGATCGCCAACTTCGGTGCCGAGACCAGCGTGCCACTTGGAATTGCGGCGAGGCACCTGCGCGAGATCGCGGTGGAGTTCAACTCGGCCGAGTCGATCTACGGAGGTTCAGCCAGGCAGCCGCATGTTGCGGCTATTGGGGACGGGATTACCGTAAACATGCCACCGCGGACGGCAATTCTGCTCTCGGTACCGGTCGGCGCGGTTTCCGGGACCGATCACATCTGACCGGCCCGGACCGTTGTTCCGTTAGCCTGCCTGACCGGCAAACATGTCCTGGACCTCTTGCGGGAAATCGGTCATCTCCTGGAATTCGCGGATGACGAGGATATCGCCTGGTTCCATCGGCGCCTTCTTGACCCACTCGACGCACTCTTCGTGGGATGCACACTCGAAGACCCAGTAGCCGCCGAATGCTTCCTTGGTCTCGGACCAGGGCCCATCGACCACCGCGACTTTACCGCCACCTTCGAAGTGCACCTTGGTTCCCTTGCTGGTGGGGCGGAGACCAGCCCCATCGACCATGACGCCCGCTTCCATGAGCGCAACGTTGTACTTGTTCATTTCTTCGAACAGGGCCGGTTCGCCGACGTAACCCTCTTCGTACTTCTGGATGGAATCGCCGTTGAGGGTAACCATGACCAGGAACTTCATTGCTTGGACCTTTCTGCCGGGACCATTCCCGCTGCGTGATCTGCCGAAACACCTTCGACATTGAGAGGACGAACGCCGAAACGATTAATTGACATTTTCCCGGATTGGATTGTGGATCGGTGCAAATGGGATTACCAACACGCTGCAACCCGGGAAATTCAATGTCAGTTTGATAGTATCGAGGCAGGAGACAAGCACATGGCAAGCGAAATTCACCTGAGTCCGGAAGCGATCGCGATACTCGAGCACGCCGTTGAACGCGGAGAATTCGCGACCATTGACGCTGCGGCCGAGCATGCGGTGCTGCAACGTGATGTGATTCCCTGGTCCGATGAACTTGAGGAATTGATCCGGCCTGCCTTGGACGAGCTGGACCGCGGCGAGGGGATTCCGTATACGCCAGATCTCATCAAACAGGCGTTCGCCAGGGCCCGAGACCAGTTCGAGCGTCGAGCCATCGAGCGATCAAGTGCCTAACGGCAGACCTATCGTTTTCTGACCCAGAGCCGAACAAGATGTCCAGAACATCGCCTTCCACACCCTTCAGCAATGGGGCATTGATCAGGCACAGAAGTTCGAGGCGGAGATGATCTCAAGCATTTCCCTTCTCGGCGAATTCCCGGAGCTGGGTCGGGCGGCCTCTGCGCTTCGTCCGAACGTCCGAATTCTGACTCTCCGCTATCACCGGGTCACGTACGATCTCGCTGAAGATGCTATCCGTGTTCTCCGTATCGAACACCATCGACAGCGGCTTTCCGACGATTGACAGGCAACTCACCACTCGCACGAGGGCTATCCAGTCAGAACTGCATGGATCATGCGGTGGCCTTGCTGCTCAAAGGCCTCGTCCTGAACCATGTATGCCCAGCAGGCCGTGGCGATTGCCTCGTGCAGCAGGGCATCCGACCAGCGATCCGGCGGCCGAGGGTCAGATCCGTAGCCAGCAACGAACGCTGCTTCCAGGTCGGGCCGGCCTATCCACTGGCGCTGGGAGAGGCGGAGGAAATCGGTGTAGGCGGGGCGGTAGTTGAAGCGGCCGAAGTCGATGATCGAGACCTGCCGTTCGTGCAGGAGCCAGTTGCGTGGATGGTAGTCTCCGTGGGTCGGGATCAATTTGACTGGCTGCGGTTGCATGGCGGCGAGACGGACGCGGGCTTTGCGTTCGAGCTCAGGATCGATGCGGTGCGGGCGATCGAGCCACCAGATCGATTTGTCTCGAATAGCGGCTTCGTAATCGGTATCGGGCTGGGCAGGCTGATCGTGCAGGAGGCGTAGGAGTAGGCCGGCCTGGAGGTAGATGTCGGGTTCGAACTCGGCGGGCGTGTCCTGAATCAGCGTCCCAGGAAGGTAGCCGAGGAGCAACATCTGCGCATCAAGGTCGGAGTGGAGCAGAGGGGCGGCTCGTCCTGCCTCGATGAGCACGCCGGTGGCAGAGTGGTGGGCGTTTGTTTCCCGGGTCATGTGCAGGTTGTCGACCCGGCTGGCCTTGAGGATGTAGTCGCGGTGGTCGTCGGTGAGATGGAGGACGGTTGAATCCATCAGGTTCCAGCTGAGGTCGCTGATGAGAGTGGCGTTGGGCAGCCATTCCCGGAGACGACTTCGCAGTGGTGGGGTGAGTTTGGTGTCCATCTGGCGGGTGGTGCTCCTCCGCCATGGATGATAGCGGGCCAGCGGCGGTTTGCTATGCTGGAGGCAAGAGGCCAGGCAAGGATCGACCCATGAGCAAGCGAATCACCATATCGGACGAGGCCGCCGCCTTGTATCAGGAACTGGTGCATATGGGTGCCTATCCAACGCTGGAAAGCGCAGTTGAGGGCATCGCGTTGTCGATACAACCACCAGAATCAGACGCCGAACTGGAGGCCATCCTCGAGCGCGCCGCCGCAGAGTTTGAACGAGGCGAAGGCATTCCGTTCACCCGGGATCTGAGCCTGGAGATTCTTGAGCGCGCAAAGCAGCGGCATGGTTCGGTCACCTAGCACGTGCTCGATCGGCCACCATTGGAGCTCATCATTTCTCCAACAGCCAGACATGACCTCGAAGAAATTCTCCTGTGGACTATGGATACCTGGGGCATCCGGCAAGCCGAAGCATAGGAGCGCCGTCTTTATTCACATTTTGAGCGTTTGCAATTGAATCCCCGGATCGGCTCTCCGTACGGCTCAAGACCCGGCATGCGGCGCTGGGTTGCGGCGCCTCACATCGTCTATTACGTCGCACACCCGTCTTCGGTCGAGATATTCCATGTCGCGCATGGAAGGCGGACCCAACCCAAATTCCAGAAGCGATGCGTCGAAGTGTGTCTCAGTGCACCGTCAATTCCTACGAGCCGGACTTGTACTTCTTGGCCCAGTCGACGCCCTGCCAGGTTTTGGTTTCGATGGGGCGGACGAAGATGAGCCAGCGCGGTGCGGAGAGAGTCGGTTCGAGGTACTTCGGACCATTCGGACCGAGGTAGCGCTTGCTCATCTCCTCGGCGATCGGCACCCATTTGCCGCCCACATTCGGGGTCTCCAGGATCGTCGCCTCGCCCTTGACCTGGACCTTGCGCTGGGAGCCGGTCTCGTCGATGGTGAGGGAGACGCGTCCGTCATGCTGCATCATCGTGGCCCAATCGGACTTCTCGCGGGCGATGAGGTAGTAGCCGCCATCCGCATACTGAAACCAGACCGGGACGACGTACGGCCAGCCGGTCTCATCCAGGCAGGCAACCCGACAGATGGCATCGGTGGCCAGGAACTCTTCCAGTTCCTCGTCTGACATCCGGCCGACCTTGCCCCGCCACGACTGATCCTGCTCGCTCATTTCCCTGCTCCGTTGCCTTCGTCCGATTCACTTTCGGTAGGGTAGCGCTGAATCGGTCGTGCTACCTACGGATGAGTAGAACCGGGTTGGCATGTTTGTGGAAACACATGCATCTGCTACCATCGGTGGAGGAGAAAATCGCCATGGCATCCACAATTTCAATCACCGACGACGCCTTGTCGCGCTTTCAGCAAGCAGTGGATGAGGGGCGATATCCGGACATTCAGTCTGCTCTCGATGATGCGTCGAGGATGCTTTCGGTGGCCGCTGAATGGGATTCATACGAATTGAGCGACGAGTTCACCGCGATCCTTGAGCGATCAAGAGCTCAGATAGTCAATGGTGAAGCGATCAGTCTCAACAAAGAAGCCTTCGACGCTGTTTTGCAGCAAGCGATGGATGAGGTTGATCGCGGGGAATCAGTTCCATTCACCGAGGAACTCAATGACGCCATCTTTGCCGAGGCACTCGCGGAGTACAAAAGCAAGCAGAATTCGCCCAGTGGCTCCGTGGAGTAGCGCGGTCATGCGATGTACACCCGTTCAATTGTCTGGTGGGTGCCGTTGACAAGTTCACAAGGCGCGCCATAATGAACCTGTCATCTGCAAGGTGACGAAAAAATGGTTCACCATTTCCCAGCTGTGTAGGCGTGCCCTCGTGTGGGCGCGGGCCGGTATCCAATCCGTGCTAGCAGTCTGGGTTTTTGCTTTAACCGACAATTTGGATTCGGTTTGCTATCGCCGCTACTTCACTCGCACCGCGTAGCTCTTGCCGATTGATACAACCCGCCACCATATCTGCCAGTTGGATGATTTCTCCATCCGTTCCAGAATCGGTTTGAGATTTGACTTGACGGAATGGCGAAATGTTGTTCTGTCTACACCAGTCGCTTGCCTCTTTTCGCCAGCGGGCAACTCGGTCGTTTTCAGTTCTTGGAATATCAAGAAGCAGTCGAGTCTGGTGCAAACGATCATGTGGAAAGTGAGGGAGCATCCTCAGCAGCATTTCGAGGAGCCGCCTATCCCCAACGGTTCGCGTGGGGAATGAACTCGCCCAATCCTTCTCCTTATCCACGACATGGACCCATGCTCGAAATTCGATTGGTGCAACAGCTTCGAAAAATGCTGCGCGATTGTAGTCACTCACGCTCGAGTATCGAAATGTCGTTTGCTCACTGAATCGACGGTTGACTCTCAATGCGGAGACGGCAGAGCGGAGATTTGCCCGTTCGCTCTCAGACAGGTCGACAGCTGTCATCACCAGCAAACGCGACGCACCGCGCTTTCCGGGACCGCCCGGATCTCCAGACCAATCGACACCAATTGAATAGATGGCCGGACCTCGCAGTTTGCACGGAAAGAGACGGGACGAAAGATCCCGCCTCTCTCTTCTGTCACCTGATTTAGCTGCAGCCGAGGCTGTTTCCGCAGTTGAGGCACTTGTAGCAGGCGCCGTTGCGGACGGTGATGTGGCCGCAGACATCGCAGAACGGGGCGTCGCCCATCATTGTGCCCAGGGCCTGATCGAGCGCGCTCATCGGCTGGGCGAGGGTGGCGGAGGCGGCATGGTTGTGCCCGTTGCCATTCCCGTTCAGCGCATAGTGCCCGTTGCCGTTGCCATTTGCCTTGTACGGAACCGGATCCGTCTGAACGACCGGGATCGGGGCGCTGGCCATGGCGACCGGTGCGGCCGCCGCCTCAGCTTTTGGGCTATCGTCGGTCTTCGCGGCCGGCTTGACGTCCCAGTTCGGGAAGAGGCTGCTGCTTTCGGCCGCGTCCTCCTCGACTGCGGTCGCCTCGGCTTCGGCAACCTGAACCAGATCGGTCCGACCCAGATACTCGAGCGCCAGGGCCCGGAAGACGTAGTCGATCATCGATGTCGCGATCTTGATGTTCGCGTGGCCGGTGACCATGCCCTGCGGCTCGAAGCGGACGAACGTGAAGGTGTCGACGAACTCTTCCAGCGGCACCCCGTACTGGAGGCCCTTGGAGACGGCAATCGCGAAGGAGTTGATGATCGAGCGGAAGGCAGCGCCCTCCTTGGCGACATCGATGAAGATTTCGCCGAGCGATCCATCGTCGTATTCGCCGGTGCGGAGGTAGACCTTCTGGCCACCGACGCGCGCTTCCTGCGTGAAGCCGCGACGACGGGCAGGGAGACGCTTGCGGATCGGGTGGTGCTGTTCGCCGACGAAGGCCAGCTGGACCGAGTTGGTGTTCCCGATCGGCTCAGCGGTGGCGGCGGCAGCGGCTGACGCCTCGTTGCTGGCCTGCTCGAGTTCCCACTGGGCACGAGCCTCGAGAACAGCGCGGGCGACGGCGGCGTTCTGCTCCTCCTGCCAGGTTTCGCGGGCCTCGGCAACGGCGGCCGCGACCTTCTCTTCGACCTCGGCCGCATCCACCGCATCGGGCGAATCGGACTTGGTCGAGAGCGGCTGGCTGGACTTCGAGCCGTCACGGTAGAGGGCCATGGCCTTGAGACCGTGGACCCAGCTCTTGTGATAGGCATCGAGGATGTCGTCGGTCGTGGCTTCGTTCGGCATATTGATCGTCTTCGAGATCGCGCCGGAAAGGAAGCTCTGGGCAGCGGCCATCATCAGGATGTGACCCATGTGATGGATGTAACGGGTGCCCTTGTTGCCGCACTTGTTGGCGGTATCGAAGACCGGGAGATGCTCGTCCTTCAGGTGCGGGGCGCCTTCGACGGTCATCGTGCCGCAGATGTGCTCGTTGGCAGTCTCGATCTCCTCGCGTGAGAAGCCGAGCTGGCGGAGCAGATCGAACCCGGGCTGGCTGGCCTGGTCCATGGAAATGCCGACGCGACCGAGGGTCTCTTCGCCCAGTGACCATGGACTGAAGGCGAAGTTCAGCTGGAAGACACCGGGGAGGGCGGCCTCGATCTTGTCGAGATCCTCGGCGGTGAAACCACGCGCCTGGAGGGTGTCGCGGTTGATGTATGGCGCGCCATCGAGTGAGAGGGTGCCGAGGACGTAGGTCATGATGTCGCGGCGCTCATCGGCGGAGTAGCCGAGGTTGCGCAGGGCAGGCTTGATGCTTTGGTTGGCGATCTTGAAATAGCCGCCGCCGGCCAGCTTCTTGAACTTGACCAGGGCGAAGTCGGGCTCGACACCGGTGGTATCGCAGTCCATCAGCAGGCCGATGGTGCCGGTCGGCGCGAGCAGGGTGGTCTGGGCGTTGCGGTACCCGTAGAGCTCACCGCCGGCC